>JAQIBX010000029.1 GCA_027858895.1 Desulfuromusa sp. | reverse complement strand
AGCGAATGCTATAAAATCACCTGCAACCGACACATGACCAATGTAACGGTTATGAATAAGGAATCGGGGCTTTACGAATTTCAAATGATCTGTGTTGAATGTCAGTTCAGAAAAACTATACATCAGTAGTTACCAAGCCCGACCCTTTTAAAGGCTGAGATAATCATGGCAAACTCAAATCATAGACTCGTTTATTCTGATGAAACCGGAACGACCTGTCCCAAGTGTGGTCTACGTCTGCAAAAATGCCGGTGCAATAACAAACCATCGAATAAAACTAAATCCGATGGTATTGTCCGCCTTCAGCGGGAGACAAAAGGGCGAAAAGGTCAGGGGGTTACTCTGATCACCGGTGTCCCTTTAACGGGAGATGACCTGAAGGCACTGGCGAAAGAGATAAAGCAGAAATGTGGAACCGGTGGGACGATCAAAAATGGTGTGATCGAAATTCAGGGTGATCACCGTGACCTGCTGTTAAGCTTGCTGGAGGATAAAGGTTGGAAAGTTAAAAAAGCGGGCGGGTAAGGTTTCAAACAATCCGCACCGGTGCAAACCCCCCACCTTCCGTTCTCAAATTTGTCACTTGTCCTTGATATAATCTAGCTCCGACCCCAAGCAGGCGATCGCGATAAACAAACAGGCGCAGATCCATCTTAAACTCATCTCCGTTTGCTGAAGTTTCAATTGAGGGTGCAACCACCTCCTGCACCAGAGTTGTTTCTGGATCAAGATCGGCAAACCGTTTTTTCGTAATACCCTTTCCCATTAATACTCCACGACCACCAAACCTGGTGACAGGCTTAAAAATTAGCTTTTTACGTCGCGTCCAAATATTGTCCCGATCTTGTGTCGATAACAAAAAGCTGGGGGGAACCATTGCCAACAATAACTGTTTATCTTGAACTGATAAATCTAATCCATCCAAAGCATCCGGATCAGACCAGAGCACCATCCTGCGCTTGTCAGCCAACAATCCGTAGGCAAAAGGATTGGGGGACAAGCAGACCTTGGCCGCTAGATAGGCTAACTTCAAATCATTCATCAGGTCTGTTTCAAGATAGAAATCACAGTGCCGGTTATAGATCAGGTCAATTTTTTTCTCGTGCAGATAGACTCCTCCTGAGCGAACTTGAAGTTGTTCAGGGGAAGCCATTTGTGCATCGATTCCATGTTGACACAGCCAGTCACAACAGCCAACCATCTCCGGAAGAAGTGCCTGCTGCTCCAGATCCTCATCAACCACGGCAACCCGCTTCAATGGTCGTTCTCCCCCGGAAAAGTCGCGCCATTCCTGCAGATAACTTTGCAATAAACGCTGCTGAAAACGATTTGACAGAGAGAGGGATGACATCTCGCCAGCCAACTGCTCACTCAACCAGGCGATATATCCGCCACCTGCGTTGGTATTGACCTCAATCAACCGGGGTCCATGGTCGGTCAAATGAAAGTCGTAGCCCATCATCAATGCTGCATGGCCGGGATTGAATCTGGCAGCTGCGGGGATCTGAGGAAAAATCTGGTTGCGGTATGTTTCTGAGTGGCTCAAGCGGAACAACAAACGGACCAGCCGCACCATTTGGCGTAAATCCTGATGTGGCAAATGTGCGGTCAGACGGCTAATAGGCAGACCTGTAGCAACAGACATTATGTCCCTTCTAAAAAGAATTGATCCGGCGGATAAAAGATTTAAGCAACCCGTAGCTGCGCCGGTCAAATTCCAGAGTCAACCGCGGCAGATGCTTCAAGTCAGGCTGATCATATTCCTCTGGCAATGGCGAACTCAAACTAATTTTTCCACCTGGCACCAAAATTTCTCCAAACTCACCAGTTAATATATTGAGATGATCAGAATCGAGAGGCTTATTCAAACGGATAACTAGCTTGTTCCCCACAAAACGCAGCGAATGATAGTTGCGATAAAAATCATCAATCACCTGTACCGCCTCAGCGGGATCTCGGGTAATCGAGAATAAAGAAAAATCCGCGCCGGAGATCAATCCCCTCTTGAGCAGACTGCCTCTGAGAAAGTCCAACCAGTCCTCCCAATATCCTCCATCATCATCGATCATCACCACAGGAATCGGTGGATTTTTACCTGTTTGGATCAGGGTCATTATTTCCATCGTTTCATCCAGAGTGCCAAACCCGCCTGGAAACATGACAACGGCGGCAGCTTCCTTAAGAAAAGCCACCTTGCGATTGAAAAAATATTTATAAGTGATAACTTTTTTATCCTGGTTCATCACCGGGTTGGTATCTTGCTCAAACGGCAGTCGAATGTTCACCGCAAAAGAATTTTCCACCCCAGCCCCTTCATTCCCTGCTCGCATAATTCCAGGGCCGCCGCCGGTAATGACCATATAATTATGTTCAACCAGTAACCTGCAGAATTCAACACATGTTTTGTAAATTGGTTCATCGGCAGAAGTTCTGGCGCTACCAAACACGGTCACTTTTTTGCGGTTCCGGTAAGGAGAAAAAATCTTATTGGTATAACGCATTTCCTTCATGGTCGTACGCATCAGCTTCTGATCCGCAAGATAATCATTTTCCTGACCCGATTTCAGCGCCCCGATAATCATTTCACGGATCATGTCAGGATGATAAACCTCTGCTTTGCGCATCAGGAGATCAATAAGATCATCAATCTCACCGTTACAACGATCAAAACTTAATGGCATGACAGACTCCTCCAGCTGGGGACAATCAAATCAGTAGTATTTCAAGAAAAAAGCGACAGCATGAGGATATCATACTGTCGCGAAAAAAGTGGCCAAAGAAGTCCGTAAGCCGGGTTCTGTTCCCTGTTGAAGTTACCTGCAGCAAGGCGATGATCATTCATCTAGGATCGTCGTTGCCAACGACCTCAAGCAGCCAACCCGGGAACTTCGGGCGGACAGCCCTCAAACGTTCCCCTATTTGGCCTTGCTCCGGATGGGGTTTACCAAGCTTCCGACGTCACCGCCAGAACTGGTGAGCTCTTACCTCACCGTTTCACCCTTATCCACTTTTAGCCCTACGGGCTACAGCAGACGGTCTTCTCTCTGTGGCACTTTCCCTGGGGTTACCCCCGGTTCCCGTTAGGAACCATCCTGTCCTGTGGAGCCCGGACTTTCCTCCCTCCACCGCGGCTAAAGCCCCGGCAGACGGCGATCATCTGTCCTTCTTTGACCAACCTCTAAACGAAATGTTAAACGTCCACCTCAACGTAAAGAATCCGGTTACAGTGGGGGCAATTTTGAATTTCTGCTACTTCTAACAGCTTGTTGTACTGCTGTGGCGGCAACTGCATATTACAACCAAGGCAGGCACCGTTACTCGCCAAAGCCAGAGCCATCCCGCCCCGACGCTTGAACAACGTATGGTACTTGCGCAACAGACTCGCGGGAAGTGCAGCAGCAACCGATTCTCGTGTCTGAGTTCGCTTAAGCAACATAGCCTCAGACTCCGTGAGCAATTGCTTCAATTCAGCACCGCGTGCTTCCGATTTTTCTTGGATCGCTTTAAGCTCACCCTCCTTCTCCGCAATATCTTCCTCAAGGACGGAGATTTCCTGCAGCTGAGCCCGCATTTGTTCTTCAACATCCTTGTTCGATTTTTTTGCAATATCAATCTCTTTCAGAACAGCGACATATTCTTTCTGCGTCTGGATCTCAGGCAAGCGGGCCTCAACCCGTCTCACATTATCCTGTTCTTTAAGCAAACCTTGCTGCAATTCAGCTTCGGTCTGCTGCAACTGAGCCACTTCTTGGTTCAATTGATCAAGCATTTCCTGAACTCTCACAACATCAGCCTCAAATGCATCCAATTCACTGCGGTAACCGTGCCGGGTTGTCTCAATAGCGCTGATTTCCTGGTCAATTTCCTGAAGATCTCTCAGCAGATTCATTTTGTTTTTCACGTTAATAACCTCCATTTTCAGTACAGGTGGTGACAGTCAGAATACAACCAAAGGGTCCTTTTCTGCTGTCATTTCAATAATCTCAATCCTAAATTGGCGTTCGCTCGCGACTTTCCGCAACCTCTGGGAAAGCTCCGCCACCATTATTTGTTCCGTAGCAAAATGTCCGGCGTCAATCAATGCGATTCCCTCGGCTCTCGCTCTTTGGGCTTCATGAAACTTTATATCCGCCGTAACCAGACAATCGGCACCGTGACGTACAGCTGCGGAAAACAATGACATTCCAGTGCCGCCACAAACAGCAACTCGGCTGATCTGTCGTTGTAAATCACCAACCAATTTGAGTGAAGTAAGTTGTAACGATGTCTTCACCTGTTCGGCAAATTGCCGCAATGAAATGGTTTTTTCAAGGTGACCGACTCGTCCCAGGCCAACATCCAAACGTTCATTAGCCAAAGGGATCAAATCATAAGCAACTTCTTCATAAGGATGTGCTTGCAACATTCGCGAGACCGCTTTGTTCAATACCGAGACAGGAACGACCGTCTCCAGGCGGACCTCTTCAGTCATTTCAAGTTTTCCAGGAGTGCCAATAAATGGTTGTGTTCCTTGACAGCCACGAAATGTCCCGGTTCCACGACTGTTAAATGAACAATGATCATAGGCGCCAATTTGCCCTGCTCCAGCAGCAAAAATGGCATCCCTGACTGCCATTTCATGACCAAGAGGAACATACACGACCAGCTTGTAGAAATGACCTTTTTCAGGGCGTTCCAAAGGAATAGGGACATTCACCCCCAGTCGAGTAGCAAGCCAGTCATTTAAGCCATCGGCGGCACGATCCAGATTGGTGTGCGCACTGACAACGGCCATATCCTGCTTGATGGCTTGATATAGAACCCGCCCGGTCATATCGGTAGGGCTCAGGCGTTTAAGCGGTTTAAAAATGAGGGGATGATGGGAGATAAGCAGTTGTGCGCCCTGGCGATGTGCCTCTTGGATGGCAATTTCTTCGGCATCCAGACAGACAAGAATCTTATCAATTTTTGCTGTTGGATCGCCCACCTGCAAGCCCACATTATCCCAATCTTCGGCTAAGTCGGGGGGACATAGCTGATTGAGCAGGCCAATGATATCCGCTAAACAAGCTGTTTTTTGCTTAGCCATTGTACCCCCCACAAAAAAAAGAGTGCACCGGCTGTTCGGTACACTCTCTCATGATCTGTTTCTCTGCACTTGCGAACTGTGCCGCAATCTCTACGCTTCTCCCGGGTTCGTTATCTGGAAGCGTCAACTTTGTTAAGCGATAATCTCTGTTCAATCTCTATTGCCTGATAAAATTGGCAGCGTAAACGCTGCTAGGGTTAATGGTGGGCCCACCAGGACTCGAACCTGGGACCAGCCGGTTATGAGCCGGCGGCTCTAACCAACTGAGCTATGGGCCCTTCACACAAGAGCTCAGAATAAGAAAAATAGCTCGCTACTGTCAAGAGAAAGTATCATTTACGCTTATAATATTTGTGCCAGAATCATACGCTGGCGAAGCTATCAACTTTTACTGGATTCAGAAATGGCTAGGCAAAAATTTCGTTCGGCAAGGCGTAGTGTTTTTTCAGGGGCGAAGACATACATAAGTATGTCGAGATCCTGAAAAAATGCTACAACGCAGCAGAGCGGACTTTTTTGCGACGCCATTTCATCAACCCTCAGTGGAAGCAAACCCCCGTAATCTTTTAGCTCGGCTGGGATGACGCAATTTACGCAAAGCTTTCGCTTCAATCTGCCGAATCCGTTCACGGGTGACATTGAAATCCTGCCCAACCTCCTCCAGGGTATGATCAGATTTTTCACCAATACCAAAGCGCATCCGTAAAACCTTTTCTTCCCGAGGGGTCAAAGAGGCCAGAACTCGCGAAGTCTGATCGGTAAGATTCCCTTTAAGGACAGATTCTAATGGTGAAACAACTGCTTTATCTTCAATAAAATCACCCAGAGATGAATCTTCTTCCTCACCTATGGGAGTCTCCAGACTGATTGGTTCTTTGGCAATTTTCAGCACTCGCCGAACCTTATCAAGGGGAAGATCCATCCGTTCGGCAATTTCTTCCGGGGTCGGTTCACGACCGCATTCCTGCACCAGCTGTCGAGTGGTTCTTATGAGTTTGTTAATTGTCTCAATCATATGGACAGGTATTCTGATGGTCCGAGCCTGATCGGCAATGGCACGGGTGATGGCCTGACGAATCCACCACGTGGCATAAGTCGAAAACTTATAACCACGGCGATACTCAAACTTATCAACCGCTTTCATCAAGCCGATATTCCCTTCCTGAATCAGATCGAGAAACTGCAACCCGCGGTTGGTATATTTTTTTGCAATTGACACAACCAGGCGCAGGTTAGCCTCAACCAGTTCAGCTTTTGCCTTTTTAGCAATCCACTCGCCTTTATAAACATTTTTTAAGTACTCCAGCAAATCGTCGGGCTCAAAGCCGGACTCTTCTGTCACCCGGATAAATTTACGCTCTGCAGACAACAGCCGCTTTTCAACAGATAACAGAACATCGCCGGCAACATTTAATTCATCGGCAACGGCGTGCGCTTCGACATCGTTTTGCCGCATGCGTGTCAAATAGCTGCTAATTTCGCCGTAAGGACGACTGACTTTATCCTCGCAATCAGCAATTTCGGCCTTTCCTTTTTTAACTTGATTCCCCATATCCTTAAGACGGTCAACAATTTTAGCGACCTGGAAATCTTTCAGCCGAACCTCACGCAACAGTTTGATTTGCAGCTTGCGATCTGCCTCCTTCTGCGCCTCCAACTCTTGACGCTTTTTCTTGCCAGAAACAGTCTGTAAGGATTCCTCGATTATTAGCAGATGTTGCTCAAGCAACCGGAGTTTTTCATATAATTCCAGTAGACGCCTACGCTGTTTTCCTTCTACTTCACCGCCCTCTTCCTCATCGTAGTCGCGGGTAATATCTGAAACCCGGCTTTGTCCTTTTTCAAGCCGTAATAGCAACTGCTTCACTGCATGAGCAGCAATCGGGGTGCGCATCACCACCTTAGTCACCTGAGCTTCGCCCTCTTCAATCCGTTTAGCGATTACTACCTCGCCCTCACGGGTCAGCAGAGCAACCTGTCCCATTTCACGCAGATACATGCGCACCGGATCGCTGGTTCTACCAAGGGTGCCCGCCTCTAACTCAACTTCTCGTTCATCATCATCGCTATCATCATCTTTTAAGCCTGTCGCCTTACCCTCTGATTCAACGATTTCAATATCCATCTCACCAAACATGCTCATCACATCCTCAAGCTGTTCCGAGGACACCATGTTGGCCGGCAACAGTTCATTCACTTCATCATAGGTGAGAAAGCCTTTTTCCTTGCCCATGTCTATCAGTTGCTGAATTTCATCCGGATTTATTTTCTTTGCCATTATTGCCTACTCTCCTCTGGAGTCTGAATTATACCTGAATAGTGAATACTCGATGGATCCAAGTTATCTGCAGACTTAAATATTTAGTAAGTGTAACCGCTACTTCAGATTTTTAAACTGTTTCAACAAATCTTTTGTGTTTTCTGTATCGCCCGCTTGCTCAAATTGACGAAGTTTATCAATCGACTCTCCGCGTTGGCGCTTTTTTTTCTCCCGCGTTAATGCCTCCAGACAGCCGCTAAAAAGAGCCTCAACATTCTCACCAAATTGACCTTGATCATGTGTCGATAAAGCAGTTAACAAGCGTGTCTTATCGGGGTCAAGCTTGCTAATTATAGATTTCATCTCAAACTCGGAATCGACTGAATTATCCAGCAGTATCTGAGCTATTTCCAGAGCATCTTGATGGTTAAAAAGATCAAGGCCGCCCGCTGCCAATATTTTTTCTCGGCTGACATGCTTTTGTAAAAAAAGACACAATAACGTTTCTTCCGAACGACTCCAGCCTGGTTTTGAGTCAGTTCGCCTTGCTGATTTGGGATCACTCCCACCGGTCATTCCAGAAAAAGGTGGCTCCGGCAGCGGATAGTTCTCTGGCTGCGCTGGTGCCGAATATGTTTTTTTCCCCTGATTCCCCCGTCCCATAGCCTTTTTATTCACCTGTTTCAACCGGTCAAGATCAATACCGCTACGCCGAGCCAATTCTTTCAAATAAAGATCCTGCTCTAACTCACTGTTCAGACCGGAAATCTTTTCCACAATCTGCTCAGCCGCGCGAACTTTCTGTTCAACACCGCTGCCTGCTTCAGTCAGTACGTCATCCATAAACAGATCCATAACCGAACGTGCTTTTTCGAGCCTGACCCGAAAAGCCTCCGCACCCTGCCCCTGGATAAAGGAATCAGGATCTTCACCGGTTGGCAGTTCAATCACAGAGGCAGGAACACCGGCCTCCTGCAATACCGTCATTGCCTTAAACGTCGCCTGCTTGCCCGCAGCATCCTGATCAAACAACAGAACAACTCGCTGGACATAGCGCTTTAAGAGTTGCGCGTGATCAGATGTGAGTGCTGTCCCGCAAGTCGCAACAACTTGGGGAAACCCGGCTCGATACAATGCCAGTTGATCGAAATAACCTTCCACCAGAAGAACTTCACCGCTCTGCCGCATTGCCTGACGCGCCTGATACAGACCGAATAAGACCCGCCCTTTGTGATAAACTGGCGATTCTGGTGAATTAATATATTTAGGCTTACTATCATCCAAAACCCGCCCGGCAAAAGCGACAATTCGACCAGACAAGTCATAAACGGGGAAAATCAACCGATCACGAAATAGATCATAATCTCCACGGCCCTGCTTTCCTGGTCGGATCAAACCCAGAGTACGCGCATCTTCGTCCGCAAACCCTTGCTCTTCCAGATGTTTTTTTAATCCATCCCAGGAATCAAGAGCAAAGCCAATGTGGTATTCTCCGGCAGCCTTACGTCCATATCCACGAACTTTCATGTACTTTCGCGCTGGCTCACCAAGCGGGTGTTCCATCAGCAATTGATGAAAATAAGCAGCTGCAACCTCATTCACACGATAAAGGCTCTCACGTTGCCGGTCTCGCAGCTCTTCCTCAGGCGACAGAGTCCGCTCCTCCAAATCAAGGCCGATCCGTTCCGCCAACCGCCGTACAGCATCGGGGAAGGCAAGCCCTTCGGTCTTCATCAGAAAGGAGAAAACATCGCCACCAACTCCGCAACCGAAACAATGAAAAAATTGCCGGGCAGAATTCACGCTGAACGATGGGGATTTTTCCGAATGAAACGGACAGAGCCCGGTGTGATTAGCCCCGGAGTGTTTCAAACTGACATATTGCGAAATCAACTCGACAATATCGGTTTGTTCGCGGACTTCATTGATTTTACCTTCTGAAATCTGCCCAGTCATTGATGACTCAATTCAGCAATGGTAATATTATCTCCGCCCTGACTTATCGGTGCGGCGTAAAATGCTGTAACTTCGCGTTCTCCGCCCAGGTGCTCACGCACAGCACGACGCAGGATTCCTTCTCCTGAGCCGTGGACAATTTCCACCAGCTGCAAATTTGCCAGCACCGCATCATCGATAAAACGTTCCAACTGCGCCAGCGCCTCATCAACCCGCTGGCCAATCAATTTAAGCTGCGGACTGGTCTGCCGATCTGTCACTTTGCGAGAGATCTGTTCACTCCTCTTGGGCGCAGAGGTAAAGCGCCGCGGGCTAAACTGTTCCAGAGCGCCGATGGGTTGACGCATCCGTTTTCCGCCAACCTGCAATTCAATGCTCTCGCCATGCCAACGCTCAACCTGCGCCTCAATATCCAGCGCAGCAATCCGCACCAACTCTCCGACTTTTAACGCGACAGGAATAGTCCCCGAGCGTTTCCGTTTTGGTTTAAACGGTGTCAGATCTACCCTGGCAGCTGCAAATTGCTGCCGTTCATCAACAGCCTGCTGCGGTGGCGTAGGGCCTGGCTTGCGTTTACGCAATTGTTTCATGTGCGATTCTGTGACAGCAATCAACTCATCAGCTTGGCGGGTTGCCCGGAGAAGGATTTCCTGCTTCCGCTCCTTGAGCTGTCGTAATTGCTGCTTGCGCAACTGTTGTGCTGCATCGGCCTCAAGCCTTGACTGCTTAGCCTGCAAAAGTTCATGCTCCAACTCTTGCTGCCGAGTATTCAATCTGGACAACAAGGCACTGTGATCATGCTCTTCCTGCCCCAGATATTGAATCGCCCGCTGAACAACCTGTTTTGGCAATCCCAAACGGCTGGCCGTTGTCAGAGCACTGCTGGCGCCCGGGATTCCATAGCGTAACCGGTAAGTCGGCACCAGAGTTTCGGGATCAAACTCAACCGCCGCATTTTCAATCGTCGCCTGTCCATGAGCAAAATGTTTTAGTTGCCCAAGGTGGGTTGTCAGCAGTGTTTTCGCTCCCAGCTGGCAAAGTTGATCAAGCACCGCTTGCACCAGCGCCGCCCCTTCCGCTGGATCGGTTCCGGTTCCGGCCTCATCGAGCAACACCAGCGTTTCGGCATCAGCCTGCTCGAGAATATCCCGTACCTTGAGTAAATGCCCCGAAAAGGTCGACAAATTTTGCGCGATACTTTGCTCATCACCGATATCGACACACAGATGCTGATAGAGATGCAACCGGCTGTCAGCATGACAGGGCACATGCAGCCCTGAACGCACCATCAACAAGAACAACCCTAAAGTTTTTAACGCAACCGACTTTCCCCCGGTATTCGGACCACTGATCACCAGAGCCTGACAGTCCTCACCTAGCAACACATCAATTTCAACGGCAGCGGACAGGTCAAAACTTCCGTCAACTTCCATCAACAACGGATGGCGAGCCTGCTTCAGTTCGATAATTGAGGCGCTGACCAACTCAGGTCGGCAACCATGATAGCTAAGCGACAACCGGCCGGCAGCAAAACGAAGATCAATGCGCGCCAAAAAAGTCTGATTTTTATGCAGAAGAGTGGCATCACGCCGTACCAGTTCTGCCAGTTGCAACAGAATTCGTCGCTCTTCACGCTGTTCTTCACGAGCTAATTGCTGGAGGCGATTATTTCCTTCCAACACCTGAGAAGGCTCCAGGAAAAGAGTTTGTCCACTTGCTGATTCATCCTGAACAAAACCTTTTAACTGGCCTCGACAATCACTTTTTAATGGCACCACATAGCGGTTATTGCGGGTTGTTATCAAACGTTCCTGAAACAAGCTGGAAGAACGATCCCCAGTCAACAACTGATCCAGCTGTTGTTTGATCCGACTGCGGGTCTGACGAATCTGATAGCGTAAATCGCCTAGTTCAAACGAGGCACTATCGAGTAGTTCGCCACGGGATCCAATTGAATCCTGCAAACGCCGCTGCAACTCAGGCAACGCTGTTATTCCGGCAGCTATTTGGGCTAATGACAGCTGTTGGTTCTGCGCTTTGAACCAGAGCCGACAATCGCCCGTAACCCGCAATGATTGCGCGATTTTCAGCAAATCTTCGGCAGCAATCAAACTCCCTTCAGCCCTGACAGATCCCAGCAATGCGGATAGATTCCAACAGCCACCCAAAGATGGAGCCTGTCCATCAAGTAGCCACCGAACCGCCTCATCGACCTCAGTCAATGCAGTTTCAACAGCAGCCTGGTCAAGCAATGGAACTAATTGTTCTGCCTGTAAATATCCCGGCTCCGACTGCGTTTGGCCTGCCAGCAGGGTTCTCAAACGCGGGTATTCAAGTCTTTGCAATGCCGCTTCGTTACAGATCATTGCTCAGTTACCGCCCGACCAAGCCTTGGCTTCCACTAAATATTGATTCGCCAAGGGTGACAAATGGGGGTGCCAGTTGTGACCCCTTAACCACCCCCCTGACTGTATCTGGAGCCACCGATGAGTTGAGGGCAAGAACGATCATTGCCAGAATAACGACCCCCTGAATAATTCCAAATATCGCCCCGGCTAGTCGGTTAAATCCACCCAGAAAAATAAGTTTGACAAATCGATGCAGGACAAAGCCAATCACCGCAAAAAGGAAAACCAGCAACAGAAAAATAGCGAGGAAAGACCCCCAGATACAGAGCTGAGCCGGCAGGTTGAAAAAATCCTGGAGAAGCTGCGCCAACGGCAGATGAAAGGTAAAAGCAAAAACTCCTCCCAGGAGCAACCCTAGCAGCGAGCAAACCTCTTTCAATAATCCTCTGAATACCCCTTTCAACAAGAAGAAACAAAGAATCACCAATATAGCGATATCAACCAGTCCCAAAGATTGCTCCGATACTTATCCCGCCAATTGTTCCCGCACCAACTGATTAACCATTTTACCATCGGCTGAGCCTTTGGTTCTGGCCATAACCTGTGGCATGACTTTACCCATATCCTGCGGCGACGTAGCACCAGTTTCAGCGATGACCGCAATCACAATTGTACGGACTTCTTCTTCACTAAGCTGCGCGGGAAGATACTCCTGTAAAACGGCCAGTTCGGCCTCCTCTTTGGCCGCCAACTCTGGACGGTCATTATCGCTGTACATCTGCGCCGCATCACGTCGTTGCTTCACCGCTGTACCGATAACACCAAGAATGCCGTTATCATCCAGATCCTGACGTAGTTCGATCTCTTTATTCTTAATCGCACTACGTAACTGCCGAATCGTGCCTAAACGATTCACCTGTTTGGCCTTCATCGCCTCTTTCATATCCTGCATAAGCTGATCTTTGATACTCATAGATTCACCCGTGAATAGGAGAAGTGACCAGTGGCCATCAGCTCATCAGCCGTTTCCCTCTGGCACTAAATACAAAGAGGGTGCCTAGAGAATTCTGGCACCCTTATTTAAATATTCTGCAAATATCTTCTTAAAACGACCCTGATATTATTAGCATTTTTCAGTAATACCCATTTAAAAGAATTTTGCAGTATATTTCTTTCAAACCCACAAAGCAAGAGATTCTTCGGCCCACCCACTTCTTTTTTATACCTGTTTAGAGCTATCATAGAATTGACAGTTCAAGAATCAACGCTAAGATGAAGATATGCAGAAAACTTTACTTAAAATACTTCTCAATCTATTGCTGCTCGTTGGGCTTTCACCCCAGGCTGGTGGTGCAATACAATCATCGATGCGCTATCTGAATATTGCCTCATCTATCAACCCGGTCACCGCCTCATTCATAGTCGAACAGATCAACACCGCCAACCAGAACAACGAACCGGCCATCCTGATTCAAATCGATACTCCGGGCGGACTTGACACATCTATGCGCGAGATTATTCAAGCCGAATTAAACTCGACAATCCCAGTCATTGTTTACGTTGCTCCGCAAGGAGCACGAGCGGCCTCTGCCGGAGCACTCATTGCCCTTGCAGCCGATTTTGCCGTTATGGCTCCCGGCACCAATATCGGCGCAGCCCACCCGGTGGCAATCGGCGCGGGCAAACAGCCCGATAGCACTATGATGAAAAAAGTCGAAAATGATGCTGCTGCTTATGCGCGCAGCCTGGCGCAAAAACGGGGTCGCAATCAGGATTGGGCAGAGCAAGCGGTCCGTGAGAGCGTCTCGATCTCCGCGCAGGAAGCACTGGACTTGTCGGTCATTGATCTGATTGCGGACAATACTGAAAATTTGCTGAAACAACTGGACGGCTACAAATATATCCGTGACGGCAAGGTCCTGGTCTTTGAAAATAGAGCTATCGTTCTGGAGTTGGTTGAGATGAACTGGCGGCAGAGCATCCTCAATGCTCTGAGCAATCCGAATATTGCCTACCTGTTGATGATGCTCGGAATCATCGGTATTTTCTTCGAAATTTCCCAGCCGGGCGTTGTTCTGCCCGGTGCAATCGGCGCCATCGCCATTCTGTTGGCACTATTTTCCTTTTCTTCCCTACCGATTAACTACATTGGTGTTTTACTGATTCTGCTGGCCATCGTACTGTTTATCCTTGAGGTAAAAGTCATCTCCTACGGAATGCTTGCGCTTGGCGGAATGATATCCATGGCGTTTGGCTCTTTAATGCTGATCGACAGCAGCGAACCTTACCTGCAGATTTCCCGAGCCGTGATCGCCGCAACAGTGACAGTCAGTGCCGGCTTTTTTCTCCTCGCCACAGGGATGGTGATCCGAACTCAGCGAAAACCAGTCACATCAGGGCAAGAAGGTATGGTCGGGAAAACCGGCGAAACCATCGAACCGATCAATGGAAATGGACGGGTATTTGTTCATGGCGAATCATGGCAGGCCTGCTCCGACCAACCGATCGCGACCGGGACAAAAATTGAAATTATTCGGGTTATGGATGGGCTCAGCCTGAAGGTCAAGGCAATTGAGACAATTAGCTCGGCAACAGCAAACAAGTCAGAGGAGGACTAAACATGTTTGGATTGGGATCTGGATTTTTCTTGATTATCGCGCTGGCCTTCGTGGTGCTGATTATCGCATCTGCCATTCGAATTCTGCTTGAATATGAGCGTGGAGTGGTTTTTCGACTCGGGCGCTTTTCCGGGGTCAAAGGGCCGGGTTTGAAATTCATCATCCCCATCATTGATCAGCTAAAAAAAATCAACATGCGCACCGTCGTTATGGATGTCCCCCCGCAGGACATTATCACCCGCGACAACGTCTCGGTTAAAGTCAATGCCGTGCTCTACTTCAGGGTCGTCCATCCGGAAAAAGCCTTGATCGAAGTGGATAACTACCTTTATGCAACCAGCCAACTGGCTCAGACATCATTACGTAGTGTGCTGGGTCAGGTGGAACTGGACGATCTGCTCGCCCAACGGGACAAAATCAATAGCAACCTGCAGGAGATTCTGGATCGCCAGACCGATCCCTGGGGAGTAAAAATTTCCAACGTCGAAATCAAGCATGTTGACCTGCCGACGGAGATGCAGCGCGCCATGGCCCGACAGGCGGAAGCAGAGCGGGAGCGGCGCTCCAAAGTCATCCATGCAAAAGGTGAATTCGAAGCCTCGGCAAACCTGGCAAAGGCGGCCAAACAAATTTCATCTGAAACAGGTGCTCTACAACTGCGCTTTTTACAGACCATGACCGAAATTGCTGCAGAAAAAAATTCGACAATCCTTTTCCCCATGCCAATTGATCTGTTAAAACCATTTCTGACAGAGAAAAAAGAGGCAGCGGCCCTGGAAGCCTTGGACTAAAAATCCATAATATTAGCTGCAATCGTGAAAAAATTTCTATAACTGCTTCCAGTAGAAAAATATGGTAGAACTATCCTGACGCTGATCGAGAAGCGACAAAACCATATACTGTCAAAAACACTACGACCAAGAACACGTACGTGTCGTCAATTTCTTCAGAAACTGTGAGCAGAGAAATCCATATGAAAGATCTAAAAAACCATTTTGATGTCATTATTATTGGCAGCGGCCCCGGCGGCGAAGGAGCCTCGATCAAGCTGGCCAAGGCAGGAAAATCCGTCGCCATCATTGAAAGCCATGCGCGGGTAGGCGGCGGATGCACGCACTCGGGGACAATTCCAAGCAAGACCCTTATCCATGTAGTGCGGCAATACGCCGAAGCAAGAAAAAGCCGCTTGTTCGACCGAAGCCATCAGCACATCAAGGCAACCTCCACCAACCTTATGGACATTGTCAGAGATGTCGTTGATCAACAAGTCAGTAATCGCGAAGGATTCTATGAACGCAATAGCGTTGAAGTAATCGAAGGGCATGCTCGCTTTACCGATCCACACAGTGTTGGGGTCACAGACGAGTCAGGCAATTCTCACCATTTTACTGCCGATACTTTTGTCATTGCGACTGGCTCACATCCCTACCGACCAGAAGACATCAATTTTGATGGCGAGCGTGTGGTCGATAGCGATACGATCCTGCAGATGCGCGAACTCCCCGCCACGCTGACAGTTTACGGCGCAGGCGTAGTTGGTTGTGAATATGCTTCGGCGTTTAAAGACCTGGGGGTGAGAGTCAACCTGATCAACACCAGGGAGCGGCTGCTCGCGTTTCTAGACGAAGAAATCAGCAATGCACTTAGCTACAATATGCGCGACGAGAAGGGCATTCTGATTCGCCAGAATGAAGAGTATGAGCGGGTAGAGACCAACCAAGATGGTGTTGTCTTACATCTGAAGACGGGAAAAATCATCAAGTCCGAGATGCTCCTGTGGGCCAACGGTCGCAGTGGCAATTCATCCGGGATGGGGCTTGAGACGCTAGGTATCGACATTGATCATCGCGGCAATATTGCCGTAAATGATGCATATCAGACAAAACTGCCACATATTTACGCTGTCGGGGACATTATTGGCTTCCCCAATTTGGCGAGCGCCGCTTACGATCAAGGACGTTTTACTGGAACACACATCGTTGAAGGGCACTGTGATGATCATCTGGTCAGCGATATTCCAACCGGAATCTACACATCACCGGAGATCAGCTGTCTCGGCAAGACAGAAGGTGAATTGACCGAGCAGTGTGTCCCTTATGAGGTGGGACACTCTTTTTTCCGCCACTTAGCTCGTGGTCAGATCTCCGATCAGAAAGAGGGCATGCTCAAACTTCTTTTTCACCGTGAGACTCTGGAGATTCTTGGTATCCACTGCTTCGGACACAACGCAGCCGAAATTCTGCACATCGGGCAGGCCATCATGGCGCAACCAAAGCCATACAACACAATCAAATATTTCATCAATACCACCTTCAATTATCCCACCATGGCTGAGGCATATCGGGTTGCCGCCTTGAATGGCTATAATCGACTTTAAACTGACAGCGTAATGTTTTAAAATGGCAGCGAAACATCTCCCAACAAATCATCACCTAACGAAAAAAGCCCTCAATCTTGCAATTGAGGGCTTTTTTCGTTTAAAGAACCACGCCAAAAATCCACACCTACTCGTAAGCTAGCGGCACCGCACAAATAAATTTAAATTCTTCCGTTGTTGAGGTATTGCGATACTGATGCTTTTCATTCGGGATCACCATGGAAAAATCACCAGCCTTTACCGGATGCTGCTTCCCATCCAGATCAACCAGAACGCCCTCACCCTGAAGAATGTAATTCAAATGCTCAGCGTCATGCACATGGTAGGGAGTGTTCCCTCCAGGTGTGACAGTAAAAACCCGAAAAGAAAAGTTTGGAGCACCATCGGTCTTGCCAAGAGGAACCTGCTTAACCACACCAACCGCTCCTTCCATTTGCATCGGCACAGAAGGGACCTGATCTAACGAAATAATTTTCATAAAATATCTCCTTGAGTTTATGTAGTTATAGCTATCGAAGATAGCAGAATCGGATCGCCACAACAAGAAGCTAAACCTGTACATTTCTTAGTATGTTTTGTTGTTATTCTTCTAATTATCGTGCTAAGTTTCCACAGTGAATTTCATTGAAGGGGTTGATATACTAATGCCTGTTGACCACAGAAGGACTGATTGCTAACAATTTTTTTTGGAGGAGAGTCGATGAATCCTGCCGCACTGATTCCCACACCTGATGTCCTTTCCGTTCCCTGGGGCTGGTTCTATGTTCTGTTGATGCTAACTTTTCTGCTGCACATTCTGGTCATGAACGTCATGCTTGGTGGCGGCATCATTGCCCTGATCAGTTCCTTTATCGGCGGTGAACAAAACACCCTGTTGGACAAAGAGTTTGGCTACAAATGGCCCTATACTATCGCGTTTGCTGTCAATATGGGGGTTGCTCCATTACTATTTATCCAGGTTCTTTACGGCCAGTTCATCTATAGTAGTTCAGTTCTCATGGCAGTCTGGTGGTTCTCCATCTTCGGCCTGCTGATCCTGGCCTATTATGGCGCCTATATCTACGATTTTAAGTTTGAGACTTTAGGCAGCCCGCGCATCTTCATGTTGGAATTTTCTGTTCTCATTCTCCTGTTTGTCGGATTCATGTTCAGTAACAATATGACCCTGATGCTGCAACCGGAAAAATGGCTGGCCTATTTCCAAAATGGTGGGGGAACTTTGCTTAACCTGAGCGACATTTCTTTATACCCTCGTTATCTTCACTTTGTCGTTGGGGCAGTAGCAGTTGCCGGACTATTCTTCGCCCTTGTGGCCCATTTCCGTTTCACGAAAAGTGCCGTTAATCGAGAGTTTCTGATTGATCAAGGCATGACCTATTTTACCTACGCCACCGCAATTCAGATTTTTATCGGTTTCTGGTTCCTGCTTGCTCTGCCGAAAAACGTGATGATGGTATTTATGGGTGGCAGTAGCTTGGCTACGATCCTGTTGTTAATTGGAATTATTCTCGGATTTTCCGCTCTGTATATTGGCTATAAAAAACAAGTCATTCTGGCATCTATCATCACCCTGCTAACATTAATTGTGATGATATTCTTGCGTGACTTGGTTCGTATTGCCTACTTGAAACCTTACTTTCAACTGTCTGATCTGGTCGTGGAACCACAATATTCACCGCTGATCTTTTTCCTGGTGGTCTTTGCCATCGGCTTAGCCCTGATTGGATACATGCTTAAACTTGCCTTTGGCTGTCGCAAGGAGGTGACAAAATGAATTATCCTGTCTGGGAACTGACAACTTATGGTGGCGGTTTTTTGATTGCGCTTGTCGCTGTCGTCCATGTTCTGGTTTCACACTTCGCAGTTGGCGGTGGGCTTTATCTGATCATGCTGGAAAAGAAGGCCTATAAAGAAGATAACGCGCAGCTGCTTGATTACGTTAAAAAACACAGTAAATTTTTCTTACTCGTCACAATGGTTTTTGGTGGACTGACCGGCGTCGGAATCTGGTGGACCATTGCCCTGCTTAATCCGGCGGCAACCTCTAGCCTGATTCATACCTTTGTGTTCGGCTGGGCTGCAGAATGGGTTTTCTTCCTCACTGAAATCATCGCCCTGTTCATCTACTTTTATACTTTCGGCAAGATGAACCGGAAGAACCACCTCATCATCGGTTGGCTCTATTTCATCAGCGCCTGGATGTCACTGTTTTTGATCAACGGGATTATCGGCTACATGCTCACTCCCGGCGCCTGGATTGAAAACCACAACTTCTGGTCGGGCTTCTTTAATCCGACATTCTGGCCATCGTTGATATTCCGTACCGGCATTTCCCTGACCCTCTGCGGAGTGTTCGGCTTTGTCACGGCAGCTTTTCTAAAAGACGAAAAACTGCGGCAAAATATTATGCGCACCTGTGCTGCCTGGGTTGCCATCCCCTTTACCCTGATGATCGCAGGTGGCTGGTGGTATTTCCAAGCAATCCCAGAGCCGGCAATAACAATGATTCTGGAAAAATCTCCAGAAATCGCCAACTACCTACTCCTATTGACCTGGGTGATGCCGATTTTTTTCATCGCCTCAATGGTTATGACCATCAAACTGCCAAACAGTCTGCAGAAAGTTTTCTGTTTTGCCATTGTTGGGATTGCCTTGGTCTATTTCGGCGCCTTCGAATTCATCCGTGAGGGAGGTCGACGCCCCTTCATTATCTACGACCACATGTATTCGAATCAGGTTTTCGTCAAGGATGTACCGGAAGTCCAGAAAGCTGGATTTCTGACCACGGCCAAATGGGCAAAGCATAAGAAAGTCACCGACGAAAACATGATGGAAGCAGGACAGGACCTGTTCAAGTTTCAGTGCAGCGCCTGCCATTCGGTCGATGGGCCCCTCAACGATATCAAGCCATTGGTCAAAAAATATGACAATGCATTCGGCATGGACGCCAAACTGAACGGTCTCGGCAAACTCAATGGCTACATGCCACATTTCATGGGCACTCGCGAAGAGCGTTGGGCACTGGCTAACTATATTGTCAGTGGTCTGAATCATATTGATGACATGAATATGGGAAATCCGGTGGTTGAACAAAAGGAACTTCCGCTGACCATTCCCCCATTTGACAAAGAAAAAGATGAATACGTTTTACTTTCCTGGAACGATCAGGCGATGCACACCGTTTCGGACAGCAGCCCCTACTGGATTATACAACCACCAGCCAATAACATTTTTGCCCAGCTGGTTAAACGGGGTGATTCTCCAGAAATCATCACCGCAGGGGTCAAAATCAGCTATCAGGTCGAAGATGGCTTTGAATACCCTGAAAAAAAAGTTCAATTCTGGAACTATGCCAACAAATTACTCGGAGCAGATCTGGCTCCTGGTGTTGGCATGACAGGATTAAAAGTCTCGGGAACGATGCAAGTTGAAGAAGACCATCATGCCTTCAGCGCAGCAGCTGTTCCAGTGGTTCCCTATCCAGAGGACGGTCGCTTTAATCCGTATCCAATTTTTACCATTACCGCCACAGATGAAACGACCGGGGAAATTTTGGCAACAACCAAAACAGTGGTCCCGACATCGACCGAGATGGGCTGTAAAAACTGCCATGGAGGTGGTTGGAAAGTCGCTGGGGTGGCTGGAGTGACTGCTGAGACCAGCCTTGATGTCCTCGCTGCTCACGATAAAAACAGCGGCACCAATCTGGTGGAAAAGGCAAAAAATGGTGAGCCGATGCTCTGCCAGTCATGTCATGCCGATTCACGTCTGGGCACCAAAGGGAACCCGGATTTACTCAATTTCTCAGCTGCGATCCACGGTTGGCATGCAAACTTTCTGACCGACCGGGAAGGGATGCAGGCCTGTGTCGCCTGTCACCCGTCCCGTCCGGATGGTCCAACTCAGAGCTTCCGCAGTCATCATGCCCAATTCATGGACTGCACCAACTGTCACGGCACCATGGAAGATCATTCCTTGAGCCTGCTGAAAAAAGAACTTGAAGCCGGTAAAAAAGGTGCAGCTCGACTGATGGAGAACCTGAAACCACGAACCGTCGAAACAGTTGCAGAGATCAATCCCCGTACCCCATGGATCAATGAACCTGATTGCCTGACTTGTCATGTGGATTTTGAGATGGGCAGCTCAACCGATGCGTTCAACACCTGGACAGAAGGTGCTGAAGGTTTGTACCGCAATCGTCATGATCAGATGGAAGCGATGATGTGCGCGGCCTGTCACAGCAGCCCCCACGCTGTCTATCCGGCAACCTTTAATCTGCTGGGTGAAAATCGAGACAGTATCCAGCCATTGCAGTACCAAGGCAATGACCGCCCGATTGGTAATGACTGCACGGTCTGTCATACCGTTCAACCGGAGTTTGAGGGACATCACCCCAACTCGTTAAGACTTTAACTTTCGTAGTTGGTTAAACAATAAGGTAACTTTTCAGCGCAACTGTTAGTAAAACGGGATGCCCCCAGGGTCATCGGGGGCTGTCCCAGTTTTACGGTTTTGAAACTGCGTTGGGTCGCGCCGCAAAAGCCTGGGACATCCCGATTTTGCTGAATAGTTACACAATAAGAAGCAAAGAGAGGGAGTACCTATTTACTACTGATCTGAACATATTCTTCCGCACCAGCAGGGAGGATCATTGAGTAAAACCTACGTGCTCCCCGACCCACTCCGCCCTTCAATTGACCTTATATTTCTTGAATATGCTACCTTTTTTTCCTTTTGAACAGCTGCTGCCTCTCGTTGAACTTCATCGCTATTAACTCGAATCCAGCCTTCTTGATGAGGTTTAAATACTGTATGAATCTTAATTGCGGTGCGGGTGGTTCGTGGATCGAGCTCATGAAAAAAAGGTAAGTTAAAATAGTACAGTCGGGTCGCCGCACCAAAACGCAAGCGACATACTGGGAGCCCACCAAAATCGTCCGTCGAGTATTCATCCATATCTATCTGTTCAATTTTATGGTTTTTATGCAGCAGTACCGACGAGTGACCAAAGGTTGCCCCTGGGGAAATCCCGGTGCACAGTGTCTCTTCAGATGCATTACAAAATAGCGTCACGGTATCGTTAACGCCGGGAGAACGCTCTAGATACTCTCCGTAAAATCCATTAGCGACATCTCGAAAGGCCGAATGCTCGGGCTTAGGGTTGCATTCAATGACAGCCAACAAATCAAGTCGTTGCCGTGTTTCAAAAAAAAGCTGATTAGCTTTTTCAATAATAACGCTGATGTTGGACTGATATAGATCTCGATAAGCATAATCAAGGCAGATCAAAGCCATGAAATTAAAACAGCTTGGGCTACAACGAAACAGGGAAAATATCTTCCCACGATATAGGTTGTGATCGCTATCGAGATTTTCTTCACCAACAAAAGGATGGCTCTTCGCTTCAAAAAAGACCCGCATGCGGCCATCTTGCTCTTTCACCGCAACCATGCAGCTATTGACTGGAAGACCTTCGATATCACTGGAATCGATGTCTTCAAGGACTGACTGAAGAGCTTCCTGATTATCTTCGGCAAAAGATTGTAATAAGTCCCTGTAAGTAGCCAGATCGATTGGGCCTAAACCAATCACCGTGACCGTATTCGGCCGCATTTGATCAAGTAAGGCCAAAGCTTGTGTCAGCTTTTCAAAAGGGAGGCAGGTTTCCGGAAGGAACAAAAAGTTGATTTTCTTCAGGTTCCCTTTGCCCTCAATGACCAGTTGAAAAATTGATTCAATGGTTCGCCAGTTTTTTTCAGGATTGACCAGGCGATAGAGTAAATTGCGCCGTTCAAGGGTATTAGGAATCTGGCAGGACAACACGTGAAGATGTTCCCGACGCGGGAATAGAATTGAGAGTTGCTTTTCAATAATCTGGATCATATCTCACCTGGAAAAATCAAAATGTGAACAGTCCCAGAGGGCTATGATTATCTCCCGGTGAGACTTCCGGAAATTTTCAGTTCCAATCGGGCGATTATTCCGGTCTCGCTTGCAACTGTACCGTAGGGCCATGCACTGTCTCAAGGTTTGTTCGTTTTAAATTCAGCAATGCTCCACATTCACTACATTCCAAAAGCGTAGAGCTGTAACCATCAGCGTGCATGTCAATTTCTAAATGATTTTTATGATCGCAGTAAGGGCAATTCATTGTGAGACTCCATTATGTGTAATTTTTTATCACTATACACCCAATTTGAACAATGTAAAGGATTATTTACCATTTAAAGTAGATTTTTTATGGGAGATCAATTGGATTTGACTTCGGGCGAGCCAATGTGGGCCATACGGATATTCCCTTGTCGGCCATGAAGTCCGGCGGACATAGAAAACATGCAGAATGTCCACATTTAAGAGCTCTGATACTAAAAAAGAGGAAGTTGCTTAAATTGATGGTTCAATCGATTGCAGGGGGAGCAGAAAACACTCAACTCAACGACGCTTCTTAACTTTGAATATGGCCGATTTGGCCGGCTTGGAAGAAACCTTAAACTCTGGCTCATAGCCAACCACAAAACCTGCCGCATCCGCATTTCGCATACTTAAAAAGTGTGTATTCTTCTTATCAAAAGGGCAAATCGGCTGACTGCATGGTTCAAAGCCAAACTTCTTATAATAACGGGGCACTCCTAAGACAAACAGGGTCTGACTTTTAATTTCTTCCTGACGCAAAGCAAATCTGAGCAGCTCCGAACCAACTCCCTGCTTTTGAAAATCGGGTGTCACCGCCATGGGTGCCAAGTGTAACCCGCAAACCTCGTCGCCATTATAGGCATTGGAAAAAGCGATGTAGGCGATGGCCTTATTGGTATGCAGACATACCCATTCATGGAGCGGTTTTTCATTGTCGTGAAATTTCTGCACTAAAACCGCTTCATATTCACTACCTGGAAAAGCGCGACGCAATAGCGCGTAGACCTTGGCGTAGTTCTCTTTGGTCAATTTTTGTATTTTCATAATCTCGGTTCCTGAAAATTTCAGTTGAATTTGCGGATTTTGTAAAACCGACCTTTAATCTTATTTGCACTCAAACAAGCCAAAGCGAGCTTGGCACTGGCCCGGCGAATAGCGACGTAGGTGTGAAAATCGAAAACGTTGATCTTTCCGACCTCACTGCCGGGAACTCCTGCCTCGCCGGTCAGGGCACCGAGGACATCGCCGGGACGCAGCTTATTTTTGCGGCCACCGTCGATACAGAGAGTCACCATCGGCGCTTCAAGAGATGCGGACGACGGCATGATTAAAGTCTCAAGGTCGGCGCGGGGAACGGTTGTTCCAAGATAGTCTTCAATTGCTGCCGCCCGCCGACTCTCCGCAGCGGTCACCAGACTTAGCGCCAACCCTTGTTCCCCGGCGCGACCAGTGCGACCGATGCGATGAATATGAACCTCCGGATCACGGGTCAGCTCATAGTTAATCACGGCGGCAAGTTCCTTGATATCGATGCCGCGCGCCGCGACATCGGTCGCAACCAGAACTGAGACGCTTTTATTGGCAAAGCGTGCCAGCACCTGGTCGCGCTCGTGCTGCTCCAGGTCGCCATGGATCGCCAGCGCCGAAAAGCCACGTTCGGTCAGCGCGTCGGCCACCTCCTGACAATCTTTTTTGGTATTACAAAAAATCAGCGTCGATTCCGAACGGTAATGGCCGAGAATCCGGGCCACTGCGGCAACCCGCTTGCCACTCTCAACAAAATAGAAAAGCTGCTCAATCTGCTGGCCGTCATGGATTGCCTCAACCTTCACCGTAACCGGGTTCTGCTGAACCGTCGCACTCATGGTGGCAATCGACTTCGGATAAGTGGCTGAGAAAAGCAGGGTCTGTCGATTGCTCGGAGTCGCAGCGACGATGGTAGCAAGATCTTCTTGAAAGCCCATGTCGAGCATCCGATCGGCTTCATCGAGAACCAGCATCCGCAGCTCCTTCAGGTCAAGGCTGCCGCGCCTCAAGTGATCAAGAATCCGACCCGGGGTCCCAACCACGATATGGGCACCGTGTTCAAGCGAACCCAGCTGGGGGCCAAAAGGGACGCCACCACACAGGGTGAGAATTTTGATATTGTCGGTGAATCGAGCCAGACGCCGTAACTCCTTACTTACTTGATCGGCGAGTTCCCGGGTTGGGCACAATACCAGCCCTTGCACGCAAAAGCGGGTCGCTACCAGGCGCGACAAAAGACCAAGGCCAAAAGCAGCCGTTTTACCACTCCCGGTCTTTGCCTGGGCAATCACATCGCTCCCCGCCAGAATCAGCGGCAAACTGTCGGCCTGGATCGGGGTCATCGCATTGTAGCCAAGAGAGGCAAGGTTCTTAATCATCGAATTCTTCAGTGGCAATGTGGTAAATACGGTCTGGTTCATAGAAGCTTTTCTGGGGGAATAAGGGTAAATCTACAATGGGTTGCCATGGCCCTGGAATCAACAGGACTATTTCTTAATCTATGGGGATGAGTTCTGCTCAACAGCGCAAAGAAACGGATATAGTAGCGACAAAATCCCTGATCTCGTCGCGCACGCGCCGGTAATGATTGAGAGCCTCATCTTCTGTTTTTGCGGTTTTTGCCAGTGCAGGCGGATCATCAAAGCCCACGTGGAAAACAGTGGTCGCATGGGTGAAAAGGGGACAATTTTCATGGGCATGACCGCACACAGTCACAACGGTATCAAAATGCAACCCGTCAAACTCATCAACATGCTTGCTTCTGTGGGTTGAAATATCAACACCAGATTCAGCCATCACCCTGACCGCATTGGGATTGAGACCATGGGTTTCAATCCCCGCAGAATAGACTTCATAGTCTTCACTTTTCAGGTGGCGGCACCAGCCCTCAGCCATTTGGCTACGGCAGGAATTACCAGTACAGAGAAAAAGAATTTTCTGTTTGTTCATGTCGGGTCCTGCATTCTGATGATTCCTGCTTCAATCTCCTGATACTATACCGGGCAAGATAACATACAGAAAGATACGCTGACCAGCTTTGAGAGCCCCGAGAAACATGGATAAGATATCTCTTCGCCCTGTGGTAAAATAGGCAGAGATGTTTGACCATATTTTTCTGCTGGCGGAACCCAATGAAAAAACTTATCTACAGAATGGCCCTGATTCTGTTGCTGGCGATTGTCCTGTTCGCTGGGATTTGCTGGCTTTACGCTGATCAGATTCTGGACCAATTTGTTCGCCCCCAAGTTGAAAAAATAGCGACTCAATTGTTTGAGGCACAGGTCCAGATCAGGCAACTGGTCTGGACAGAAACCGGGCTGGAGTTCCTTGACTTGAGCGTCAATGTCCCGCAGCAAGTCCTTGTGGTTGTCCCGCGGATAGAACTGAACTTCACCCCCCGATCACTCTGGTACCGGCAGCTTGATGCGCTACGCATCACCCAACCACACGTTGAAATCGTCCAGTCACGAAACCAGAGCAAGCCGGCAAAAACGACCCTGAGAATGCCAGACCAGCTGCCCCTGACAATCAAACATCTGACAGTTTCCAACGGTCAGCTATTGATCCATAGCGCCGACCGCCAATGGAATCTACATGATTTGAACTTTTCAGGATCACTGCAACAAAATTGTGATTTCATCCTCTCCGCATTTTTCGGCCCTGATGAAAACCATCCTGTCGCCATCACCGGGACAGCCGAGCTATCCCAGCAGCAAACCTTGACCATAAAAAGCCTCTCATGGCAGGCTCATCAGCTTCTTACTGCTCCACTGCAGATCAATCTCGCCGGGTCTGACCTCACTCTGGGTCACAGTATTTTACATCTGGATCAATTTAATCACATCATGCTGCGGAGCCTCCTGACAGCCCTTGGACAGCCATCACTGCTACCCGAAGAAGTGGCTTTTTCGCTCACTGATGCAAGCATCACCTTTGCCCTGAAAAACCAGGCGATCGACCTTGAAGTTCAGGTCAAGAAAGGCCAGATCGGCTGGAACGACCTGAGCGGAAATTTCTCTCAACTCAAACTTCTGCTCAACCAGGAACAGCAGGGCTGGCGAGTTGCTGGTCAGCTGCAAGGGCCGGCCAAATCAACTTTCAACTTCAGCACCCAACTTGATGACAATAACAACTTAACCGGGCAGGTACTGGTGGACGTTCCTGATCCTGACGACTTCAAAACTCAGCTTATCGGGGATCAGGCTCTGCAGATTACCGGCGCATTACAACTGGCGGCAAAATACTCTCTGCAGGAGGATAGATTTCAACTGACGATCGATATTCAAGGCCTCACGGTAAAAAACCCTGACAATGATTACCTGCTCGATATCGGCAAACTCAACGGCCAGAGCAAGCTGCTCATTATCGACCGTAAAGAAAAATTCTCTCTCAACCTGCAGCTGGCTTCACGCCCTTTCCTTTCTGTTGACGGGAATTTTCAACAATTGAACTTTTCGCTAACAGCGTCAGATCTGCAGGACTTCACCAAGTTGCTCGCTCCAGGGAAAATCCCCAGGCAGATACAATCGGCAACCGGACTCATGGTCGCAGGAAACTTATCCAGAAAAGCAGCTGGTTGGGCAGGAAACTTCCAATTGACTGTCGATGATATTGGCCTGCCTGACCTGACCCTGAAAGAGGTTGTTAGCCGCGGGAAACTACATCTCAGCTCCGATCAGGTCAGTTTCGAAGAAACTTCCATCCATTTCACCCTTGCACGTGGTGACGAGTTGAGTGCCCAGATGAATGTCCGGGGTACAGGGGAATTTTCGCCAAAGAAATTTTCTCTAGATCTGCAGCAACTATCTCTTACTCACCTGAACTACATGGCCCCGGATGGGCAGACAGGGGTTGGCGAAGCAGTTATCGATCTGCAGGGCAACATCGGCGGATCCTGGCTGGAAGGCCCGATGGGGCTTGAACTGAATGGAACTTTCGCAGCCCAGGAAGTGCTCGCGGGTAAATTCTATGCCGACCTTTCCGCCTTTCAGGGAGATTTTTTGTTAAGCGGGAACTTTGCACCTGATACACGGAAATTGACCGCTAGCTCAGTTAAAATCAACCTTCCGCAACTCGGGTTCCTGACCGCGAAAGGTCAGTTCAGCCCGGAACATTTCAGCACACAAGGTCACATAGAAGTCGCTGACCTGGCTGAAAGCTACGGGGAACAGATCGGGCCGCTTTTGAGTGAATTTAAACCGGCACTGGCAGGACTGACTCTCGAAGGTGGCATGTCTCTTGACTATAACCTGCGCTGGGACTCTGACGTTTGGCAAACCAACGGTGCCCTTCGACTCAGGGAAGTGGATGCCTACTGGGATCGCCAGCAGCTGGAAATTATTGGCGGAAACGGTACTATTCCCTTTGCCATCAGCTCGGGGCAAGGTTTGAGCGAGTCGGGGCTTAGAACAGAATATGCTGGCGAAATGTCTTTCGAGACGTTGTCCGCTGGTCTGGCAACCCTGGAGCAGGGTTGCCTCGAACTGACCGCAGCAAGAAACCGTTTTTCCTTCCTTTCACCAATTCTGTTACAGCTTGCTGGTGGCCAAGTGAAAATTGAAAATCTTACTCTAAAATGGCCAACTGGCAAGCCGCAAGGCTCAGCCAAAATCAATATTGCCCAAGTCGACCTTGAAACCTTGACACAAAAACTCGGTCTGCCAGTGATGCAGGGTCGGTTGAACGCAAATTTAGGAACACTCCGCTATGCCAACCGCCAACTCAGCACCGACGGCCTCGCCAACGTCGAAGTCTTTGGCGGTCGATTTCAATTGCGCAACATGCGTTACAGTGACCCGTTCTCCAGTTATCCGACATTTCATACTGATATCGACTTCTCTGGCCTGGATCTATTGCAGGCGACCCGAACCTTCGACTTCGGAGAGATGAACGGCTTGCTTGACGGACATATCTATGGTTTACAACTCTTCGGCAGCACTCCTGCCGCTTTTGACGCTGCCATTGCAACCCGGGCTAAAGGAAAACGCAACATCAGCGTCAAAGCTCTGAACAATCTCAGTATTATCAGTCAGGGTGGGATGTCGGCCGCACTGTCGCGAGGCATCTATCGTTTCATCGATTTTTACCGTTATCAAAAGATCGGCTTCAAGTGCTCACTGAATAATGATACCTTTACCCTGCTGGGGACGGCATTATCTGGTTCGGACAGATACCTGGTCCACGGAGGGCTGCTCCCGCCTCGGATCGATATAACAACCACCACGCCAACCATCTCTTTTAAAGAGATGATGAATCGCCTCGGCCGGATTGATCGCGCCGGGAACTAGGCAGAGGACAACAAACGAAGGAGAACCTAATATGAAAAAGATCGCGCGCAGTTTAAGCTTATTACTGGCACTCTCGGTTATCTCTTGTGTGACCATTAATATTTATTTCCCGGCAGAAGAACTCCGTGGTGCCGCGGATAAGATCGTCAATGAGGTCTGGGGTGACCAACTCCAGAACGGAGTTGATGAAGCGCTCCCACAGTCCAAGGGAAAAACCCCCGGAAGTAGTTTTTACGATCTTTTACGTCCAGCAAACGCAATTGCCGCACAGGATATTAATATCAGTACCCCAGCCATCCGGGCCATTAAAGAATCAATCAAAGCCCGCTCCGCTGAGTTGATCAATTCCCTGAGCTCAGGGAATGTCGGACTCAGCGACGATGGCTTACTCAAGGTTCGCAGTACTGACGGGTTATCTCTGAAGCAGAAGGGTCAGGTTAATAAGTTGGTTAACGAGGAAAATCAAGACCGCAACCGCCTTTACAAGGAAATCGCCGCTGCTAACAATTTCCCGGACAAGGCTGGCGAAGTGCAGAATATTTTTGCTGATTCGTGGCGCAAGCAAGCTCAAAAAGGCTGGTATCTGGAAAAACCTGACGGGAGTTGGGCTCAGAAATAACCGGATTTTTAACAAGTTCAAAAACAATAAAAGGCCGAGCGATTTGCATCGTTCGGCCTTTTATTGTTTTTATCGGGTTTTCGGAATTTAATGTGGAAAGAATCGAGGTATTCTCAGTCAGTAGATCGAATGTTTAAAACTAAAATCCAGATGCCCAAAATAAATGTAGAATTATTTTTCCCTTCAAAAATAAACTCCTGATTTTTGACAGGTCAGACTGACCAGTTTTTCGCATCGAAAGTCCTGTCATGATTTTCGACCCCACTCAGGATTATTCCCGGCAGAAGAAATGTCAAAAGTGACATTTTGATTTTAGGAAGGCGCGCCTCTAAATATGTCGCTCAGATCCGACTTCGCCTTGGGAGATAAAATCACCTGGCTCATAATGACAGGGACTTCCTTTTATCAGCGATGAAGGCATCTAAGTCCAATCCCGTTGATGGCCCGGAATTTTCCCCAGCGATCAGGGCCTGCCTTAATTCCTCCAACTTTACGTGATCCCGCCTGATCAGATCTCGTACATAGTCTGATGCATTCGCATATCGTCCGCTTTGAACGCACTCCTCAACCCAGTTTTTCATCTGATCCGGTAGCGAAACATTCATAGTTGCCATGGCTTCTCCTCTTGTAGGCTGATAAAGTCAGACTATGGCAATCTCTGTCAATTGTCAATCTTTGTCAAATTTGTAGCAGCCAGAAAGGAGGCACATCATGGTCGTTGGTCAAAGAGTTGGATATGCTCGCGTCAGCACGACAACCCAGAAAAAGAAGGGGGCTGGCTTTTCTTTATGTCTGCTTTCAAAATGCTGATTTTACTATTTTTGCAACAGGAGTAGATCGCTCCGAAATTCATTACCAAAAATGCAATCCTGATTTTTGATAAACCAGTTTTGTACGATTTATCCTAAGATCATACCGGATCATATTCTCGGACAACATGCTGGAAAGCCTCAGCCCGCATAGGCAGGCTGGGATATATTTCTTTCTGGAATAGGTGGTGAATGAAACACATAACATCAAACTTCAGCCAACCTCAACAGGCTAATATCGTTCTGCTGGTGAGGGAAGAAAGTAAGAAAGCAATACGGCAGCAAGAGTCAAACCACCCGAGGCAAGGTAGCTTCCCGTGAAGGTTCCGGTCGATTCTGCATTAATTCCGGCGAGAGCCGGTCCGAGTGTCTGACCGATCGCGAAGCAGAAGGTTATCATTGAAAATCCGGCTGCCGCACGAGCCTTGCCAAGGTAATCTCCGATTGCAGCGGCCATGATTGCGGGGATGGCAAAGGCCGCCACACCGTAGAGCGCGACTGAAATAAAAATGCCTTTCTCACCCAGACTTGACCCCGCCAGTAAATACGCCGCAGTCTGCACCGCAAAAACAACCATCAGTCCGCCTTTACGTCCGATGCGATCAGAAAGAATACCGAATACGACTCCGGAAAAAAGGCTGAAGAAACCGACCCACGACCAGAATCGACCTGCGCTCGCCTCGGCAAAACCATACTCTTCGACCATAGTCGTTACGATAAAGGTGCCATAGATGACATACGTGGCACCAAACACAAAATAAAGCGCACCGAGGTGTGCCAGTATTTGTACGACCGAAAACCGTCCTTTTGTCTCCGAAGGGTCGTAGTCGACACTTCCGTGGGCGCCAAGTGGTTCCAATCCTTTTTCCTCAGGGGTGTTGCGGATTAGGGCCGCCGCGATTGCAGCAATCACCAGTACGATGAAACCGATAGTCAACCAGCTGATTCGCCATCCCTGTGTCCCGAAGTGGGTGTTGAGATATGGAATTAGAAACCCTGAGAATATGATGGCAAAACCACTGCCAATGACAATGAACCCGGCAGCTCGACCTCGCCTTTCACGCCTGAACCAGTAGGAGACTAAAACCATCAGCGGAATATTGGCTAGACCGCTTCCGACGCCAACCAGCGTATAGAGTGAAAGGACACTGATATAGCTACGGCTGGCACTTATGCCGAACATACAGGCCGCAATTAGCATAAGACCGATGGTGATTAGACTGCGCGGGGTGAGGCGACGGAGTATTAGCGGAGTGAAACCTACAGCGACCAGATACCCTGCAAAATTCGCAGTACCAAGCAGTCCCATTTCGTCATATGACATCCCCAGCGCATCACGCATCGAAGGCAACAGCATACCGAAAGCGAAACGAGCAAGCCCGAGGCAGGCCACGATCGTCAATGTTCCGGCAAAAACAATTACCCAGCCATAATGAAGCCTGCTTTTTGGTGTTAAGTTTGGCATCTCTTTCCTATTCATGGGCACCGATTCTACACATGTAATCGTCTGCAACCAACCTATTGTTTGTCAGCACACACGCACGATTTTAAAAATTAGACGTTATGATCGGTGAAAATCGCTCGAACGAGCAGAAGGCGAAGTTGTCAAATGTAACAAAATTTGGAAATCGTTTAAATCGAAGTTAGCGCATGTTTATAGAGACCAAGATGTCGGTGGTTCGAATCTTCTCGCTCCGACCATTTTATAAGGTAATATCAGGTAT
>JAQIBX010000087.1 GCA_027858895.1 Desulfuromusa sp. | reverse complement strand
GTAACGCGATTAATCCCCTTTACTTCATTGATGATCCGATTGCTGATACGTGCCAGATCTTCATAGGGCATTGGGTACCAACCTGCAGTCATAAAGTCTTTAGTTTCAACCGCCCGGAGAGCAATCACGTACTCATAGGTTCGGCCATCACCCATAACTCCTACCGATTTAACCGGCAAGAAAACCGCAAATGCCTGACTTATTTTATGATAGTGTCCACTCTCATAAAGTTCTTCAATATAAATTGCATCGGCACGGCGCAAGATATCGCAATATTCTTCCTTAACTTCGCCAAGAATTCGTACGCCGAGGCCAGGACCAGGAAATGGATGTCGCCAAACCATTTGGTGTGGCAAGCCAAGCTCTTCCCCGATCGCCCTAACCTCATCCTTAAATAATTCTCTAAGCGGCTCCAGAAGTTTCAACTGCATATAGTCGGGCAGTCCACCAACATTGTGATGGCTCTTGATATTGTGTGCTTTGCCGGTTTTTGCCCCGGCTGACTCTATAACATCAGGATAGATGGTCCCTTGTGCCAGCCAATTGGCATCCTGAATCTTTTTTGATTCTGCTTCAAAAATATCGACAAACAGATTACCGATAATTTTCCGCTTTTGCTCAGGATCGTTAACGCCGACCAGAGCTGAATAAAACCGCTGCTGAGCATTAACTCTGATGACATTCACTCCCATGTTGCCGTCGAAGGTCGCCATCACTTGATCCCCTTCATCAAGTCTTAGCAGGCCATTATCAACAAAGACACAGTGCAGCTGATCACCAATCGCCCGATGAATCAGTGTCGCAGCAACGGAAGAATCGACCCCACCAGACAATCCAAGAATCACCTGATCACTGCCCACCTGTTCACGAATGCGGATCACCGCATCCTCGATAATCTGACCGGGAGTCCATTGCCCACTACAGCCGCAGATTTTACGGACAAAGGTGTTAATCAGCAGTTCGCCGTGCGGGGTATGATTGACTTCCGGATGGAATTGGACCCCATAGAGATTACGGGCAACATTCTGAATTGCACAAACCGGCGCATTGGCCGTTCTTGCCACAACCTCAAATCCTTGAGGAATCGTTTCAACGTGGTCACCGTGACTCATCCAGACAGCGCTTGTCCTATCGCTAAAGAAACCATCAAACAGTGGCCCCGGATTCCCTTGACTGACCAATTCAGCATGTCCGTATTCCCGCTTACCAGCCGGAACAACGTTTCCAGCAAAATGTCGACTCAACAACTGCATACCGTAACAGAGGCCAAGAACCGGCACCCCCAATTCAAACAAGCCTTCTGCAACCGCCGGGGCTCCGTCCTCATAAACCGACTTAGGTCCACCAGAGAGAATAATCCCGGTGGGTTGAAACGCTTTGATTTCACTCAGTTCCATATCAAAGGGATGGAGTTCGCAGTAGACATGACTTTCACGTACCCGCCTGGCAATCAGCTGGGCATATTGGGAGCCGAAATCGAGAATCAGAATTTTATCACTGTGGATATCGGACATATTTCTAACCACCCCGTTCTATACGATAATTAGGTGATTCCTGGGTAATGGTGACATCGTGGACATGTGACTCACGCAGCCCGGCGTTGGTAATCCGGATAAACTGGCCATTTTGTTGCAGCTCCTTGATTGTTCTACAGCCGGTATAACCCATACCGGAACGCAACCCACCCATTAACTGGTGGATGTTGTCGGAAAGGGGGCCGCGAAAGGGAACTCGCCCCTCGATTCCTTCAGGAACCAGCTTGACATCCTGCTCTTCCGCCTGGAAATAGCGATCCTTGCTCCCCTGCTTCATCGCACTCAGGCTCCCCATTCCTCGGTACGATTTGTAGGTACGCCCCTGGTAAAGGATCGTCTCCCCCGGTGATTCTTCAGTGCCAGCAAACAGGGAACCGATCATAATAATATCGGCTCCTGCTGCAATCGCCTTTGGCAAATCTCCGGAAAACTTAATGCCACCATCAGCAATCAACGGGATACCAGCGTCCCGGGTCACTTTGACAACCATCTGGATCGCTGAAATTTGTGGCACCCCAACCCCGGCAACCACCCGCGTGGTACAGATCGAACCAGGCCCGATACCAACTTTAACAGCATCAACGCCAGCATCAATCAATGCCTTGGCAGCCGCAGCAGTCGCAATATTTCCCGCCATCAACTGAACCTCTGGGTAGTTTTTACGCATCTGAGTAATCGTATCGATGACACCCTGGCTGTGACCATGGGCCGTATCGACAACCAACAGATCAACCCCTGCTGCGACCAATGCGGCGGCACGCTCATCCAGATCGGCACCGACACCAACAGCCGCGCCGGCACGTAAACGCCCCAAGGTATCCTTACAGGCATTAGGATATTTCCGGACCTTTTCAATATCTTTAATGGTAATTAAACCTTTTAAAATATAGTCGTCATCAACAACCAGAAGTTTTTCAATCCGGTGTTCATGTAAATGATATTTAGCCTCTTCCAAAGTTGTGCCAGGAGGCACTGTGATCAGCTTTTCTTTGGTCATAACATCTGCAATCGGTTGATCCAGATTGGTCTCAAACCGCAGATCCCGATTGGTCAAAATCCCGACCAGTTTCCTGTTTTTGGTAATTGGTACCCCGGAAATACGATATTTTTTCATCACCTCCAGAGCTTCAAATATCTTTTGATCCGGATCCATGGTGATCGGATCAACAATCATTCCACTTTCCGATTTTTTCACCTGATCAACCTCGGTCGCCTGAGACTTCGGGCTCATATTTTTATGGATAATTCCCAGCCCTCCCTCACGAGCCATAGCAATCGCCGAACGAGATTCGGTCACAGTATCCATCGCTGCAGAGAGTAGCGGGATGTTCAGTTTGATCGATTTTGTCAATTGGGTAGACAGATCAACGTCTTTCGGCAGTACCTGTGAGTGTGCAGGCAACAGCAGGACATCATCAAAAGTCAAACCTATTGGAATTTCAGTATTTTGCATGACTGCTCCTTTAACCGCAGGGGGAATAATATTTAGCCGACAAATCTAGTCAAAACAAATGACCAAGTCAATCTGTTACGGCGCTTTTCTGTGAAGAAAAACGCCGTAATGTCGTTCGGTACTTTACTTACCTTGCAACAAGTAAGCTTCGATAAAACCATCCAGATCACCATCAAGGATCGCATCGGTATTCCCAGTCTCGTGTCCAGTTCTATGATCTTTCACCATCCGGTAAGGATGCAACACATAGGAACGGATCTGGCTGCCCCAACCAATATCCTTTTTATCCTCAGAAAAAGCGGCTGCTTCCTCCTCCTTTTTACGAATTTCCATTTCATAGAGGCGTGCTTTAAGTTGCTTCATCGCTGTGGCACGATTATTATGCTGGGAACGTTGATTCTGGCAGGCTACGACAATACCGCTTGGAATGTGGGTGATGCGGATGGCTGAATCAGTTTTATTGATATGCTGGCCACCGGCACCGCTGGCACGAAAGGTGTCAACTTTGAGATCTTTATCCTCGACTTCAATTTCGATGGAATCATCCAGTTCGGGGAAAATAAATACTGAGCAAAAAGAGGTATGGCGTCGAGAGTTAGCGTCAAAAGGAGAGATACGCACCAGCCTATGGATGCCACTTTCTGATTTCAAATAACCATAAGCATAGTCACCTTCTACGGTCACTGTGGCACTTTTCAGCCCGGCATCATCCCCGGGTTGATATTCTGTAAATTCGACCTTAAACCCTTTACGCTCGCAATAGCGCAGATACATCCGCAGCACCATATCAGCCCAATCCTGAGCCTCAGTGCCACCAGCTCCCGCATTAATACTCAATGTTGCGTTATTGGCGTCATGTTCACCGGACAGCATCCGAGCAAATTCCATTTGACCAATCAGTTTTTTTAAATCTGGAAGTAGTGCGTTTACCTCGGTCAGAGTCTCGACATCCTCCCCCTCTTCACCCAGTTCAATTAAAACTTGAATATCATCCAACTGCTGGTTGGTGGAGGTGCAATCTGCAACTATCTTCTTCAGTCGGGTGTGTTCCTTTAAGCGTTCCTGTGCCTGATCACCCTGATCCCAGAAATCGGGTTTCGCTATTTCAGCTTCGAGCTCAGAGACCCGCTCCTGCTTCCCTGGGACGTCAAAGATACCTCCACAATTCCTGAAGTTTTTCCTGCAGCTCTTTGACAATTTCTTTCGGTTCACGAAACATCTTGTTTCTCCTGTTTATCAATTATAAAAATGTCATTGTCAGTGAATAATCGCGTACTATAGCCGAACCCGCGTTTAAAATACAGACTGATTGCAGAACGACAAAAGACCAACCTTTCCCCATCAGTTAGTCTTATGTCGGTCTGCAAACTAGATATTTTTCCAAAAGTTATTTTAAGTGGTCAAGACTGCACCCTCTGTTTCACTCTGAGTAACACGTCGATTAAACACAAAAATTCCGATTAACACGACTAATCCAACCAGATGAATCAACCAGGTAGTCGGCCATAACAGTGCGATCGCCGTCACCAGAGTCAGTAAGCGGACAAGCGGGTTGAGTTTCGCTTCCATGAACCCTTGCAAAGTGGCGCTAAAGGCATAGAGGCCGAACAGAGCGAAGAAGAATATCTTGAACACCTCATGCCAGGCACCGCCAACCAATGGTGTGTAAGCAAATAGCAGCGGAACAATATAGAGACCTTTGGCGACTTTCCACGACTGGAAGCCGGTTTCCATCGGCTTGGTTCCGGCAATGGCGGCGCCGGTGAAGGCAGCCAGAGCAACCGGCGGGGTAACGTTGGAATCCTGGCTCAGCCAGAAGACAATCAAGTGAGCTGAGAGCAGGGCGAACATCAGGGTGTCGGCGCTGAACACCGCCTCGCGAATCATGCTCGCCATGTCGAACGGGATCGCGTCGACAATCGCCTGGGCCGCCGCAGTGCTCATCGGATTACCGATCTGTGCCAGTTGGTCCGGCACGACCAGGGCAAAGATCGCTTTCGCCGTTTCGGGAATCTGGCCGCTGGTCAGGGCATCGACCAGCAGATTGTTGGTAATCAGCCCGTGCAGGGCCGGTGCCGAAAGGGTGCCGAGGACGATATAAGCGGCAGTGACCGGCAGTCCCATACCGAGTACCAACGACGCCAGGGCGATCAGCGCCAGAGCGATAACCATACTGTTGCCGGCCCATTGGGTAATCATCAGCGAGAAGGTATTGCCGACTCCGGCAGTTGAGATGACGTTGACTATCAGCCCGACGGCACAGAGCAGAATCGCGGTCATCACCATGTTCTTGGCTCCCATCGCCAGCGCTTCGATAATCGCCTTCGGTCCCATTTTGTTAGGCGAAAACCAGGACGCGACGACCACGGCGACAATACTGATGCCAGCGGCATAAGTCGGGGTAAAGCCGTAAATCAGCAGGGCGATCAATACACCGATCGGCAACAGGAAGACAACCCCCCCCTTCTTGATCACCTCCATGGCGGAAACCTTCTCGCCATCCATGGCGTTGACAAGGCTGCGTTTAGCTTCAATCCGGACAAAAAAAGCTACAGTGGCAAAATAGAGGATGGCGGGCAGAATACTGACCAGCACGATGGTGTTGTAGGATATCTGCGTGTAGGTAGCCATGACGAAGGCCCCAGCGCCCATGATTGGCGGCATCAACTGCCCGCCAGTCGAGGCTGCGGCCTCGGTTCCCGCGGCAAACTTGGCCGGAAAACCGGCGCGTTTCATCAGCGGAATGGTGATGACACCGGTCGAGGCGGTGTTGGCGACGGCGGAGCCTGAGATGGTCCCCATCAGCCCCGAAGCCATCACCGCAACCAATCCCGGACCGCCGATCATTCTTCCCGCAACAGCGCGAGCCAGATCGATGACGAACTCTCCCGCTCCGGAGCGGAGTAGAAATGCGCCGAACAGGATGAACATGAAGACGTAGGTGGAAGAGATGCTGGCAATGATGCCGAACAGGGCGTCGTCACCGTAGACGCTGCGGAACAGGATTGTCTCCGGACTCAACCCGGCAAATTTGAAGACGCCATTGATATGCTCTCCCCACCAGCCGAGATAGCTCAGACCAATGAGTATCAGCACCGGAATAAACCAGCCGGCTGCGCGCCGGGTGAATTCCAAAGCGCAGAGGATCAGGATGATACCAGCGATCCATTCGGCAGGAGCCATGCGCACGCCGCGAGCGTAAATGGCATCTTCCATGGCAATCAGGTAGATGGCGCTGCTGGCAGCGAGAAGTCCGATCAGCAGATCAAGCATCCGCCAGGGGATCGATGCATCTTTGCGCAATGGGTAGACTATCGCCGCAATCAGGGCGAAGCCGGCAAAGTGCAGAGAATTTTGCCAGAGGCTCGGCAGTACCGTCACGACATTGAACCAGATGTGCATCAGGGAGACGGCTACCCCGAGAATCATGAGCAGTCGGGTCGTTTGCGGTTGGCTATCTGTTTCAACTCCGGTCATGCCGCCTCCTTCAGGTCATAAAAAAACAACCCGGCCGCCATAAGTAGCGCAGCCGGGTGAACATCTTCAATTTATTGATTATTTTGCAATCAGACGAGCTGGAATCTTAATCCCAACTTCCTGGTAATACCTAGCAGCACCCGGGTGCAGCGGCATCGGCAGTCCATCAATCGC
>JAQIBX010000063.1 GCA_027858895.1 Desulfuromusa sp. | reverse complement strand
GGAGTTCCTTCGGCAATTTTTTTACCGAAGTTAATCACTGTTAAATAGTCAGTCACTTTCATGACCATATCCATATCGTGCTCAATCAGTAATACCGTGACCCCTTTGTCGCGGATTTTGAAGATTGCTTCCAGCAAAACCGAAGTTTCATTATCATTCAGCCCCGCAGCCGGCTCATCCAGAATCAATAAGGTTGGTTCAACGGCCATTGCTCGAGCTATCTCGACCCGTCGCTGAATGCCGTAGGGGAGAGAGCCTGCGGGAGTTGCGGCAAATTCACCCAGCTGGAAAAAATCAAGCTGTTCTTCAACTTTATGCCAGTTATCCAGCTCATCACGTCGGGAAGCGGGAGTATGGAGGATGCCATGCCACCAGTGTTGTTGGCTCTTGATATGACGACCACTCATGATATTTTCCGCAACCGACATCTGGCTGAATAGACGGATGGTCTGGAAAGTCCGAACGATGCCGCGATCGACAATCTGGTAGGGGGTCAGCCCGCGGATTTCCTCACCGCGCCAGTTGACTGAACCTTCTTCTGATTTATAGATGCCGGTGATACAGTTAAAAACCGTCGTTTTCCCGGCGCCGTTCGGGCCGATGACGCCATAAATCTGTCCACTTGTAACTTTTAAGGAGAGATCATCGACGGCTGTCAGACCACCAAAAATTTTAGTGACGTTAGTCAGGATCAGCTCATTATGCGCCATTGTTTGATTCCTTGATCAAGAACTTGGGGATTTTGCCGAAAGTGGCGGGCCAGATACCACGCGGACGGAGAATCATTGCCAGGATCATCGCAAAGCCGAAGATGAAAAAGCGCCAGGTGGCAAATTCCTTGAAAACTTCCGGCAGGACAAACATCACAAATACACCGAGAAAAATGCCCGGGATTGATGATCCCCCGATGAGAACAATACTGAAAAATAGAACCGACTGGAGAAATTCAAATGCTTCAGGACTGACGGCCGAATACTGGGTCGCAAAAATGGTTCCAGCCAATCCGGCGATTCCAGCGCCGAGACCGAAGGCAAAGATCTTGTAAGCCCGTGTGTTAATGCCGATACTTTCAGCCGCAAGTTGATCTTCACGCAGGTAGTGCAGGGCACGCCCGGCCTTGCTTTTTTCCAGATTGCGCATGATCCCCAGAGTGAGTAGCAATACGGCCAAGGCAAAGTAGTAAACCGCTATCTGGCTGCTTAATTGCGTGCCCATCAGGCTGATGGAGTCAAGACCAAAAATTCCGTTGGGACCACCGGTGACCCCGCCCAGATTATTCTGTACCACCTGGACAAAAACAATGTTGAAACCGATTGTGACAACCAGCAGGTAGTCTCCGCGCAGATGGATAATCGGTCCGGAAAGGAGGATGCCGAACAGTGCTGGAAGGAGAATCGCTACCGGAATGGTAGCGAGAATCGGCCAACCAAACTTGGCGTTGAGAATCGCTGTAATATAGGCTCCCATGCCAAAAAACAGGGCTTGTCCCATATTAAACATCCCCGCTTTGCCCAGAATAATATCCTGAGAAAGGGCAACAACGGTAAAGATGAGGAAGGTGATAGCAACCGCCTGCCAGCGTGAATTAAGCACATTTGGCAGAATTGCCATGACAATAAGAAAGACTGGAAAGCCGAACTGTTCTAAGTTTTTCATCAGACCTTCTCCGCAACCCGCTCACCCAGAAGCCCGGTCGGACGGACAATCAGGATAAGGATTAAAAGAATAAAAGTAAAAGCATCGGCCCAGGTGCTGGAGACATACCCGGCAATAAAAGCCTGGAAGAGACCCAGCAGCATGCCGCCAAACATGGCGCCAGGTATATTACCGATGCCGCCAAGAATTGCCGCAACAAAAGCGTAGAGACCGTATTGCCAACCCATATTGAAGGTGATGCCACGATAGTACAGACCAATAAATAGACCGGCGACGGCCCCCAGGGATGAGCCGATAATGAAAATAAGGGCAATAACCTTGTCGACGTTGATCCCCATCAAACGGGAGGCGTCCTGATCGATAGCACTGGCTCGAATAGCGGCACCCATACGGGTTTTTTCAACAAACAGGTAGAGGGCGACCATCAGGATCAGTGATAGCGCCAGAATAATGACTTGAATCAGGCTGACGACAACCCCGCCAAGATCCCAATAGATCTGTGGTATCAATTCGGGGAAAATCCGCATCTGTGGTCCCCAGATCAGCATGATACCGTTCTGGATCATCAGGCTGGCTCCCAGAGCGGAAACCACAGCGGATAGGCGTGGTGCTTGGCGTAGAGGTCGGTAGGCCAATCGTTCAAGCAGCACTCCGACGCAGGCCATAGCCACAGCGGACAGCAGAAAGATAATAACAACTGCGATGAGTGAAGTTGACTGCCCAAGAACCTGAGTATAAATTGTCAGGCCGACGAATGCTGAGGCCGCGACCATGTCGCCATGGGCAAAGTTGATCAACTTCATTACCCCGTAAACCATGGTGTAGCCAAGAGCGACCAGGGCATAGATGCTGCCGATGGTCAGGCCGTTTGCCAACTGTTGTAGAAAAATGTCCATGAAAACCTGCTCCCGTTTTGGATGGCACCGCCATCTTATGTCTTTTAGCGAGACTATCTTATTCGAACCGGTGTGATGACCTGCCATTCAGACGTAAGAGAAGGATATCAGGTTTCCTTCTCTTACGTTTGAATGGCAAAGACGGGGCGGAGGCAACAAAAGACCTCCTCCTCCCCGTCGATTTTACTACAATTTAATAGCTACTTATTGAGCGTGGACAACTTTATAACTGTTGTCGCCCTGGATTTCAAAAGTCATGTAGCTGCTGCCGATACGGTTGCCATCTTTAGCAAACTGCAGTGGACCGGTAATCCCCGGGAGTGGTTTTTCCATGCTCATCAGGTAATCAGCAACTTTTTTGGTGTCAAAGCTTTTGGTCTGCTCCATACCATGAACGATCGCGCGCATACCGTCGGCATTCATCAGGGTCCAGATGGATGGCGGAAGCATGCCGTAAGTGGCTTCATAGTTTTTCAGGAAATCTTTAGCAACATCGTAGGGGAGCAATTCTGGAGATGGTACGTTGATGATAAAAGCGCCCTTGGCTGCGGAACCGGCCAGTTTGGCGAAGTCCGGGTTGTCATTGGCGTCACCACCGATGAAATCGGCCTTGATGCCGAGAGCAACCTGCTGAGCACGCAGCTGGCCACCGTCGCTGTAGTAACCGGCAAAGAAGATCGCATCTGGGTTTTTGGATTTGATGTTGGTCAGGACCGGGGTGAAGTTCTGCGAGTCAGCTTTGATTTTGGCGTAGGTAATAACATTACCACCAGCTTTTTTAATCTCAGCTACAGTTGATTCAGCCAACCCGGTAGCATAGCTGGAAAAGTCAGAGATAACGGCAATGTTTTTGTAAGCTTTGACGTTAACCATATAGTTCGCGGCAAAAACAGCTTCGGCACTGTTCGGGAAAGAGTTGCGCAGGAATGTCCAGTAACCCTTCTCGGTCAGGCCGTCAGCAGTGCCATCGGAGGTCTGCAGCACCTTGGCGTCAAAGTAGGTCTTTTGCGCAGCTTCAGCGGCGGTTGAGGTGTAGGAACCGATAACCATGGAAACACCTTTGTTGACCAGTTCCTTGGCGCAGATTGCTGCCGCCATTGCGGTCCCCTGGTCATCACAGGGAATCACTTCAATTTGTTTTCCCATAACGCCACCGTCAGCGTTGATTTGTGCAGCGAGCAGACGAACGGCATTTTCAATACCTTGACCTTCGTTGGCATAGCTGCCGGTAATGGGTGCCTGAACCCCGACCTTGAGGGTTTCAGCCCAGGAGAGTCCCGCCATCATGGCGACGGCGCAGAGAGTTAGTAGAATGTTGCGGAATGTTCTTTTCATGTGTTCCTCCTCGTTGGTTGGTTGAAAACAATGTTCTATGAAAGAGTACCTTTCCATTCATGACTGGTCAATTGAATTGCTCAGTCATGATATGTTTTTTCATGAGAATAGTAAGAAAGAGTTCTCAATGCTTGTTCAAACCCAACATTTGTTTTAATGCATGTTGAGCAATGGTTGGATTTTCCTTGAGACGACGTTTTGAATAGGGGAGCCAGTCTTGACCGTAAGGGATATATATACGTAGTCTGTGTCCGGCGGCCAGGATTATTTGCCGCAATTCTTCATCGACCCCCAGCAGCATTTGAAATTCATACTGATCCGGTTTTAAACCCATCTGGCGAATCAGATTCATCGCTTCAAACACCAGAATTTCGTCATGGGTGGCAATGCCGACGTAGGCCCCCTGCTTGAAAAGTTGCTCAAGGCTGACCATGAAATTACGATTGATCGCCTGCGGATTTTTCCAGGCATCTTTGCGTGATTCGATGTAGATCCCTTTGCAGAGGCGATAATTTTGATAGCCATCACCCAGATCAACAACATCCTGCGGTGTTCGGCGCAGATAACCCTGGAACGCGGTCCCCACATGGCCTGGGAATTCTTCACGTAATTGGCGGAAAAATTCAAAAGTGACATCTGTAACCGTGACATCCTCAATATCAATCCGCACAAAATTGTTCAGTTTTTTGGCTTCAGCCACAAGCTCATGGATTAATTCAAAACAACGGTCTTTATCGAGGAGTAGACCCATTTGGGTTGGTTTGATCGATAAATTTGCATCCAGATTTTCACGATCAATGGTGCGCAGGATAGTCAGCCCGTCATTTTTGAAGCTGATAGCCTGGTCAAATTTGGTGATAAATTCACCAAGGATATCGATCGTTGTCATTATCCCCTGCTGGTTCAGGTCTTTCGTCACCTGAACAGCGTCAGCTAAAGTTGGCCCGGCAATGTAGCCTTTGGCAAAATGGCTGACGATTGGCTTGGGCACGTGCATGATTGTTTTTGCTACAACATAATTAAAAAGTGACATTGTTTTATCCTGGTGGTCAATAAATGGTTCAGTCCGAAGATTCGCCCGGCTGCTTCACCGGGCGGTATTGATCCGTTTATTCCTTATCCAAAAATGGATACTCAAAACTTTGTGCCGGCACAAAGTTTTCCTTGATTGCGCGAACTGAAGCCCAACGCATCAGGTTCTGCTTGCTTCCAGCCTTGTCGTTGGTTCCTGAAGCGCGAGCCCCACCAAACGGTTGCTGGCCGACGACTGCTCCGGTTGGTTTGTCGTTGATGTAGAAGTTACCAGATGCATTTTCCAGTTTACCAAGAGCCATGCTGATGGCTGGGCGATGCTGGGCAAAGATAGCTCCGGTCAAGCTGTAGGGAGAGGTCTGGTCACATAGCTCCAGAGTCGCTTCATAGTCACCGTCTTTGTAGCAGTACATCGTCATGACCGGGCCGAAGATCTCTTCCTCCATGGTTTTGAAGTGGGGATCCGTTGTTGTGATAATGGTCGGTTCGATAAAGAAGCCTTTGCTGTCATCATAGCCACCGCCGATAACGATCTCAGCATCGTCAGCTGCTGCGGCATAATCGATATATTGGGTGATCGTTTGAAATGCTGATTTATCGATCACGGCGTTAAAGAAATTACCAAAATCACAAACGTCACCCATCTTGATTCGACCTGTTTGAGCTTTGAGTTCTGTCAGAACAGGTTCCCAGAGTGATTCAGGAATGTAGGCACGGGATGCTGCGGAACATTTTTGTCCCTGGTACTCAAAGGAACCCCGGACAATTCCGGTTGCCAGAGCTTTAACATCCGCAGAGGCGTGGGCAAAGATAAAATCTTTGCCGCCCGTTTCGCCGACGATGCGCGGATAAGTTTTATACTTGTCTGCAGCAATGTTGCTACCGATCTGTTTCCACATGCTCTGAAAGACCGGGGTGCTGCCAGTGAAGTGGATGCCGTTGAAGTCGGGGCTATCCAGGCAGACATTCCCGACATCGCTGCCGGAACCAGGGACAAAGTTGAGAACGCCGTCTGGCATACCAGCTTCCTGAAATAATTTCATCAAGTAGTAAGGTGCATAAACGGCAGAGGATGCCGGCTTCCAGACAACGGTATTACCCATGATAGCGGGTGCGGTCGGTAAATTTCCGGCAATTGCGGTGAAGTTAAACGGGGCAATGGCAAAAACAAAACCTTCCAGAGGGCGATGCTGAACATAGTTCCAGATCGGTGAAGGTGAATGGAGTGGTTGCTCTGCATAGATTTCTTGAGCAAAGTAGACATTGAAGCGGAGGAAGTCAATCAGCTCACAGGCGGCATCAATTTCGGCCTGAAAAGGGCTCTTGCTGATATTCAACATCGTTGCTGCGTTGATTAAGAATCGATACGGGCCAGCTAAAAGATCAGCTGCTTTTAAGAAGATGGAAGCTCGTTCTTCCCAGCGGAGATTTTGCCAAACCGGTTTAGCTGCCATAGCTGCATCTATTGCCATTTGGACTTCCTTTGCCCCGGCTTTATGGTAACTGCCCAGTTGAATTGAATGATCATGAGGGCAGGAAATTTTACCCAGATTTCCGGTACGAACTTCTTTTCCACCAATGATCAGGGGAACCTCAGTTTGTTTGGACTTCAGTTCTTCTAATGTGTCCTTTATTTTCTGTCGTTCCGGTGTGCCGGGTGCGTAGGAAAGAACAGGTTCGTTTTGTGGAAAGGGAATATTGATTGCTGCATTGTTGAGAACTGACATTAATTTCTCCTTTTTTTTGCGGGATTGATTTTTTAGTGACTGCTTAATCCAATTATAGCAATGAAGGTGCCAAACTCTGTTATAGAATCAGAATATCAATTTATAAGTTTCTAAGTAGCTGTTTATTCTAGTAGTTATAAATATCTAAAAATTTTAAGTTTAGTTGTTGTCGTGCAGTTGCTCATCTTGAAAACAATGTTGACAGAATTTCTATGCAGTTATGCATAGCTGGCCTATGGATAAACTTAGTCCGTGTTTTTTGAATTTTCTGGCGATGGTTGATTGGTTAACGTTGAGTGCTGCCGCAATTTCGGTCTGGTTGTCGAACTGCTGAAGAGCCTGTTCAAGGAGGTCTTTTTCTACTTGATCAAGCGCTTGTTGCAAAGAAGTGCCAAGGGGGATTCGGTTGCTGAAAAACTGTTTTTCCGCGGTGTAGGATGTGATCTGCATTGGCAGATCGGGGAGGTCGACCAGTTCAGTTTCCGTCATCACCACCAGGCGTTCGCAGATATTCATCAACTCTCGCACATTTCCGGGGTAAGGGTAGCTTGCCAGGGCGTCTAACGCGGCTCGGGTCAGGCGCTTGCGTGTGTTAGTCTGGTCGCCAAACTTTTCTAAATAATGCCTGATCAGCGGGATAATGCAATCGTAGCGCTCGCGTACTGCAGGGATCTGAATCGGGATGACATTGAGCCGATAATAAAGATCAAGGCGAAACTTCCCCTGTTCGACCATTTCCCCTAGATCCTGGTGGGTTGCTGCTAGAACGCGAACATCAGCTTGACGACTTTTTATGTCACCCAGGCGGGTAATCTGTCCGTCTTCAAGAAAGCGCAGTAGTTTGACCTGTGAGGAAAGTGGTAGCTCCGCTATTTCGTCAAGAAACAGAGTGCCACCGTCGGCCAATTCAAAATACCCTGGTTTTCCGCTGGTCTGAGCCCCGGTAAAAGCCCCTTTTTCGTAACCGAACAGTTCCGCTTCAATCAAAGATTCTGGTATTGCTCCACAATTGATTTTAATCAACGGTTGTTCGGCCCGCCGTGAATTCTTGTGAATCAGATCTGCAATCAGCCCCTTGCCCACTCCGGATTCGCCCAGTAGCAGCACTGAAGAATTGGCTTTCGCAACCTTGACCGACTGCTGCAGGGCACGAATCATTGCTGGGCTGCGGGCAATGATCGGCTGTGAGTTCAGCTCGATTTGCTGCATTGCCAGCATTTGATCGCGGAGACTATCCTTGATTGCTTGTTGTTTCTCCAGCTCATGCTGCAGGTTGTCAATTTCGGTAATATCCCGCTCACTGACCACAATTCTAATCAGTTCGTTCAGCTCGCCAAAAACCGGCGTCGCAATTGAGATCAATTTATGGTCGTTCTTATCCTGTAACAGGCTGACCCGTTTTTTACTGATGCTGGCTTCAAGTGCGGCAGAGCGATCAATGAACCCAGCTTCAATCAGTTCACACATATTGCGTCCGACGATCTCAGCCGCAGACAGATTGTGGATTTTTTCAGAGGCGGGATTCATGCGAATGACATTGGCGTTGGCATCACAGACAAAAAGTCCGTCGGACGAGGAGTCAATAATTGTATCCAGCTCGCGAGACAGAATTTGGAAAGAGGGGAGGCGGCGAGTCATGGTGTCGAGCTGGGTACTATCGACCAGAATACATGCAGCACCGCAAATCTGCTCATTTTCTATAATTGGATTGACTCCGACCAGATATTCTCGGCCAGTGATTTGCAGGGGAATTTCGCAGTTCACTTGCGAGCCATCTAGGATTTTGCTGACCTGTAGCCAGAATCCCGGCAATTCTGCCTCGAGAGACACTCCGACGGAGATGTCGAGACGTTCCCGGGCCAGTTTGCTGAGCAGGGTAATTGTGCCATTCTGATCAACGATGATCATGACCCGTGCGGTTGCATCAGCTATGGCTTGAAATTGGGGTATGGATATATGGGTATGCATAAAGGATATTATGCATAAATGCATTGAGTATGCAATGATGGATAATTATTTATTGAAGAAAATTCTTGCTAGTTATTCGGGGACTTGCAAAAAGTTATAATGTTTCCCAGAACTCAGCCGCCTCTTTCCAGCGGAAAGCTTCGTCCATATCTTGCGGAACTCCTTTGCCGGTCGAGTACATGACTCCGAGGCAGTATTGAGCTTTGGTATGTCCCTGATCCGCAGCGTGGGTCAGCCATTTTTTACCTTCAAGGGAGTCTTTTTTGACCCCTTTGCCATTGAGGTGCATGATTCCCAAATTATATTGAGCATCGGCATTTCCGGCATTAGCTGCTTCTAGCCACCAATGATAGGCGAGTTGCAGATCCTGCGCGGTGCCAATCCCTTTAGCAAAATTCTGACCCAGCGCGACCTGTGAACGTTGGTGCCCGCGAGTGGCCGCTTGCTTCAACAGAATAACTGCCGAAGTGGGGTCGCGGACTTCTTCACTTCCGGAACTGAGTAATTTCCCCAGCTGATACATTGCATCGAGGTAATTCTGCTCGGCTGCTTTTTGCAACCAGATGCGTGCCTCCGTGTAGCTTTGTAGTACTCCGGTGCCTCTGGCATACATCAGCCCCAAATGATACTGAGCCGTTGGCAATCCTTGTTCTGCTGCTTGACGTAACCACTGCCGCGCTTTGGGGTAATTCTTTTTAACCCCTTTTCCAACGAGATACATGTGCCCAAGGGTGAACTGGACTTTGGGGTTGCCTTGTTCGGCAGCCATTCCCCACCAACGTCTGGCTTCAATAAAGTCTTTTGGCACCCCGTGTCCTTTCGCATACATCAAGCCGAGATTATACTGAGCATCAGAAAAATTCTGATCAGCGGCCTTACGAAACCAGTGCAGTGCTTGATCATAATCTGCAGGGACGCCGCGACCTGTAATATTAATTTGGCCGAGGACATTCTGCGCTCGTACATAACCCAATTCGGCGGCCTGTCGGTAATATTTGGCCGCTTCTGCCGGGTTTTCTGCGGTTCCTGTGCCCTTATCGTAAATCCGGCCGAGCATAAAAATTGCTCTTGCATGCTTATGCTGGGCCGCCAGTCGAAACCATTTCATCGCTTCGGCAAAAGATTTTTCCACTCCCTTGCCCTGAAAGTAGTTCATCCCTAGCTGATAATGTGATTGCGCCATGTCTGTCATCAGGAACCTCTTTAACTAGACTGTAAGTTAAATTTAATGACCTACTATACACTAAAAGGCACTTTAGGCAGAGAAAAATATGACAGGAAAAAATATGTTAAATATTGACATGGTATGATTAAAATGATCAAATAAAAAAAACAAGATATTCTTTACTACTGAAAGGTCAATTGATGAGCGGAGATCATAAGCAGGACATTCTTCTTGAGACTGGAACCAATGAAATGGAAATCATTGAATTCTACCTTGGAACCCAGCCTTTTGGCATCAATGTGCATAAACTGAAAGAAATTATCACTTTTGATCAGGATACGTTAACCGTGGTTCCTGGGTGTGGGGATGGGATGCTTGGCACTCTGTTGCTGCGTGGTACGACGATTCCATTGATCGATCTGAAGTCGCATATCGCCCAAAAAGAGGAAGATCTAGAGGAGGATGTGCGGAGGGTAGTGCTGGTTTGTGAGTTCAATGATCGGGTCAATGGTTTCAAGGTTGATGGGGTTAATCAGATCCATCGGGTTTCCTGGAAAGATGTTCAGCCGATGGCCAGCTTTATTGACCAGTATCGGCCCCGTTTTACCGGGAGTGTCAATATTGAAGGCCGTGAAATTCTGATCGTTGATCTAGAGCACATTGTTGCTGAGTTTGATTCGGAAGCGAACCTTGATTATGAGGCGGAACTCCATTCAGCAGAGATGCAGGAAAAACTGCCCCACACACGGGAACGGATGAAGTTGATGATGGCCGAGGATTCAGCTTTGATCCGTACCGGAATCGAAAAGGTTCTCAAAGGGTCTCATTACACCGATTTGGCCGTCTTTGTTGATGGCCAGCAATGTTATGATCATATTATGAAAATCAAACAGCGGGTTATTGATGGGGAGCCACTTAGTAGTTTGTTGAATCTGTTGATCTCCGATATTGAAATGCCAAAAATGGATGGGTTGACCTTGTGCAAGAAAATTAAGGATGATCCTATATTGCGAGATGTGAAGGTGGTTATGTTCTCCTCACTGATCAATGAACAGATGGCTGCTAAATGTGATCAGGTGGGTGCCGACGGCTATGCAACGAAACCTCAGATCCCTTATCTGGTTGAAATGATGGATAAATTTCTTGAAATTGACGGATTACAATAAGATTCTGTATTGTCGATAGAATGGCGCGAGTTTAAGTAATTTTGTAGTAAACTCGGGACTGTCCCCAGCACCATCGGGGGCTGTCCCAAGAGTTTACGAGCCATGAAACTGGGGCGGTTCGCACCGCAAAAGCCTGGGACAGCCCCCGATCTGCTGCCATCTATCCTTAAGCTCGCGCGATGTTATCGTAAATAACGAAGACCTTCGATCGTTTTAACCAATATTTTTTTCCAACCGCTGACAGACCCTTTCCGCATCTCGCTGTGCTTCTCCAATCTGTGCCGGGGACATTTTATTCTCTAGGGATTCAAGCGCTTTTTTTGCATCTTCATGCCCTTTTCCAGCAGGCAGACTCAGCCAGATATAGGCCTTGATGTGATCCTTGGGAACCCCTCTCCCGAGAGCATACATCCCTCCCAGGTTATACTGGGCATCGGTGTAGCCCCGCTCAACGGCTTTGCTCCACCACTTGACCGCTTCGGTATCACTCCTCATAACTCCATAGCCGAATACGTATAAAACCCCCAGGTTATACTGGGCTGCAGCGTTGCCCTGCTCAGCGGCCAGCGTCCACCAGTGACGGGCGGCATCATAGTCCTGCGGAATATCTTTGCCATTAATGTACATGCTGCCGAGATTGTACTGGGCATCGATATCTCCCTGTTCGGCAGCAAGTTTGTACCAATTGACCGCTTCAAATGGATCACTTTCGACCCCTTCTCCCTTGGCATACATAAAGCCGAGGTTGTGCTGGGCATCAACATGACCCTGTTCGGCAGCCATTCGACACCATTTAGCTGCCTGAACGGCGTCCCGCTCGACACCCTGACCAAAAGCGTACATCGCCCCCAGGTTGAACTGGGCATCGGCATTTCCCTGTTGAGCGGCAAGCCGGTACCACTTAATCGCTTCCTGCTCGTTCTGTTCTATCCCCTCACCGGTGGCAAACATAATTCCGAGGGTGTATTGAGCTTCTACATGGTTTTGCTCTGCCGCTTTTCGGCACCACTCCAGCGCTTTGCTGTAATCAGCCTCAACTCCCTGACCGAAGGCGAGCATCACTCCCAGATTATATTGAGCATTGGCATCACCGAGTGCTGCTGCTTTGTTGTACCAATAGACCGCTTTGGAATCATCTTGCTGAACACCAAGACCTTGTTCATAAAGATAACCCAGCGCAAGTTGCGCGCGAATATGCCCTTGTTCAGCTGCATTGCCATACCAGCGAACCGCTTCTGTGTAATCCTGAACGACACCATCACCTTCTTCGCACATGCAGGCATAATTAAACTGGGCATCAGCATGCCCCTGTTCAGCTGCCAGTTGATAGCGTGTTTCAGCAATGAAATCTTTGTCGCTCATGATCCCTCCTGATCGAGATCTAGACGTTTAGTGGAATCTCCGTTGGTTAAAGTAGCAGAAGGATAATATGACTGCAAATTTTTACAGGGATGTTGTTGAGATGAAAACAAAAAAGGAGACCACCTTCAGGCGATCTCCTTTGAATTTCTTTGGTTGCGGGAGAAGGATTTGAACCTCCGACCTTCGGGTGATGAGCCCGACGAGCTACCAGACTGCTCCATCCCGCGACAAGGCTGCAGACAATAACGGACTTAAGTTGTTTGGTCAACCTGTTTTTTTCTTTTTTTCATACTCTTATTGTGTAAGCCTGACCATTGGTGTAGAACCATCAGCGTTTGGTGTTTGAAAAACTTTGATTATTGTTGAAATGACAGAGACTGGGACGACAGATGCAGGAAACGATCGATCTGGAAAAAGCTTTGAAGCAGCAGCGTAAAGGTGCTGTGCTCATCGATGTGCGGACTCCGGCGGAGTTTGCTGAAGCCACTATTCCCGGTGCGGTCAATGTTCCTGTTTTCAGTAACGAGGAACGGGTGCAGGTCGGGACTCTGTTCAAGCAACAGGGGAAAAGGGTGGCAAGAAAGCTTGGGGTGGAACTGGTCGCTCCGAAAATTCCAATGTTGATGGAGCAGGTGGAAAATGTGCGGCAGGACTATTCTGGCCCGGTGATTGTTTTCTGTTGGCGTGGTGGAATGCGTTCCCTGGCGATGACTTCATTTATGAATCTGGCAGGAATTCCAGCTCGACAGTTACTTGGAGGACACAAAGGGTTTCGGCGCAAGGTTCTCGATTATTTCGAGCAACAGCAATGGCCACCGGTTTTTGTGTTGCGAGGATTGACGGGAGTGGGGAAAACTCGAGTTTTGCATCAGCTTCAGCAGCTGGATTACCCGGTTGTTGATCTGGAAGGGCTGGCAAACCATCGCGGTAGTGCTTTTGGGGCTTTGGGGTTGGAACCGCAACCAGCGCAAAAAATGTTCGATGCGCTGCTTTGGAGTCGGCTGGAACAACTGAGAGACAACCAGTACCTGGTCACAGAGGGAGAAAGTCTGCATATCGGTCGGTTGATGGTGCCAAAACCGTTTCATCAAGCGATGCAAGTTCAGACCAGCTTATGGCTGACCGCTTCGTTGGATGTTCGCACGCAAATTATTCTGGAAGACTATCCTGCCCTTGATCAATTGCGGGAACAGTTCAAAAAACCAATCAACGCATTAAAGGAACGGCTTGGGAGCAAAGTTGTCACCGAGTTTCTTGAATTGTTAAATTCGGGACAGTGGGGTAAATTGGTACGCGAGCTCATGGTTCGCTATTATGATCCTCTTTATCTGCATACCCTGCCGGAGCAAAGAGTCGAAATTGAGCTAGAAACAGTTGATTTTGGAACTCAGAAGGTTGCCGCTGCGCTAGATCGTTTGGCTTACGCCCTCTGAACGGGAGATTGCCCTCCCCCTTTGACAAAGGGGGATCGAGGGGGATTCATGCTCGAATATAATGTTACGCTAAAAGAGCCCTCACGAAACTTGCGTAGCAATATGACCGAGGCCGAACGATTGTTGTGG
>JAQIBX010000169.1 GCA_027858895.1 Desulfuromusa sp. | reverse complement strand
TGCCATCAAAAACCGGGATTCCCCCGGCGGTTGCTTGCTGCGCTGGCGACACCAGCAACACTGCTAACAGCCATGTCATCAAAATCAATTTACGCACTTAAAACCTCCCTCTCCTCGTTGATAAGTCCCAACTGTATTGCTGTCTGTCGATAGCCTTCTTCAATCCCATAGGTTTGACGATTCAACCGCCGCATTTCAGCTTCTACCGGGTTTGATGTTGATATGACGTATTGCTCTGGCTCAACATCCAAAATGACCTTTTTCGATATGCCAAGCTCTGGCTGAACAATGTATGCCTCCCGCTTTGGCACCAGACCCCGGATCGCTTCACACTCTCCAGCTGTTAAAGGGAAAGTCTTTTGATAAAGCCCTTGGTCCATATGCGGATCGGCCATAAAAAAGAAAGTTGAGGCCGCAGAGCGCAGTGCTGGCCAATCGGGAACATTGTAAAATTCCTGAGGACTTTGGGTCCAAAGACCGACCCCGGCATTCATCTTGCCCCATGTTCGGATCGCCCGGACGAGGGTGTTTAACGCATAAGGAATTTTCAGCAGGATATGGGCTTCGTCGATATCGAGGTACTTTTGAACATTGCGATAACGCGGGTCTTCGAACGTCCGTAGCACTCGCGAGAAAACTTCGGTCATGACCAGTGGTAACGCGATGGCATCCTCTTTGACCCCTTGCAGGTTGAAAGCAACCATCTTTTGATCCCGCGCACCCATCGCATCATGCTCCTGATCAAAAAGATGCGCGTACATGCCACCGTTAACCCAACGCGCCAGTTTTGTCTGGAACTCTTTACCGGCATGATTTACGACGGTCGACAATCGCTGTAGATTTGCCGGCAACCGCAAGGTTGCCTGTATGGCGTGATCTAGCTGGCTTTGTTCATGGACTTCAAGCTTTCGCAGTTCTTCACTGTCATTTGTTTCCAACATCTGAAGAATCTGGTTCTTCAGGTGAGCAATGAAACGCATATCTTCCGGACCTTCAGCCATCACGAAGGGATTAAACCCTTTTGTGTTCCCCTCTTCGACGCGGAAGATTCCGCCGTCATCACCAAAGGCTTCAGCGACGGGTTCACAGCCCTGGTCAACATCGATGCCGCGGAATAGACCGCCATACTTCAGGAAGTGACAAGCAAGGGTATTCTTCGTAAAGGACTTACCGGAGCGGATTGGGCCAACCCCAAAAACAACACAGCGGCCCCCGACCCAAGGGCTGAAATGAAAAGGTGTCCCGTCTTCAGACGCGAAAATATATTGCGCCTCTTCACCGCGCAAATCACTGACGGTCAACTGCCCTTCAGACGCCCGGTACAGCATTGAAGCGGCCGCAACCTGACTGGTCGTAAACTCCATATCCCTGATTGAAAAAGTTCCACCGGCAGGGAGGAATGTGCGCCAGGCATCCGGCAGATCTACCGTTTCCCAGCAGGCCGAAAAACCACACTGATCCATGCTGCGCTTTAAGGCGATACTGGTATTTTTCAGGATCCTTGGATTCTGATTAAAAACAACTGCCATCCCATGAGAGTTCCACCAACGATCATCGACCATTTCGGCGGATTCCAACTCCTCAAGCTTCTCTCGGACCCCCGCCTTCATCGCGGCTTTTTTCTCTACTGCTGTCTGTTCCCCTGTCCCTTGAAGCATCGACATGACATTCAAGCCCTGACGTTCAAGCTCGTTTGCCTTACTGCTAAACATCAACGCCTGTTTAAATTTACTGATCGGTTTGGAGCGAACCATTAAGATGTAATTGTGAGCTTGCCGCACCGGAGAACCTGGGTTAGCCGCCCAGATCCCCGGTGTCACCTCACCTGTCCCGAACCGGGTGACTGAAAGTATCCGGGCATAAATATTTTCTTCACCAGACAGGCGCATTGCATCCATATTGGCAACGGTGACTGCCTGTCGACCCCCATCACTCAGCACCGCATCCCAGCGTTCAGCGGGAATCGGCTCATGCTTGCCAGTCGTCAAAAGATCAGGATTCAGATTCGACAGAAACCGACAATGCCCCCAAACCTCGGCTAATGGGAGCTGCCGACAATTCATCAGCGCCCCCCACTTGGAAACAACGTCGTTGATGGTTGTCTCCAGTTCTTGCTGCATTCTCTCCAGATCGTCGAGAAAACACATGATCATGCGGTTGCCGGAAAGCATGTTTTTGACGATTTCACGGCTCTGCTTGTTGCCGGCGGCCAGAACCAGGTGTTTCAAGGCCGGACCGACACTGAGTTTTCCGAGGGCTTCCGGAGGATCAATCTCAAAATAGTGAACGATGCTTGAAGATGTCAGTTTCTGCTCTGACAGATACTCTTGCCGTCGCTCGGAAAGAAGCTTTGAAACCAGGTGCTCTCTCTTTTGAAGAGAAATAGAAGGGTTATCGAAGTGCGAATAATATTGAGTTATGGAAATTTCTTCAGAAAAGCCCTGGTAGATGCTCCGGGCAATTAACGACAAGGCCAGATAGTCTTCTTTGCTTAAACCATCAGGCCCGCGCCCGGTTAGCTCAATAGCGCCGATCAGCGAGCCCCGTTTGGTCAGCAGAAAATCCCCAAAAGGTTCCAGCTCTAAATGCAGCTCGGAAATTGGCCCTCGACCAGATTGTTTATTGGTAGCCATTTGCGCCCCCCGGAGGCTCAAGGACGCCCTGCCAGAATTGGCAGGGCGGTCATTCATTTAAACGAAAGAGGCAACCCATGTGCCAATATTGAGCATGACTATTCCACCAATCACCACGCGAAGCAGAACACCGACGGCACCGCTTTTTGGTGCCCAGATCCACGCACAAACAGCAACGATAATCGAAACAACGATGATCCCCAATGCGGCTGGCCCATCCATAAAATCAATGTAATCCTGCATCCACTGCGTAATTTTTCCGAAGGGTCCAGAAGATGATCCACCCAGGGCATAACCTGCAAAAGCTGGACTGGCCAGCAGAACAGACGTGATCGCCGCAAACGCAGCTTTAAACGAAACAATCGACTTCATCTTGTGTTTTCTCCTTTGTCTTATTTTTCTGTTCCCCTCCCCGTGAGGGTAAAAATATGACTGGCAAAGGCTCGATTACCCCTGCCGCCCAATAAGTATTTTTACGCTTCAATCCTCGTAGCCATGCCTTAGCGGCCCTCGGATCATCCTTATGTATTTGATAGATTGTCGGGAAATATACCGCTGCAATCAGGATTCCTGACCACCAGGCCGCAGCGACCGACAACCCGATAGAAACGCCCAGTCCAGCAACAAACAGATCTCCTGGAATGCCGTAGTAATCTTTTTGTGTGGTGAAAATCCGCCGGTTTTTAAAGCCATCAGTTTTATTTTTTTCTACCGGGCGACCTGTTGCTTCCATCAATTCCCCTTAAGGTTGGGCTGCAAAAATTCACAACAAACAGGGCTGAAATTCAGACGTTCAAACTTCATCCTGCTTTTGATGCAATTATCCCTCGAAACTTAAGGCGAACTTGCCTCAAGAAACACCTGCGAATGAACCTGCATTCTGGTTAAATTTACAAATTGGATTGAGCGAGTGAAAAACTACTTGGAAGGTCTAAGATTCTTCCGTGTCGAAATCCCCATCCCGAAACCCTTTTTCTGTCACAAAAAAACAAGGAAATAAATCAATTTAACGGGGCGGACGGTACTCATTAGAAAAGTACCTGTCAAGGGAGGAAATAACATGTGTAGTTCACTAATATTTTTTATCGTTGTTTAAGGCACAATAAACAACACCACAAAACTAGGTAGCAAATGGCCGCAATACGGCTTGCAGCCTGACAAAATGACTGCAAAGAAAATCGAGGTAATTTCATCTGTCAACCTCACGATTAAGCGACCCTGTACGAACGTACAGTTGTGTTGTTTACAAAAATGCGGGTTTTCGGTTGAGGCGAGTCTTAGTAGCCAATTATTCCAGCCCCAATCGCAGCTGCAACTGCTTGAGACCGGTTAACCGTGTTGAGCTTACCAAGGATTGATGAGACGTGAAATTTGACTGTTCGTTCACTGATGCCGAGAATGACCGAAATGTCCCAATTGCTCTTTCCTGCCTTCACCCAATTCAGCACTTCAAGTTCTCTTTTCGTGAGTGCGGGGTGGTTGGATCTGGACGCATTTGTCAACTGACGAAGCTGGATATCAAGATGGGGAACGACATGCTTTATAATGGTTTCATGACGTTTATGCTGTAGCTCATCACCGCAGAAAGAAAAAAGTGTTCCTCCGTTTCCGCCTGAATGTTTCAGCCCATAAACACAACCATTGTCCATCCCGAAGGTAGCAGCCATATCCCAGAAGCTGCTCCCTTTTTCTTTATAGCCTGGGACCTCATCCCAATGGGCAAAAGTAAAGTTTTTGAAGTTATGCCAGACGATGGGGTCAATGAGTTCAAATTTCTGTTCAAAGTAACAGGTCATCCACTCTTCTGGATAGGATACGTTGAGTGTCTCGTGGGAGAGGACTTGCCCCACGCTATCTGTTGTTGCTATGGAACTTACGATATTATCAAAAGGGAGAATTTTGGAGAGGCTGGCGATGTATTTTTTCAGGGCCTCCAATGAGTCACAGTACTGACAACCATGGATATATTCAAGTAGATCTAGCGCATCACTGCCCGACAAAACATCTCTGATATCAGAACAATCAGGGGAACCCGTTTTAGGAATATTAGATGACAACTCAGCCCCCCTCCAGAAGCATTGATTTATCAGAAACTGTTTATTTATTTCACGCTAGGGGCCATAGCTCACCCATTTTGATCAAGCAGAATATCAATGAAACCTGACAGGAATCTGAACAATGGAGAGATTGGTGGGAAATATTCAAATATATGGTAAGATTATATAAATCTATGTGTCGCTTTCCCATGGACAGCGCTCTTCCCCACG
>JAQIBX010000032.1 GCA_027858895.1 Desulfuromusa sp. | reverse complement strand
TCAATCATCATATTTGTGTTTATTTCGTAGATATCCCTGCGGTGACCGATAGCTACAATAATGACTTGCTTATTCGTCATATCGATAAGGTAGATTGCTCTGTATCGTTTGATTCTTAGTGATCTGAAACTGCCAAGCTTGTCCCGTAATTGTTTTCCCTGGTAGGGATGTGAGCCGAGAATTTTTAGCGCAGCCTTGAGTTGTTTTCTTACTTCGGGATGTAAATCACACAAATTCTGCCCGGCTGTTGGTGTCAATTTGATCTGAAACATTAGCTGATGCTTTCCAGGTCGACTAATGGCTTATTTTCTTTCATCTCGTCTATCGAATCATAAATCTGCTCCATTGTTGCTCTGTCTGCGAGTATGGCCATGGTTTCCATGATTGCATCGTAGTGTTCCATTGATATGATAATCGCTCTAGGTATACCATTTTTAGTAATAGCAATTGTGTTGTCGTTGGCGTCAACATCTCGGATGATATCGAGCATTTTAGCTTTCGCTTGCGTGACAGGAACGTAGTCATCAATCATCTGTTTTTCTCCTTTTTATTTAATAGTGGTAATTATAATGACTACTATTGCATTGTGTCAACAGGAAAAGTGACACTAATATAGGACACCCACTTTGTTGACATATTGGGCCACCAATCAGCGTGGATGAGGGGTTGAAACAGAATCTTTAAAGCCATCTGCATGGAGAAAAAGCGGAGAAATGTGATTTTAGCCACGGACGCACACGGACAAGAACGGACGGAGGCTTTTTAAGCCGTAAAGTTAATCTCGAGAGATGCCGGGTCGGACCAGACCAACTAACTGATATAGTTGAATAATAGCTGAAAAAGTGGCCTTAAAAAGGGCTTAGAGGTGCCTTTTTAGGGGTATAATGGATTTTAATAGCGTGCAGCCGACTTGACTCCTCCCTTGCATGGTGCTATTTTTGGTGACTAATAAAGTATTTAATAAGGAGCCTAATGTATGAAGCTGACTGAGGATATCCGTTCTGTTACCGATCTTAAGCGGCACACTCGCGAAATTCTAGATCATGTCCATGCGACGGGTAGGCCACTGGTGCTGACGGTGAATGGTCGGGCCGATGCCGTTCTGCTCGATGCGGTGGTTTATCAGAAGCACTTGCAAGCATCTAACCTTGCCAGATTTCTCGCCCCGGCTGAAGCTGAAGCCGCTGAGGGGAGGGCGCGTCCCGCCGCCACGTTTTTAGAGGAGTTCAAGCTTGCCCGAGACATTTAGGGTTGAGATCACCCCGAGTGCTGAAGCCGACATTGGGGGAATCTGGGATTATCTTGCTCAGGACGCCCCAGAACAGGCGAGTGCCTTTATTTCCGCGCTGGAAACGCAAATTGTCTCGTTACAGCAATTTCCCGAACGCTGTCCACATATTGCTGAGAATGCTATCCTCGGCACCAATTATCGCCACCTGCTCCATGGTCCTTACCGGACAATTTTCCGCATCAGTTGTCAGTCCGTCGTCATTTTGCGTGTCATCCATGGTGCCCGCTTGCTTAACGATGAATTTCTGTCCTCCTGAAAAGGTTGAGCACAAGCAATGTGGTCAGGCTTCCAAGGAAACATCAGGAACCGATAATGAATTTATGGGTCAAGTCTCCGTTTGACTCTTAGAAAAGTCAAAGGCGTGTTGGCCACGGACGCACACGGAAAAGGGCGGACAGGGGCCTTTAAATCCCGAAAGGCAAAAGAGTTTTTGTTTATAAGAACATCTGATATTGCTTGCAGTTAAAACCAAAAAAATGGTTATGGTTTGTCCGAAGTTGTCCGTGTGGGTCCGTGGTCAATAGGGAGGAGAGTGAAATGGAGCAAGAAGAGCTGACCTATAAAATCAATGGAACTCTAACTTGACCGATATTCCCTGTTGGCATATTATGCCATAAAACTTTATGGGAGGAGCTGCTATGCCGACACGAAATGTTGTTTTAACCAACCATCAAAATGCACTTGTGGAGCAACTTGTATCTTCTGGGCGTTATCAGAATGCCAGTGAAGTGTTACGTGAAGGTTTACGGCTTGTTGAGCGAATTGAACAGGAAAATGCAGCACGCCTAAGCGCACTGAAGGAGGCGATTCGTGCTGGTGCGATGGATTTAGAGGCGGGTCGCTACACGACATTTGAAACAGCGGGTGAACTGATAGATCATCTTGATATATTGTCAGATCAATTGATAAGTGCACCGTGAAACCAGTTTGGAAGATTCGGCTCACACAGACCGCCGAGGATGATTTCCAACATATCCTGCGTTGGACTCACACTAATTTTGGTCGACGACAAAGTAAAACCTACGCCAGAACTCTCTCGCTGGCTTTAAGTGATTTGGCCCATGGCCCCAATGTCCTTGGATCCAGGCAGCGTGAAGACATTGGCTGCGGCTTCTTTACCCTTCATGTAGCGCGCAAGGGCCGTCGAGGACGGCACTTTGTGGTTTTCAGAGTTAGTTCTTCTTCTGCTGCCCCCAGTATTGAAGTGCTGAGAGTTTTACATGAGACAATGGATTTGCCACGACATTTGCCCGCAGCGGGAAGCTGATTGACGTTAAAAAAGATGGTTTTATAAGTCAAAGGCGTGTTAGCCACGGACAGACACGGACAAGGGCGGACGTAGGCTTCTAAATTCTTAAAATCAAAGAGTTTTGGTGTATTGGTAAAGCTGATAGGCTTTGTCTTTAAAACAAAAAAAGAGTTATTACGGTTTCGTCCGCAGTTGTCCGTGTGCGTCTGTGGCTGAATAAAAAGATTTACGGTTTTGATTTTAAAAGTCAAAGGCTGATTTGTTTATTAGAAAAACTGATATGGCTTGCAGTTAAAACCAAAAAAATGGTTGTGGTTTTGTCCGCAGTTGTCCGTGTGAGTCTGTGGCTGAATAAAAAGATTTACGGTTTTGAGTTTGTTTCTGTGGTTAAAGGCACAAACCGACGCTGGATCTGTCAAAAGTGTAGTTTGACACCATGCTTTCCGTCTTTTTATCCTTGCAAATCACGGAATGAAAGTCCATGTATTGCAAACATGATTGAACGACATCTTGCTTCATATCTTTCTGATTCATTAAAGAACTCACCTGCGGTAGTGCTGCTCGGTCCACGCCAAGTTGGCAAAACGACACTAGCTCTGGCAGTAGCTCAAGAATACAATTCTATCTACCTTGATCTTGAGTCCGAACAAGACAGGGCAAAGCTTTCCCAACCGGAACTATACCTTGCGGATCACTGTGACCCGCTGGTTTTTTTTGATAAAGCCTGGCGACTGACATTGAGGCAATATCATTGCCGGAATTGATGAACACTATTTTAAATTATTGACCTGTCCTGTCAAACAAACTGAAGGTGTCAAACCTACACTTTTGACAAAATGGCTTTCTTTGATAGGCTTTGCTTCTAATAAGAGCATATCGATCACAGGAGAATAGGCATGGGCAGGCCATTGATAAGAGGGACATTTTTAAGTAACTAAATTCATTTACAGAAATTTCCATAGGTCACCCACAACGCAGTTCACACAACCTATCTTATGTGCTGTTGGTTTTTTTGACCTGCCATCGAGCCTAATTTTCATGCTCTTGGTTTTGAGTTGACATTGAATCATTAGGAATCTAATATTGAATCATGCTGCGAAACTACAAACTTCCTTTTATTCAATTTGTTAAAAAAGCTCACAAGCCGCTAAAGCTTGCTATTGAAGATGCTGTAGATTTGGTCTGCGATACTCCGGATATGGGTGAAGTCAAAACAGGGGATTTAGCAGGTATTCGAGTATATAAATTTCGCTTCAACCACCAGCAGTACCTGATAGCATATAGACCCCTTGCACAAGAATCTCCGGTTGAGTTTTTTATGATTGACTTTTATCAGGTAGGTACGCATGAGAACTTCTACACTGCCCTCAAGCGTTACCTCAAGCAGGATGCCGACCGAGGAGAAACATCATGAATATGTCAATTACCGCCGAAGACCTTTATGCTGAAATGGAACGGATGCCTTCGAGTGAGCGGACTCGTTTTTTTTTGTTGCTTGCCAGTAAGGTCTTTCACGAAGAGGATTATACCCATGATCAGGTATTCGGGGCTGTTCATCGTGAGCCATTTTCGGTGCCCGAGGCCGCTGAATACCTTGAGGTCTCTGTTCCCACTTTGCGCCGTTATGTTCAATCCGGCAAGCTAAGACCGACTCAGATCATCGGGCGCAGCCAGTTGTTTGATGCCTCAGATTTACGTACCTTAAAACGCAGTAAAGAAGTTGCCGGGCGTTGTTAGTTCAACGGGGCGAATTTATGGGTCAAGTCTTTAGAAAAGTCAAAGGCATGTTAGCTACCCCCTCTACACACGGACAAGAGCGGACAGTGCGTTAAACCGTAAAGTCAAAGGTGTTTGTTAGAAAAGCCGATATGGCTTGCAGTTAAAACCAAAAAAAATGGTTGTGGATTTGTCCGAAGTTGTCCGTGTGGGTCCGTGGCTTAAAGAATAGAGAAATTCGACCCCTTTTTGGGTAGCTTCCAGAGCCTTGCGGGCGGCTGCAATATCAGCTTCGACGAGAAAGCTAGAGAGGCGTACAATATCTTCCTTTGCTTTCTTTGTGTAGCTAACTTGATAACTCCCTGGGCAAGTTTTTCTTCCGCATGAGTCAGTATGCCGTTTAGTTCATCAAAAACGGTTTTTGCCGAGTAATACTCGCCGGTTTGCTTTGCCTCGTCTCTGGATGCGAGTCCACGGGCAATAAATTCTTGCTGCCTTTTCCGACTTTTCAGATTTGATCAGCGTCCAGAGGGTTACGCGGTTTGAAATATTTGGAAGGGGAAGAAATCTTGGCTGATAAACTTGTTGCCCTGGCTTTACGAGTAAATCGTCTTAAGAATCGTGATCTTTGGGATATTGTATGGCTTAAACAGCAAGGTATTGATCTGCCGCTTGATTTGATCCCGAAAAAGATTCTGGATCGTCATCGGAGTACGGCAGAGTTTCTGGATTTGCTGAATGAACGTAAGTCAAAATTACAGCTTGATTTCGTGTTATACACTGATTTTATTAAAGAAATGAGATGATTCCTGCCACTCCTTGATGGCGTCGTTTAATCTTACAAATTTAATGATCAATTTTCAGCTGTTTGTGATAAAAGTACTACTGATTTTTGATGTATGGGGGAATATATGAAAGAAATAGTTTATCGAAATCGGTTGATTATTGTTTTTGTGATGACGAGTCTGATTATTGTCAGCTCACTATTGTTGGCTTATCTTATCCGCTTTGATTTTTCCATTCCCGCAACGTATTGGCCACGATTTGCTGCTCTTCTTCCTGCTGTCCTGGCCATTAAATTGGTCGTTTTCTGGCAGTTTGGCTGCTTTCGCGGCTGGTGGCGCTACGTCTCCATGCCGGATCTGATTCAAATCATTAAGGCAAATTTCCTCGGTTCATTAATTTTTCTTTTTTATGCCGTAGCGGTTTATCGACTGGAGCAGATTCCCCGTACGGTCTTGTTTCTTGACGGAATTTTCTGCTTTATAGCTGTTGGTGGAGTCCGTTTTGCAACCCGCGCATTTCGAGAGCAGTATCTTCCGTTACGACAGGGAACCGAATTACGACAAGCGCGGCTACTGATTGTTGGGGCTGGAGACGCTGGCCAATTAATTGCTCGGGAGATTCGTTCTAATCCACAATTGGATCTTGATGTGCTCGGTTTTATTGATGATGATCCGGTCAAGAAAAAGGGGATTTTTCAAGGTCTGAATGTTCTGGGCTCACAATTTGATCTGAAAAAAATCATCAATGAACGTGGTATTGATGAAATTATTATTGCTATTCCTTCAGCTTCGGGAAAAGTGATCAAAGCTATAGTTGAACGCTGCCGCGAATGCAAAGTTAAATTTAGAATCTTGCCTGGGGTTGGAGAACTTATTGATGGTCGGGTATCGATTCAACAAATTCGCGATGTCGATCTCAATGACCTGTTGGGGCGGGAATCTATTTTTTTAGATGAGGCACAGATTAAAGATTATCTGCAAGGGAAAAGGGTGTTGGTTACCGGCGCAGGGGGAAGTATTGGCAGTGAAATCTGTCGTCAGGTGGCCCGGTTCAAGCCGCAGAAATTAATTTTGTTTGAAAATTCTGAAACTCCGCTGTTTTTGATTGAACAAGAACTCATCCAGAAATTTCCTCATTTGCCAATTGTTTCGATTATTGGTGATGTGCGTAACCGTTCGCGGGTCAACGTCATATTTGACGAACAGATGCCCCAGGTTGTATTCCATGCTGCAGCTTATAAGCATGTCCCGATGATGGAGAATAATCCTGCTGAAGCGGTTAATAATAATATCAACGGAACACGTTTGCTGGCTGACGCGGCAGACAATATCGGGGTAGAAAAGTTTGTCATGGTGTCAACGGACAAGGCGGTGCGACCTACCAATATTATGGGGACAACGAAACGTGTTGCTGAAATGTACGTGCAGGCACTTAACCTGAAAAGTAAAACCAATTTTGTGACGACCCGATTTGGTAATGTTTTAGGCAGTAACGGTAGTGTCATCCCAACATTTAAGGAGCAAATTGCAAAGGGTGGGCCGGTAACAGTGACCCATTCTGAAGTGACGCGATTTTTTATGACGATTCCTGAAGCAACGCAACTGGTATTGCAGGCCGGAAGTATGGGCAGTGGTGGTGAGATTTACTTGTTTGACATGGGGGATGCTGTAAAAATTCAGTTTCTTGCAGAGGAACTGATCAGACTGTCCGGATTTCAGCCACATGAAGATATTGAAATTGTCTATTCTGGTTTGCGTCCTGGAGAGAAGCTGTACGAAGAATTACTCTTGGATGATGAGGGTGTACTGCCGACGCTGCATCATAAGATTTGCATTGCTCAATCGCAAACGCAGGCTTATGCAGAGTTGCTGGCAATGATTGAAGCTCTGGTTGATGCAGCCAAAGCTCTGGACCTGCCTGCGGTTAAAGAAAAACTGCAACAACTGGTTCCCGAATATTGTCCGGCAGTGAATAAGCCTCTCGCTAAGGCGATTCCGCACCCGTCAACAGTCATGAATCAATAAGTCCAAGTAACTGTTTTGCCAGGCACCAAGTCGGCATGACAAAAAACTGCCCTTGGCGGGGTGTTTCTAACCAAAAAGAGATTTTGATCTTCTTGGCGTCTGGTGGCTATCTGAGGTCAGGGCGAAGGAGTTTTACTCAATGAAGTATGCTTTAGTAGCATATTGACCAATTCTTCCGGTGTCCGTTTCGATGTTGATAGTTGTGGAAACTGCTGATAGACAGCATCGCGTTGCTGTAATAATGCGATGATTTTTGCTTGAGGATCTCTTTCTTGCAGCAGGGGACGAACATCTTGTTGCTTTGCAACTCTGGCTAAAATTTCCTCAGGCTGGGCAGTCAGGCAAATAATTTTTCCTGTTGCACCCAGTACCGCAACATTCCCGGGATTGAGAACCAATCCGCCTCCAGTTGCGATAACCAACTCTTTTTGTTGCGCCAGTTTTTCGACCAGTTCTGACTCAAGTTTGCGGAATGCTGCTTCCCCTTGTGTTTGGAAAAATTTGCTGATGGTCTGGCCAATCTGTGCTTCGATCAGAGCGTCAGTATCGAAAAACTTATAACCGATCCGTTCGGCCAGCAGTCGACCCACAGTTGTTTTTCCGGTTCCCATAAATCCGGTCAGGATGATATTTTGTTGGGGCATGTAGCCTCGCTTTACGTCTATAAAATCAAGATCATCTCACGCCCGTTCGCTGGCGCTCACTCAAGCCACAAAGCCGCCAAGAAATGATAAAAGTTTCCATCTTTCTTTGTGACTGGTGGCTTTGTGTGAGACAGATGTTTGAATTTGTTTTTCTTGGCTTGGATTGCGTCTACGAAAGATATGAAATTGGGTTTGTGGTGTCAAGTTGTGAATTTATCGGCTTATTTTCTTGGCATTCTGAAAGCTTTCTGTCATAATCCCGCTCTTTTGGAAAAATCATTATTTATAAGGGGTTTAACTAATGTCTGAAAAGATAAGAAATATAGCAATTATCGCTCACGTTGACCACGGTAAGACCACGCTGGTGGATGCCATGTTGGTCCAATCAGGGGTGTTTCGCGAACACCAGGAAATCACCGAACGGGTAATGGACAGTAACGATCTGGAGAAGGAGCGGGGGATTACCATCCTCTCCAAAAATCTGTCAGTGCATCATGGTGGACTGAAGATCAATATTGTCGATACCCCGGGGCATGCCGATTTTGGTGGTGAAGTTGAGCGGATTCTGAAAATGGTCGATTCCGTCCTGTTGTTGGTCGATGCTTTCGATGGGCCGATGCCACAGACGCGATTTGTGTTGAAAAAGTCCCTTGACCTGGGGATTAAGCCGATTGTTGTCATCAACAAAATTGATCGTCCCGGAGCACGACCTGAAGCCGTTGTCGATATGGTGTTTGACCTGTTTTGTGAGTTGAATGCCAAGGAAGATCAACTTGATTTTCCGATCGTTTACGCCAGCGCTAAATTTGGCATTGCCAAGCGCCAGCTGGAAGATGAATCGGATAACCTGGAGCCATTATTCGAGATGATCGGTGAGCGGGTTGCTCCCCCCACTGGAGACCCATCGGTGCCTTTTCAGATGTTGGTGAGCAATATTGATTACAATAAATTTATCGGCCGGACTGCCACTGGAAAAATTTTCAACGGAACCGTCAGAGCTGGTGAAATTGTTGCCAGAATTGACCATCTTGGAAAGGTAAAAACTGGACGAATCACTAAATTGCTTGGTTATCAGGGATTGCAACAAGTGGAGCTGAAGGAAGCTTTTGCCGGAGATATTGTCACCATTGCCGGATTTGAAGACCTGGGGATCAGTGAGACTTTGGCCGATGCTGAGAATCCGATTGCTTTGCCTTATGTCGCCATAGATGCGCCAACCTTGTCGATGAATTTTATTGTCAATAACTCACCTTTTGCCGGACTGGAAGGGAAGTGGGTCACTTCCAGAAATATCCGTGAAAGGTTAATGAAAGAGTTGCGCACCAATGTGTCGCTTCGAGTGGAAGATACGGATAGTACCGATACTTTCAAGGTTTCCGGACGTGGAGAATTGCATCTTTCCATTCTCATTGAGAATATGCGCCGTGAAGGGTTTGAGCTTTCGGTGTCCAAACCAGAAGTTATTTTCCGTGAGATTGATGGTGAACGCTGTGAGCCGATAGAATATCTTTCTATCGATGTTCCTGAGGAGTACCAGGGAACAGTGATTGAAAAGCTTGGCAAGCGTAAGGCTGAAATAACTTCAATGCAGGTTATGGATGGAACGAATCGAATCGAGTTTTTAATCCCGGCGCGTGGTCTGATCGGGTTTAGAACCGAATTTTTGACTGATACCCGCGGAACCGGAGTGATGAATCATAGTTTTCATGACTATGCTCCCTACAAGGGGCCCATCGAAGGGCGTAAAAACGGGGTGTTGATCGCTATGGAAGCTGGCGAAACGGTTCTATATTCTTTATTCAACTTGCAGGATCGAGGGATTTTGTTTGTTGGGGCTAATGTTAAGGTTTACGAGGGGATGATTATTGGGCAAAACGCCAAGGAAAACGATCTGGTGGTCAACTCTTGTCGGGGGAAAAAGCTGACCAACGTTCGTTCTTCGGGCACTGATGAGGCGGTACGGATAACACCACCCAGAATTATGTCGCTGGAACAGGCCCTCGAGTATATCGCTGACGATGAACTGGTAGAAATTACCCCCAAGTCGATCCGCTTGCGCAAACGTTATCTGGATGCCAACGATCGCAAGAAAATGGAGAAAAAGATCAGATAGTAAGCCGGGCGAACACATAGGTTCGCCCCTACAGTTCAGATTTCCATCCCCAGGCGCTTAATCTTTTCAACCAAAGTCGTGCGGTTAATCTTTAACAGGTTAGCCGCACGTGCTTTCACTCCTTGGCCTAACCCCATTGCCTGCTGGATCATTGCCCGTTCAATCGTGGCGATAATCTTATTCATGTCGACCCCTTCACTGGTCATCTGGGGGGCGGACAGTGCAGAGCTTGGCAATCTTGTGCCAATATCGGAGGGTAATTCCTCGCAGCCTATGATCATATTGTCTGTCAGGGCTATCGTTCGTTCGATGATATTTTCCATCTCGCGAACATTGCCCGGCCATTCGTAGCTTTCCATCGCTTGCATAGCATCAGTGCCAATGCTGATCAGCGGGCGATCCATCTCTTTGCAGATCTTTTCCGTAAAAAAACGTGCTAATTGTGGGATATCTCCGCGTCGTTCTTTAAGCGCTGGCAAGTGAATCGGGATCACGTTTAAACGATAGTAGAGATCTTCACGGAACTGCCCCGTCTTGACCTGTTCCTGTATATCGACATTAGTGGCTGAAATCAGGCGGATATTCAGGTGGGTTTTGAGACTTGACCCGACCCGTTCAAATTCATGCTCTTGTAAAACCCGCAGTAGTTTTACCTGCAACTGTTGTGGCATGTTGCCGATTTCATCGAGAAACATTGTTCCACCATCCGCGACTTCGAACTTGCCAGGCTTGTCGGCAAATGCACTGGTAAACGCACCCTTGACGTGACCGAAGAGTTCAGATTCAAGCAAGTCTGCCGGGATCGCACCGCAGTTAATGGCAAGGAACGGTTTGTTCTTGCGTGGACTGTTGTAATGGATTGCTCTGGCAACCAGCTCTTTGCCGGTTCCGGAGGCACCGAGAATGAGGATCGTAGAGTCAGTTCCGGTGACTTTTCCCATCAGGCGGAACACCTGCTGCATCGCCTGACTGGTGCCGATGATGTTATCAAAATGGTAACGACCATGTAATTGTTGGCGTAAATAGTTATTTTCCAGAACCAGCCTGTTTTTTTCCAATGCCTTGGTCACCTGAATTTTTAAACGTTCGAAATTAAAAGGTTTGGTGATGTAATCCAGAGCCCCTTCTTTCATTGCTTCAACGGCTGTTTCTGCTGAGGCTTTCCCGGTGATCAGGATGACACCGGTTTCAGGAGAGTCGTCCTTGATCTGTTTAAGGATGTCGATGCCGCTGATACCGGGGAGAAAAAGATCGCTGATAATTAAATTGAAAGGCCGTTCTTTAAGTAATTTCAGGGCATCTTCTCCTGAATGGCTAATTTCAACTTCATAGCCGACCTGACCCAAGAGATGGGAGAGGGCTTTGCAGCTTTCTAATTCATCATCAATTAAGAGAATTTTTGATTTTTGCAGCATTGTCAGACCCTCCACTAAACGTCATTTGATTGACGATTAAGTTAGCATGGAGTGAAGTTATCAACAAGTAAGAACATTGCCGCCGAACTGCAATAGATTGAACCCTGACTAATAACATGCATTTGTATTTTAAGTAGAACAGTATTCCAACTTAATATTAAACCTCTACGTTGGTTGATATTCAATTGTAATAGTGGTATAACTAACTGACTTTTCAAGATAAATTCATTTAAAGTAAAAATATTTAGTCATCTCAAAATATTACAGATTTGATAAATCCCCATTTTTCAGGAGAGGCCGTATCTATGTCTATAACAAAATTTAAAAAAATTATGGCGGCAAATCGAGGTGAGATTGCGATTCGGATTTTTCGCGCCTGTACCGAATTAGGAATTGCAACTGTCGCGATCTACTCTGAAGAGGATCGTCTTTCTCTGCACCGTTACAAGGCCGACGAAGCCTATCAGATCGGGAAAGGGAAGGGGCCGATCGATGCATATTTATCGATCGCTGAGATTATCGACCTGGCCCGTAAGAAAGATGTTGATGCCATCCACCCCGGCTATGGGTTTCTTTCGGAAAATGCTGAATTTGCTGAAGCCTGTGAGCGTGCCGGGATTGCATTTATCGGTCCCACTCCTGACACCCAGCGGCGCCTCGGTGATAAAATCTCCGGTCGCCAGGTTGCCCTTGAGGCTGGGGTGCCGGTTGTTCCCGGGACAACTGATCCGGTGCAGACCGAAGAAGAAGCTTTGATCTTTGCGAAATCATGCGGCTATCCAATCATTGTCAAAGCAAGTTCTGGTGGCGGTGGCCGAGGCATGCGGGTGGCTATGAATAAAAAGGAACTGCTGGAAGGGATTCGCAGCGCCGCTTCCGAAGCGCAGGCCGCTTTTGGTGATGCAACGGTTTTTCTGGAAAAATACCTCGAAAACCCTAAGCATATCGAAGTGCAGATCCTGGGTGATAGCCATGGCAATCTGGTACATTTCTACGAACGGGACTGTTCGATTCAACGTCGCCATCAGAAAGTCATCGAGATTGCACCATCTCTTTCTCTGACGAAGAAGAAGCGTGAAGAACTTTGTGCTAATGCGCTTAAAATTGCCAAGGTGGTTAATTATCGCAATGCCGGGACGGTTGAGTTTTTGTTGGATAAGGATGGAAATTTCTACTTTATCGAGGTCAATCCGCGCATCCAGGTTGAACACACCGTCACTGAGTTAGTGACTATGCGTAATCTGGTGCAAGCACAGATCCGGGTTGCCGAAGGCTATAAACTGTCTGATCCGGAAATTGGTATCAAGTCGCAGAAGGATATCGAATTACGCGGCTACGCAATCCAATCGCGGATTACCACCGAAGATCCGGCCAATAACTTTGCTCCAGACTTTGGTACCATAAAAGCGTATCGGACTGCTGCTGGATTTGGCGTTCGTCTCGATGCTGCGGCTGGTTATGCTGGCGCCTACATCACTCCGCATTACGATTCCTTGCTGGTAAAGGTATCAACCTGGGGTCTCAGCTTTGAATGTGCGGCCCGTACTATGCACCGTGCCTTGCAGGAATTCCGTATCCGTGGGGTTAAAACCAATATTGGGTTTCTGGAAAAAGTGATGACCCATCCGGTTTTTCTTAAGGGAGACTGCGATACCTCTTTCCTCGACAAACATCCGGAAGTTTTCGATCTGAAGGTCAAGAAAGACCGTGCCAATAAGATTCTGAATTTTATCGGCCACACCAGTGTCAACGGTTACCCAGGCATTGCCCCGGAAAAGCGGCTGCATTATAAAAATTTGCGCGAAGCTGAAGTGCCGGAAATTCCCTATGGCCAAGCACATCCGCGTGGTACCCGTGACATCCTGCGCGAGAAGGGTGCGAAGGGGCTGGCGGAGTGGACCCGGCAACAGAAGCATTTGCTGATTACTGATACGACGATGCGCGATGCCCACCAATCGCTGATGGCAACCCGTTTTCGGACCTATGATCTGGATCGTATTGCCGAAGCGACCGCACATTTAGGTGGCGGACTCTGGTCGTTAGAGATGTGGGGCGGGGCGACTTATGACGTGTCGATGCGTTTTTTACGCGAAGATCCCTGGGATCGTCTTGAGCGTCTGCGGGAGAAGATCCCGAACATCCTTTTCCAGATGCTGCTGCGCGGTTCTAATGCGGTCGGTTACACCAATTATCCCGATAATGTGGTTCAGGAATTTGTTGCCAAGGCGGCTGAGAAGGGGATTGATGTCTTCCGGGTGTTCGACTCGCTGAACTGGACAGTCGGTATGAAGGTGGCGATGGATGCGGTTAAGAAGAGCGGTGCTGTCTGTGAAGCGGCGATCTGTTACACCGGTGACATTTCCGACCCGAAGCGGGACAAGTATCCGCTCGGGTACTACGTCAATATGGCAAAAGAGCTCGAAAAGATGGGTGCCGATGTTCTGGCTATAAAAGATATGGCCGGACTGCTTAAGCCATTTGCCGCCGAAAAACTGGTCAAAGCACTGAAAAATGAAATCAGTCTGCCGATCCATTTGCATACCCACGATACCTCCAGCAATGGCGTTGCAATGTTGATGATGGCTACTCAGGCTGGTTGTGATGTGGTTGATACCGCGCTTTCATCGGTTTCTGGCTTAACCGCACAACCGAATATGAATGCCCTATTGGCTACGTTAGAAGGGACCATTTGGGATCCTAAACTGGATATGCAGGGTTTGCAGAAGCTGGCTAATTACTGGGAAACCTGCCGTACTTACTATGCGCCTTTCGAGTCTGAATTGCGTAGCGGAACTGCCCAGGTTTATCATCATGAAATTCCCGGTGGTCAGTATTCCAACTACAAACCGCAGGTGGAAGGTTTGGGTCTGGGCCATCGCTGGGAAGAGTGTAAAGAGATGTACCGCAAGGTCAACGACATGTTTGGCGACCTGGTCAAGGTCACCCCGTCGTCGAAGATTGTCGGCGACATGGCGATGTTTATGATTCAAAACAATCTGGAGCCGGACGATGTCTACGAACGTGGTCACGATCTGGCTTTCCCTCAGGGTGTCGTTGATTTCTTCAAAGGGATGATTGGTCAGCCGTATGGTGGTTTCCCCGAGAAGTTACAGAAGATCATCCTTAAAGGTGAAGAGCCGCTGACCTGCCGTCCGGGAGAATTGCTCGAGCCGGTTGATTTTGTCTTAAAAAAGGATGAACTGGAGAAAAAGCTCGGGCACAAAGTGCGTGATGAGGATGTCCTCTCAGCGGTGCTCTATCCCGGTGTTTTTGAAGAATATGATCGTTTCCGTCAAGAGTACAGCGATACGTCATTTTTGCCGACCCCGGTCTTTTTCTACGGTCTGGATATTGGAGATGAAGTCACCGTCGACATCGAAGCCGGTAAAACACTGATTGTAAAACTCAATGCCATCGGACGGGTACGTGAGGATGGGACCCGCAATATCTACTTTGAACTCAATGGTGAGCCACGCTCTGCGACAGTCAAAGACGACTCGGTGGAAGCAGACAGTAGTGCCCATGTTAAGGCCGATCCCGATAACGCTAAAGAAATGGGTGCGCCGATGCCGGGTAAAATTTTCAAGCAGCAGGTGAACGCTGGTGACGCAGTGAATGAAGGTGATGTGTTGCTCGTGACCGAAGCGATGAAGATGGAAACCAACATTAAAGCCAAAAAATCCGCCGTGATCAAAGAAATGATTTTCGGTGAAGGGGATCAGGTAGATCAGGGCGATTTACTGGTTGTTCTGGAGTAGTCAGAGGCACCAGGATGTAGGGTTTCAACTGCCAGACAAATGACACAGGCTATCTTTTCAGCAGATACCGTCCGACTTGTTCAGCATGGTGGCAGGCAACCAAGTGTTCATTCCCTATTTCACACAGGTGGGGCTCCTCTTGTCTGCATATCTCGTCGGCATAGGGGCAGCGGGGGTGAAAATAACAGCCGCTGGGTGGATTAATAGGAGAGGGGATTTCTCCAGTTAAGGCTGCCGGACGCGGATGACTGGGATCGGGAGTCGGTACCGCATTCAGTAATGCTTCGGTGTAAGGATGGCGCGGATTTTTATACAACTCCTCAGCACTCGTCAGTTCAACAATTTTACCCAGATACATCACCGCAATGCGATCACTGACATGTTCTATGACAGCAAGATCGTGGGCAATAAATAAATAACTGAGATCGTGCTCCTTTTGAAATCCCTGCAGTAAATTCAATATTTGTGCCTGTACCGACAGATCAAGCGCAGATACAGGCTCATCAGCAATAATCAGCTGCGGTTCAACCGCTAGTGCCCGGGCAATTCCGACCCTTTGTCTCTGACCACCGGAAAATTCGTGGGGATAGCGCTGTTCGTGTTCGGCGGTGAGGCCAACTTTTTCCAGCAGTTCAATGACCCGATCGCGAATCTGTTTAACTGGAGCCAGGCGATGAATCAGCAGCGGTTCACTTAAAATTGATCCGACTGTCATGCGTGGATTTAAGGAGGAAAAGGGATCTTGAAATATCATCTGCATGCGGCGGCGATAGGGACGCATCTGCTTGGGGGAGAGATGGGTCAATTCTTCTCCGGAGAAAAAAACCTGCCCTGCATCTGGTTGGAGCAATTGCAGAATCAGTTTTCCGGTGGTCGATTTGCCACAACCTGATTCCCCGACGAGTCCCAGGGTCTCTCCTTGTTTTAAACTGAAGGAGAGGTTATCGACAGCAACCAGTCGGCCGGCTTTGCGACCCAGAGCATCGGTCATGCGAAAACTCTTCCGCAGGTTTTTTACTTCAAGTAAAGACAAGGTTAATATCTCCAGCAGCGAACCCAGTGGCCAGGTTCAATCTCTTTTAATTTGGGGAGCTGATGGCCACATGGTGCGCAGGGGCCAGGGCAGCGATCTAGAAATAGACAACCATCAAGTTGTTTTCGTAAGTCTGGCAGCTGGCCGGGGATAGTCGGGAGGCTGTGCTGCTGTCCAAGACGTGGAATGCATTCTAGTAGTCCTTGTGTGTAGGGATGCAAAGGATTTTCAAAAACTCTTTTGACGGTTCCCGATTCAATAAGCTGTCCTGCGTACATCACTACAATCTTGTCGGCATTGCCGGCAACAACTCCCAGGTCATGGCTAATCAACAGTGTCGTCATTTGTCGTTGTTGCTTCAACTCCAGTAATAAATCCATGATCTGAGCCTGGATTGTGACATCCAGTGCCGTAGTTGGTTCATCAGCAATCAGCAGTTTCGGGTCGCATGCCAAGGCCATGGCAATCATGATCCGCTGGCGTTGCCCGCCGGAAAGTTGGTGGGGATAATCACGTAGCCTGCGCTTGGGATCAGAAATACCAACTTGAGTTAGCAACTCTGCTGCTTGTTCCAGCGCTTGTTGCGATGTGTGTCCCTGATGGAGGCGGAGAACTTCGGCAATCTGCTCCCCAATTCGCAGAACCGGATTGAGCGAGGTCATCGGCTCCTGAAAAATCATTGATATGTCATTACCACGAATACGACGCATTTCCATGTCGGGCAGGCGTAGCAGATCACGACCATCAAGAGAAATTTCGCCACCGACAATTCGTCCTGGTTCTGGTAGCAAGCGCAGCAGAGAAAGGGCAGTCATCGATTTGCCACATCCCGATTCACCGACTAATGCCAGGGTTTCTCCAGGGTTAATGCTGAAGGATACGTCATCGACTGCTTTGATGATGCCAGTTCGGGTGAAAAAAAAGCTCTGTAGATTTTTTACGACAAGGCGTGGTGGTGTAATCATATCTGAATGTGCTCTATTCTCGTTAGCGGTTGTTTCATGTGTACAGGTTTGCGCGTGAATGGTCAAGAGTTCTGAAATGTTAGAAAAATGCGTTACGTGTTTTTTAGAAAAAGGCTGGATTCCTTTCATGGAAAAGGAAATAATGGGTATATGAAAACTGAATATGTTGATTTACATCTACATTCGACCTGTTCCGATGGTCTCTTTTCCCCGGAAGAGATCGTTGGTCTTGCACAGAAGGCCGGACTGGTTGCTATTGCACTGGCAGACCATGATAATATTGATGGTATCAACCATGCCATGCAGGCTGGAGTTGAAGCCGATATTGAAATTATCACGGCTGTAGAACTTTCAAGTCAATGGCGTGAGTATACCGATATGCATTTATTGGGGTATGGGTTTGATTATCAGGATCCTTATCTGATTAGGGCCTTAGCCGAATTTCAGGAATTTCGTTCGACCCGGAATCGGCAGATTGTTGAACGGGTTAACCAGAAGTTAATAGATGAACAGCGTCAGCCCATCGACCCGGACGCTGTCCGCCAGTTGGCCGGGGGCACAATCGGGCGTCCACATATTGCCTTAGCCTTACGCCAGGCTGGGTATGCCAGTAACAATGAAGACGCTTTTACCCGCTATCTGGTCCCCTGTAATGTGCCGAAGCGCTATTTTCCTGCCGACGAAGCGATCAAGTTGCTTCATGGCAGTGGCGGAATTGTGGTGTTGGCTCACCCGCCCTATGTGACTCGTGATCGGCGCAAACTTGAAGTTCTGATCGCTGAGTTGGTCGATTTAGGTCTGGATGGCATTGAAGCCTACAATAATGGGTCTGGTTTAGAAGATACTGATTGGCTGATCAAACAGGCACGTCAACATGGCCTGGTTGTGACCGGCGGCTCAGATTTCCATGGGGATAGCGGGTCGATTATTGAGGTTGGTAAGGGGGTCCGTGGTCTTCAGGTGCCTTATGGTTGTGTTGAAGAACTCAAGGCGGCCTTGGGAAGGCCCCGCAAAGCATAATTGTTTCTCATTGCCATGGTGCTGATTATCCGGTTGGGAACGTTTGTCAGAATGTTTCGATTGGTATCATCAGACGTGCTGAAATCTTGCAACTGCTTCTGCAATTTGTGTAACTTCAATATTTCCGAAAGCCAGGCGTAGGTAGGGTTCCAATCCCGGGCCGAAAGCTTCTCCTGGGAGGCAGATCAGATTCGCTTCTTCAACCAGCCATTTGGCCGCTTGGCGTCCTGTCAGATCTTTCCATGGATGTTTGACCCAGGCGAAAAAAGAGCCACTGGCGATGAGTTTGAAGTCTGTTTGCGCTGCAAGGAAATTGGTTTTGAAACAATCATGTCGCTGCTGCATTATTACGCCATTTTTTGCCACCCAGTCGTCCAGATGCCGACAGCCGAACTCTAATGCCAGCTGAGCTGGTCGGGACTGGCAGACCACCATACTGTCTTGGATTTTCAGCGTCTGCTGAATAAACTCATCATTTGCAATCAATGCCCCACAACGTAGTCCAGTCAGGGCAAAAGTTTTTCCAAAAGATGCAATCTGGATAAAACTATTCTGCCAGTCTGGTCGGTTGAACAGGGAATGTGGCGTGGTGCCGATGAAGGCATTGTAGGTTTCATCCAGAATTAAGCTGATATTGCGTGACTGCGCTAATTCAAAAAATGCTGTGATCTGTTCAGCGGGAATCACGGCTCCGGTGGGATTACTTGGTGTCACCAGCAAAATGGCTTTGGTCTTTGGCCCGATCAGGTTGCTGATCGTTTCCAGATCAGGTTGACCAGCAGTCGCTGGGTCAAAGGGAGCATAAACTGGTTTGATCCCGAGAGCTTGCAATCCCATGAGGTGGTCAAAATAAGCCGGAAGTTGAACAATGACTTCATCGCCCGGTTCGCAAAGAGCAGAAATAGCTAGCCAGAAGGCCTGGCTGGCGCCAATGGTCAAACAGAGTTGACCGGGTGTGGGAGCTCCCTGATAGTGTCTCTGGTACCAGGCACAGACTTCACTTCGAACCTCAGGAAGACCCTCATCTGGACTGTATTTGAAAGTTAGAGGGTCATCAAGGGAGTGTTTTAAATGTTGGATTAACTCCGCCGCTGGGGAATAACTGGGGACTGCCTGGCAAAGGTCAACCAAGGGTTTTTCGGCAGGGAAAACACGCCCAGAAAGCCAGCTTTTGACCTCAGTGATCGGCGGCGGTTGGATCTTTCTTATTTGATGGGTCACTCGCATTTGAATTAAGTTTCCATGTAGAAACGGCACTTCCCCACAACTTCCAGCGTCAATCTGTGATCATGCTTGTGGACAGGTGCAGGTTATGCTCTGCGGATAATTTCTACCAGCAATTCACTGGTTTTGACCATGTCATCCACTGCAATCTGCTCATTGATTGTGTGAACCTTGGACATTCCGGTTGCCACAATGACCGTCTCGATTCCATGGCCATTGAAAATATTGGCATCTGAACCACCTCCGGCAGCACGGATTTCTTGCGGACGATCAAGTGCTGCACTGGCTGCATGAATAACCTGCAAAATTGGAGCATCCTCAGCGACGCGCATCGGGGAAAAATCTTCTTTTAATTCAAGAGACATGGATGCCTGCTTGGTTTCTGCTCCAACAGTGATTGTTGCTTTGGCTACTTCTTCTTCAACGCTGCTGATAATGAGTTCAGTGTGCTTACGCAGTTTGTTGACATCGTGGCTACGCACTTCTCCACGCAGGCTGACCCGGTTGGGAATGATATTTGATGCAAGGCCACCATGAATTGTTCCAATATTTGCAGTGGTTTCATTGTCTATTCGGCCAAGGGTCATTCTGGCAATTGCCCGGCTGGCGATTTGAATAGCTGAAACCCCTTGTTCAGGGCAAACTCCGGCATGGGCTTCATGACCAAAAATATTTATGGTGAAACGGTTGGCCGCTGGCGCTCGGTTAATCACAATATCAATTCCGGTTGTATCCAGCGCCACGCCACGCTTGGCTTTCAGCTTTGAAAAATCAAGTTGCTTTGCCCCAAGCAGCCCCTGTTCCTCACAAATGGTCACGACAACTTCTAACGCTACATAGGGGATTTTCTGCTCATGTAAAACATCAATTGCTTCAATGATTTCGACAATTCCTGATTTATCATCACCGCCGAGAATAGTCTCACCGGCGCTGGTAAAAATACCGTCGTTAAGCACCGGTTGAACATTTTCTGCCGGGGTGACTGTGTCCATATGTACTGAAAGGAGTAATGGTTCACCGGCCTTTGTTCCTGGAAAACGGGCAATCATGTTGCCACTGTCGCTGCCAATTTTTTCTCCGGCATCGTCAAATTCAATTTCGGCTCCGAGTTCTTTGAAGCGTTTTTCGAGATAGTTCGCTATTGCGGCTTCTTTGAATGAAGGGCTGTCAATGGATGTTTGGCGTATAAATTCATCACAAATTCTTTGCTCGTTGATCATGATTTAAGTTCCTTTGATGTTATGATGGCGGCACAAAAGACCAATCTACTGCGTAATCGTATTTTTCTAGATCTGTGCCTGGAAAAACAACTACGGTTAGTATATCGAAATTTTAGCTTAGCCATCTTATGACTTTTTGCGAATACATCATGTTATCCCCAAGCTGTGGATCTGGCAATGCTGAAAAGTAGAAAAATGGGTGATGGACAGCGGAACGGTGAAATGTTATAATCTCCAAATTAAACAGTTAAATATAAGTATTTACTAATTTTTAGCGAAGGCCTTTCTATGATTTTAAAGAAGGATTTCCAGCCTCCACGCGGTTCTGTCAGCCCGAGTAAAATTAAGTCCAAAGTACGCCAGATGGTTGTGTTAACTGCTCTGGTCTTGTTTGTTGGTGTTGGTTTGTTGCTCCTCAGCAGTGGCCCAAGTGCGGAGTTGGCAGCGCGAGAAACACCCGTTGTGATTAGCACCCCAGCTGCTCTTCCTGCGCCACCTGAACCGGTACGTGAGGAAATAAAGAATTCGGTTCCCGCTGGATCTTCAATTACTGCTCTTTTGGGCAATTATTTTACTGCGCAGGAAATTTATAATCTGAATCAGCAAAGTCGTAAGATTTTCCCGTTCACTAAGATCATTGCCGGACAACCATATCGGATATGCACTATTGATGGTCAATTCAGTAGCTTTATCTATGAAATTGATGCTGAAGAACAGTTGGTGATCAGCCGTGAAGCCGAGCAGATCAACATGGAACGCCAACCGATCATCTATAATGTGACGACTGAACTGATTCAGGGAACGATCAAAACCAGTTTGTTTAATGCGATTTCCGAGATTAACGAAGAGCCCGAACTGGCCTATGTTTTGGCCGATATTTTTGGATGGGATATCAATTTTATCCTCGACCTGCGGGTTGGCGACACCTTTCAGGCGCTGGTCGAAAAGCGTTTCCGCGAGGGGCAACCTGCTGGTTACGGACACGTTCTTGCCGCTGAATTTGTTAATCAGAATAAAGTGTTTAAGGCCATTCGTTTCAAGGAAGGTGAGCAGAAAGTATCCTTCTATAACGAGAAGGGTGAAAATATGCGCAAGGTTTTTCTTAAAGCCCCTTTGTCTTTTACGCGTATTTCCTCTGGGTATACGATGCGTCGTTTACATCCGATTTCCAAGGTCTGGAAAGCGCATCCAGCTATCGATTATGCCGCTCCGATTGGAACTCCGGTGAAAACTGTTGGAGATGGAAGTATCTCGCGTAAAGGCTATGGCAAAGGGAATGGCCATTATTTAGAAGTAGTGCACAGTAATGGCTATAAGACGATGTATCTCCACCTGAAGGGCTTTGCCAAGGGTATTGTAAAAGGTAAACGGGTCTCCCAGGGGCAGGTGATCGGTTACGTCGGGAGTAGCGGACTGTCAACTGGACCGCACCTCGATTTTCGGATGAAACGCCATGGTAAGCCAATCAACCCCCTCAAGCTGAAAGCGCCACCGGCAAAATCGCTCAGCAAAGAGTATATGGCAGAATTTAAGACTCAGGCTACACCACTTTTGGCACAGTTGGATGAAAAACGTATCAACACTCATTTTGCCAAGCTTGATTTGCCCCAAACAGAGAACGCAGTCGGAAAATCTGAATAACTGGTTGGCATGACCGCCTGCCGAACATTAATAGCAAACAAAAATTTCGACCTCCAAAACGTTGTGGTTTTTCAGGGTTGAAGACATACACCAAGTGTGTCGAGATTCTGTAAAACTGCTGCAACCTCGGAGGTCGACTTTTTGCGACGTCAAGAGGTTGTCATGCTGATGTTACAACAGCGCCAACAAATCGTTGATTATGGTTTAAAAATGATCCGATCTGGTTTGACCACAGGCAGTGGGGGCAATTTGAGTATTCTCTCTGCTGCGGATAATCTGATTGCTATCAGCCCCAGTGGTATCGATTATCATGATGTAACTGCTGCGGACGTTGTTGTGGTTAATCGAGCGGGTCAACGGGTTGAAGGTGAACGTAAGCCTTCGAGCGAATTGGGTTTCCACCTGGCCCTCTATACTGCTCGCGAAGATATCACTACTATTGTGCATACCCATTCGGTCTATGCGACGACGCTGGCCTGCCTGCACTGGGAAATTCCGGCAGTTCACTATTTAGTTGCATTTTCGGGAGATAAAGTTCCTCTGGCCCCCTATGCTACTTTTGGCAGCGCTGAATTGGCTGATAATATTATTGCCAGTATTGGTTCTTACAATGCCGTCTTGCTGGCCAATCATGGCTTGGTGGCCGTTGGCAAAGATATGAAAAGTAGTTTCAATGTGGCTGAAGAGATTGAGTTAGTTGCCAGAATCTACTATCAGGCAAAATCACTGGGTCAACCTGTTCTGGTGGATGCTGAAGAGATGACACGAGTAACAGAAAAATTTTGTAGTTATGGTCAACAGGATAAGTCGACCAGTTAAATGAAAAGTCAGGAGTTACTGTGAATCAGCTAGTAAATGAAAATTCTTTAAACAATATTCAAAAACAACCTTCTGTGATCGATATCTCCAAAAAAGCACGGCAAAAACTTCGTTCTCGCGAGTATGTCGAAGCGCGTCAACTGTTTGCTCTCGGGCTGGAACGTGAACCGGAAAACCCCTATTTGCTCTCTGGCATGGGTGATGCCTGCCGTGAGGTTGGTGATTTTACAGAGGCTGAAAACTGCTACAGCACGCTGTTGGGTGTTGATAAAAATAACCTGTTTGCGTTACGGGGATTGGGTGATATTTGCAAAAAACTGAACCGCCATCAAGAAGCGATTCAGCTGTGGGACAGGTATCTTGTTTTAAGGCCGCAAGATAAATTTGTAATGACCCGGATCGCTGATAGCTGCAAAATTCTGCTGAAATTTGAGCGTGCAGAACAGGTATATCGGCAGATTTTGCAGAGTGATTCCTGTGACCGCTTTGCCCTGACCGGTCTGGCTGATCTACAGCACCGTCTGGGTAAAGATGAAAAAGCTATAGAAACTTACGAAAGAATTCTCAAGTTCGATGAGAATGAACTTCATATTTTAACTATCGTTGGTAAACTATGCTGGAGAATTTCCGATTTTGAGCGCGCAGAAGGCTATTTTCACCGAGCACTTCAGGTTGAGCCAAATAACCCCTATGCTCTCTACGGGCTTGGTAACTGCTATCGCTGGTATCGTCAGTATGATAAGGCGATTGAAACCTGGCAAAAAATATTGCAGCATTCGGAAGGGAACCAAGCTCTGTACACGCGGATGGGAGATGCATATTGTCATCTTGGTCAGTTAAAAGAGGCGGAAAACAGTTATCAGAAATCACTAGAATTTGGCCAGGAACTGTTTGCCACCGCAGGTCTGGTTTGTCTCTGTAGTGAGCGCCAGGATCTGGAAGGGGCAGCGCATTTTTTCTGGTTGCTGTTTTCTGCAGATGCAAATGCATCAAACCAGATTGAAATACTGGTAAAGCGTTTTGTCCACTCCGGGCTGCGGGAATCGATGCTGGAACTGTTTCGTTATCTATTGTCGGTTGGCGGTGAAAATCGGGCGGTTTTGGATGAAATAGACACCCGGCTCAAGCGCTTTACTTGATCTATTCAGCGTTATGAATTATCTGGCCCATCTTTATTTTTCTGAACCAACCCCACTTGCCTGGGCGGGCTCGCTTATGGGGGATTTTGTCAAGGGTACCGTTCCTGTAACCTTTCCTGATGAATTATCCAGACATTTGAAATTGCATCGTTATATCGATAGCTTGACTCAGCGGAGCGAAATATTTCAGACGAGCCGCCGTCGCTTGGATCCCCGCTTTCGCTATGCACGCAGTGTCCTGGTCGATGTCTTTTATGATCATTTTCTTGCCTGTCGCTGGGAAGAATATTCCAATCAGTCGCTTGCCGAATATACGCAAAATGTTTATCGCGGTTTGCAGTCCTGCTATGATGTGCTCAGCCCTGGTTTGCAGCAGCAGTTGCCGCGCATGATCGAGTATGATTGGCTGACCTCTTACCGCAAGCCAGAGGTTGTGCAAAGGGTGTTGCAGCGTCTGGAAGAGCGGATTAAGCATAAAATTCCATTAGCAGCGGGTTTCTCCCAGCTTGAATTATGGCGCGAAGAATTGGAAAATGATTTTACCGCTTTTATGGACGAAGCACAGCAGGTGACAACCGTTTGGAAACGGGCAAATTGAGATTAAGTTTTTCTGGAGGGATTTATGGGTCGTGCCGGTTGGTACAGAATTATTCCGTTTGCCGTTTTTATGGCCTTTATTGGCGTGCAACAGATATTAGAATGGTCGGTCATCAAAGGGTGGTTGGAGCTGAGCGCGCAGCAGATGCTTTATCTTTATCCGCTCAAAACAGTTCTGGTAACTGGCCTGCTGCTTTTTTTCTGGCGTAAGTATTCGGAGCTGCACTTTGCCGATTTTAAGAATCTTACTCATACGATAGCCAGCATTCTCCTTGGTCTGCTGGTGTTTATCCTCTGGATCAACATGGATTGGGGGTTTGCGACCCTCGGTGAAAGTAAAGGTTTTGATCCATTTCTGATTGATAATGATACAACCCGCAATCTACTGATTTTTTCCCGCCTCTTTGGCGCAGCACTGCTTGTTCCGGTCATGGAAGAGCTGTTCTGGCGCTCATTCATGTTGCGCTATGTCATCACAGCCGATTTTAGCAGCGTTCGTATCGGGACCTACACCCTGACTTCATTTTTGATTTGTGCAGTTCTGTTTGGTCTGGAGCATAATCTGATTCTAGCTGGAATTATGGCGGGCGTTGCTTATAGCCTGCTGCTCTACTGGACCAAAAGTATTTACCAGTGCATTCTTGC
>JAQIBX010000156.1 GCA_027858895.1 Desulfuromusa sp. | reverse complement strand
TCTTTTGCATCAGGTTCATGTGGTGAATGTGCCATGAGAGCAGTATCAATCTTAAAAAATAAAGCTGGTTTTACACTGGTGCAGGCGGTTTTTATTCTGGTTGTCCTGTCCCTGCTTGGGGTGGCGATGATGCGCTTGATCGGAGTGCAAAGTTCTACCAGTGTTTTCGCTTTGCAGGGAGCGCGAGCTTATCAGGCGGCTCGCAGTGGCCTGGAATGGGGTGCGGTGCAAGCCAGTTCGGGGAATCCCTGTACAGGTATAATGACGGTTGAAAATTTTAATGTGGATGTGACCTGTTCCAATCAACAATTCACTGAAGGACCGATTGGTCCATACTCTGTTTACCGCATCAGTGCAACAGCAACTTTTGGCAATTATGGTTCGCCTGATTTTGTTTCTCGCAGGACAGAGATGAAAGTTGGATTTCCATGAGAGAAAACAAGAAAGGCATCATCCCGTGTCTGGGTTTAATGTTATTTGTTCTCCTGGTACTGGGATCTTTTGATGTCCACGCAGGGTGTTCTCCCTTTATCGGTAGAGTCGCAATCAATGAAATAGATGTCCATAATCAGAGTGGTAACGCTGGACCTTATTTTGTTGAGTTAAAGGCGCTTGATAGCAGTATTCTTAGCTCAACCCCACCGCTTTGGCAAAATTGGACAATGGATATTTGTTCAGAACCAGGCGACCGTGATGGTACGCCTTGCCAACGTAATATTCCTGTTGGTGGCGGTATCCTGCAATATAACTGGTTAGTTATCGATCAGAATATTATCCAATGGGATTATCTCGATTTAAATGATGGCAAGAAGCATGGAATGGAAGTGGTTTTATATGACGAGAATGATGACGTCGTCGATTATCTTTCGGTTAATGGGTACAGTGTAGATGGCTCTTCCGGATGTAGTTTTCCGTACGATACAACCTATGGTGGCGGGAATAACTTCAATATACAACGTCAACCAGACGGCATCGGTGATTGGGAAACAACTGGAAGTGGCAATTCAGGTGTGGAGACGGAAAACGATACCAACGATCCCGTTCCAGCAGGAAGTCCGAATTTATCTGTCGCAGATGCGATAGCACCTTCAGGCAGCATAATGACTTTTACTCTGGAATTGAGTGCCACAAGTACTACAGATGTCATTATTGAATATGCAACACAAGATGCGACAGCTGTGGGAGGGGCTGATTATATTTCCAAATCGGGCAACATCACGATTCCTGCCGGGAGTTTATCTGTTGATCTGCAAATTAGCACTCTAGTCGCTGCACAAGGAGGTAGTTATTTTTATCTGATCCTTTCAGAAGTTTCTTCTAGTAATGCTGTTATTTTAAATAATATAGCTAAGGGAACAATCGTGGTAAGCCCTCTTGCAGAATTTCGCTTTGAGGGGTGCGATTGGACCACTGGTGCGGTGGTGATAGATGAGCTTGGAAACCACAATGGCCAAGTTGTACAGGGCGCACACACAGCCCCCGGTGTAAACTTTGGAGGTGGACTGTGTAATGTGGCTGATCTCCACAACGAGGGGACAGATTACAACCGTTACATATCTCTGGCATCCAATCCAATCTCTTTAAATTCAGATTGGACACTGATGATGTGGATCAATTTCCCTCCTGGGTTTGATCGTCATTTCCAATATAGTGACTATCGTTACAGCGTTATTGCAGGAGGAACCCATAATTTAGCCTGGATTCGTGAGCATACCACGAATGGCACTAGATATTGGGGGGCTTCCAGTAACCCCAATGCCCATCTGGCACCATTCCCAAGTACTCTGACCGGCTGGCATCATTTGGCGTTTGTTGGTAATGGAGCAAATACGGATCTGTATGTTGATGGTGCATTTTACAATTCGGTTGATTACAAACAGACTGGTAGCTACACCCGGATGGGAACCACAGCAGATTCTGTGAATACAAATGCCCGGCAAAATTTGGATACACAACTCGACGAACTAAAATTTTACGATGGTGCGTTGTTGGCGACAGAGATTTCTAGCATTTACAACCTTGAAAACTCGGGTTTGCGCTGGGATGGTTCGCCCCTGAATTGTAGCCTGTGTGGTATTGTCGACCACTATCGCATTGAACATACGGGGGTTGGTCTGACCTGCCAACGTTCGGATGTTACTCTACGCGCTTGCTCTGATTCGAATTGTGGTAGTGAATATGCCTATCCCGTTACTGTCACAATGACACCAGCAACATTTAATCCACCAACCTGGATTGGGGGTGACACCCAAACTTTTACCGGACACGATGTTGTCCAACTACGACAAACCTTACCTGGCTCTGTCTCACTGGGGCTGATCAATCCAGACCACGTACCGACAAACGGATACAAATGTTATGATTCTGGTGTCGAAGGGGATTGCGATATCACTTTCTATGATTCCGGTTTTATTTATGACGTACCAGATCTGACTTCCTGTCAAACTTCATCAAATATATCGATTCAGGCTGTCAGAATGGATGACACAACGCAAACCTGTGTTGCTGATGGTGGTTTTGCCAATGCCAATAAAACTGTCAATTTCTGGAGTACTTATGTCAACCCGGGAAGCGGAACCGAACAGGTTTCCCTGAGCGGAACAAATGTTGCGGTTGTGAGCCCAGGAACCGGGATACCCCTGAATTTTGACGTAAATGCAACGGCGAACTTCACCGTAACCTATCCAGATACTGGCCAAATGCAGTTGAATGCCAGGTATGATGGTGTTGGTGCTGAAGAAGCGGGTTTGGTGATGTTTGGTTCGGACAGCTTTATCGCTCGGCCAGTTGGTCTCTGTATCTATTCCGATGATGCCAATGCGGATTGTGCTGCGGGCAATGGATCATGTTCGGTGTTTAAACGGGTGGACGAGGCATTCAATCTCAAAGTCAAAGGGGTCTGTTGGGAATCATCTGGTGATACGGATTTCTGCAGTGGCAACTCAACTACACCAAATTTTCAACTCAGTTCGATTCCGATAACTCATAGTTTGGTAGCTCCTTCTGGAGGAAGTGCTGGCAATATTGGTGTTTCATCTATCAATATTTCGGCAGCAGATACTGGTGAACATATCATTAGTAATCAGACTGTTTCTGAGGTCGGGGGCTATACTTTTATTGCGACACCGCCAGATTATTTCGGTACATCTTTGCCGGTAGCATCGTCCGTAAATATAGGGCGCTTTACTCCTGATCATTACGCGACTTCAATTACGGATAATGGAATCCTTCAGGACGCTTGTAGCGGATTCACCTATTCCGGACAGGATTTCAGCTACGTTCCTCCTAATTTTCCCGAAATGCTAATTACTGCAACTGGAAGTGCTGGTAACACGACCGTTAATTATCGTGATGATTTTGTCAAATTGACGAATCCGGCCACCCAGATCAACATGCCTGCAGTTACTGCTGATTCCAGTAACCTTGGTGCAGATGCAGCAACGCTGCTGAATTTAACCTGGGCGCCTGCTGCTAGCAGTCTTATTGCTAATAATGATGGGACTCTTGATTTTACTCTCGGTGCCGATCAATTTACCTATACGCGTGAGCCAAATGCTCTTGTCGCACCTTTTACTAGTGACATTCAGCTTTCCGTAGTCTCAATTTCCGATAGTGATGGTGTTTCTGCAACCGGGTTACCCAGTCTGTTTTTACCGACTGGTACGGAAATTCGCTATGGGCAGATGCAATTGCAGAATGCCTATGGTCCGGAAACTCTACCACTGACTATTCCAGTTTTGACTGAATACTACGATGGATCGGGGTTTGTTCTCAATTCTCTGGATAATTGTTCCACTTACGATTTTCTGCATCTGATCTTCAGTAATCTTCAGGGAAATCTGGCGTCTGGTGAAACACTAGCTTCTGGAAACGGTACATTGCTTTCTGGACTAGGAAGCAACCTGAGTTTAAGTGCTCCGGGGGTGGGGAATGATGGCAGTGTTGATCTGGAATATGACCTGGATGCTGCTGGACTCAGTTGGTTGAAACCGGGTGGAAATAATCCGAGAGCGAAGGCGACCTTTGGTATTTTTAAAGGAAACCAGCGGTTGATCTATATGCGCGAGTCGATCTGGTAGAAAAAATAAGAATCAAGGTAGCACAGATAATAAACGCGGGCGGGCACGGAGACCCGCCCCTACAATGGTTATTTCAATCCCATTCCGTAGGGGGCGGGTCTCCGTGCCCGCCCGTTTTTACGACAAAAAAGAAGGCCCCACCGGAAAACCGGTGGGGCCATTTTATTGCAGTTGTATGAATACTTGTCTATTCGCAAAGATCGACTTTGATATCCCAGTTTTTGATCCGCATGGTGCCGTTTTCAGCAAGGTTCTGCTGCATTTTGAAGGCACGATCGAACAACTGCGGCTCGTGACCAACGCCACGGGCGAGACAATCTTTAGAAGCCATTTCCAGATAATCGTTCAGGATAGGCTTGTACTCAGGGTGTCCACATTTTTCGATGATCAACTTGGCACGCTCTTTTGGTGCTACGCCACGCAAGTCGGCAAGCCCCTGCTCGGTAACCAGAACATCAAGATCGTGTTCAGTATGGTCAATGTGTGGTGCTTTTGGAACAACGCATGTGATGCCATGTGGATCGGTTTTGCTAGGACGCGTTGAAGGTGAATGCATAATCTTCAGGTAGCCGTTACGCAAATAGTCGCCGGAACCGCCAAGACCGTTAATCATCCGGGTACCACCGACCAGAGTTGAGTTGGCGTGAGCATAAATGTCAAACTCAACCGGGGTGTTCATGGCGATACAACCGAGACGACGGATCGGCTCAGGGGCATTTGAGATTGACAGGGGTCGCAAGACAATTTTGTCAAAATATTTGTCCCAGTTGTCAAAGAAGCGTGGGAAACCAGGGTCTTCTGAGAGAGACAGTGAACATGCAGATGCAAAGTTCAATTTACCAGAGTCAAAGAAGTCAAGCATGGTGTCCTGAAGAACTTCGGTGAAGACGCTGAGGTTGGTAAATGGACCATTGGCAAGGCCACCAACAACGGCATTTGCAATGGAACCGACACCAGACTGCAATGGCAATAGATTCTCTGGTAAGCGACCCTTTTTTACTTCGTGAGCAAAGAATTCCATGAGGTGGCCAGAAATTGCGTCGGAAGTGTCATCTTGGCCCGCAAAAGCACGACCCTTGTCGCGATGCTTTGACTCAACAATGGCAACGATCTTGTCCGGGTCACATGGGACGTATGGAGTACCGATACGGGTGTGAGATTCGGTGATCAGGAACGGAGCACGATTTGGTGGCTTCTGCTGCATGTGGATGTCGTGCAGACCTTCGAAGGAAGGCTGTCCAGTGTTGACTTCGATGATGATTTTGTCACACAGGTTGATCGCTTCAGCGACGATACCACAGGATGAGGTCAGAGCCAGACCACACTCTTCAGTAATAGCAGAAACTTCTATGATACCAACATCGTAGCGACCATTCTCAGTGTAAAAACCATAGCTGATGTCCTGAGCAAACAGACCGAGGTGCTTGTCACCCATGCGGATACTACCAGCGTTGATCCCTTTGGCGATATTTTTACCTGTCTGGTAGGGCCAGCGACGATCGATCATGTCAAGGGTTGCCCAACGATCTTCAGTTTCGGCTCCAACAGAAGCACCGATGAAGAGGTTGAACTTCATCTTGCCCTGTAGGTTGTTGGCTTCTACATGATCCGCTAGCGCGATAGGCACCGCTTTGGGATAACCGGCCGGGGTGAAACCCGACCAGAGAAGGTTCTGGCCAGATTTGAAGTACTTGACGCAGTCTTCTGCAGATACCACTTTGTTTAGAAGTGACTTGCGACGTACACGATCTTGAAGTGTTCCGTAATCGGACATTCTATCTCCTCCTGTAAATGATCCAGCGATACTCATTGCACCGCTTTGATTGCGCTGTTAAAACAGCAGTTAGAAATGGCTTTTTGGAACTCTAAAAAACTTATTTCAATTGCAATATTAAATAGTTAAACACTTTTTTGGGAAGGTGGAATGACCACCAAAATCGTCATTAAATCGACATTAAAAGAACAGCGTTTCTTATATAATGTTGCCATCAATCAAGTCAAGAGAAAAGATGGAGGTAAGGATGAAATTATCATTTCTGGTAATTGTATGAGAGCCATGAAAAAAGCCGGAACCAATTTACATGAAAAAGGTTCCGGCTCTGGACTTTCTAGGGAATTCGAGGAATTTGATTATTTACTGTCTTTTTCCAGCAATTTTTGCGCATCTTCCATATAATCACTTCCTGGGAATTCTTCAAAGAGCTGGTTGAAGATGCTTTTGGCTTGATCCGGTTGAGCCGTTTCCAGATAGGCTTTACCGAGGTAAAAATAGGCCTCATCACGGTAATAATAATCGGGGAAAGATTCCAAAATCCCTTCCAAACGATTAATGGCTGGTTGATATTGTTTTCGTTTCAAGTAAAATTTTCCGACATAAACTTCATGCTCCGCCAGGCGGGTTTTGCAACGTTGGATCAAATATCCTGCTTCCTGCGCCTGAGGATCGTTCGGGAATCGCCTTATGAGCTCTTGAAAAGCGTTTAGGGCATTTTCGGTGCTGGTTTGATCTCTATCTGGAGTCAGGATTTGTTGATAATAGCTGAGGCCCATGCGATAGAGAATTGTCGCAGCACGGAAATCACTGGGGTGCTGTGTTAGAAAATCATTAAAGGCAGTAGCCGCTTCTTCATAGCGTTTTGATATGTAGTAGGCTTCGGCAATTTTCAATTCGGCCAGCATGCTCAGTTCAGGGGAATAAAAAGTGTCCCGAACTTTTTCCCAGGAAGCGATAGCATCATCGTAAAGATTACTTTCAAAAAAGCGTTCACCTTCCTGAAAGTATTTTTCTGCAGAGGTTTCTGGTTTAGCTTTTGAACCACCGCAGGCAGCTAGAAACAGGCAGATCAGGGCTGGTATTAAATATTTATATATTTGTTTCATCGGTACTGGTTCCTTTTGTAGTGGAGATTGGACTTCTTGCGAGATCATCAAGTCATGGATGGCAAGAAGCTACGGAATATGTCCAGGTTTGTCAATCATCTAACCGCTTTGGGCCGGTTAATGAACCTGTCTTGCGGTGATATGTTGATTGACACGTGCTAACTCCTCATTGATAATGTCCTGATTTTATCGGCACCCATTTATTTGGAATTATAGGTATGCAGCTATTTTATATTGGAATATTTGGCGGGCTCGGTTGTATGGCCCGTTATCTGGCTTCTGGCTGGACCTATCAACTTGTGGGTCGCAATTTGCCTTATGGGACGTTGTTTGTCAATATTGTCGGGTCTTTTCTGCTTGGGCTTTTGGTGGCTTCTGGATTGCGTGGGGAATTTTTTTCTCCTGAAATCCGGGTTGGTTTGGCTGTCGGATTCATGGGCGGCTTTACGACCTTTTCGACATTTTCTTATGAAACTCTGCGGTTGTTGGAAAATGGCAGTTTCTGGCAGGCAGGGCTAAACATTTTATTAAATGTTATGTTATGTCTGGTGTTTGCTTTTTTGGGAGTGGTCGTTGCCCGTCAATTAACTTGAAGCAAATATGCTGATTCTACGACGAAGAAAAACTAACGAAATACTTGGAATGGAAAATTAGATGTTAAAGAGATTATTACAGGTTTTTGCTGCGCCGACAGTTCAGGCGGGTTCAACTTCTGCAGAGCGCATCCCCTTGGCTGCCGCAGTGTTGTTGCTGGAAGTTGCCCATACCGACGGTGAATTTCATCAGGCAGAACAGGATTTGCTTGGAACTTTGTTGAAGGACCACTTTTCTGTGTCGGAAGATTCTCTGGAAGAATTGCTGGAACTCGCGGATGAAACCCGCACGAACAGTCACGATCTCCATCAGTTCACCCGTGAGATCAACAAAGCTTTCACGCAGCTTGAAAAAGAGCAGATTATTGAAGCTGTTTGGCAATTAGTTTATGCTGATGGGCGGTTGGATCATTATGAAGAAGCGCTTATGCGCCAATTGGGATCTCTGATCGGCCTCTCTCATCGACAATTAATCGAAGCAAAGTTGAGGGTTGCAAAAGCGTGAAACATGCCCTGATCCGGGTGGTGGAATGGGGGCAGGAACTGCTGTCTGAAGTTATTCAGCCTGGCGATCTCGTAGTTGATTTGACTGCCGGAAATGGGCAGGATACACTGGCGTTGTTTCAGTTGGTTGGAAAAATGGGTCAGGTGGTTGCCCTCGATGTTCAACCACAGGCGCTGTTGGCTACCCGCGACAGAATGGTTGCCGGTGGTGCCAAGGTTAGACTCCAACAGCAGGATATTCAACCTTTACAGTGTGAGCCCGGAATTGATCTGCTGGAGATAAATCACGCAGAATTTGCCTGGATTATCCCCGCCGCACCGCAGGGGATAATTTCCAACTTGGGCTTTCTTCCTGGTGGTGATAGGGAGTTTGTTACCCGCCCCGAATCGACCGTGCTGGCACTGGAACAGTCCTGTTCTTTGCTGGTAGCGGGTGGCCGGCTGGTAGTGGTGGTTTATCCCGGCCATCCTGGGGGGGCTGAAGAAGGGGCAGCAGTCACTCATTTTTTTACCGAGTTGCCCAGTGTGGATTTTCAGGTTTTACAGATGAAAGTGAGCAATCGGCCAGAAGCACCGTTTTTATTTGTGGCTGAAAAAACAGGCTTAATTTAGTACGGGGGACCTTTGATGGTGTTACGTGTATTTACACTGTTGTTTGTTGGGTATTTCATCCTGGCCGGTTCTGTGCTGGCTGATGACTTTGATTCCGCATTTGGGGATGACGACACGACAGTTGCAGAAAAGCTGATTTCTGACCCGTTCCAACCCTTCAACCGGGGGACTTTCTGGGTTAATGATAAGCTCTATTTTTACCTGTTTAAACCAGTTGCAAAGGGGTATCGTTGGGCTATTCCAAGGCCTGCAAGGGTTTCAGTCGGTAATTTTTTCTCAAATTTGGCGACTCCCATTCGGGCGGGAAATGCGCTGCTGCAATTTAAATTTCGAGATTTTGGAACCGAGACTTACCGCTTTGTTATTAACACGACCTTTGGCATCGGCGGTTTGTTCGATCCAGCAGAATCTATCGCTGGAGTTAAGGGAACTGTTGAAGATTTTGGTCAGACACTTGGTTATTATAGGGTCGGGCACGGCTTTTATCTGGTTTTGCCGATTGTTGGCCCCTCAAGTTTAAGAGATGCAACTGGTTTTTTTGTCGATTCTTTTGCTGACCCGCTCAGATATGCCAATTTAGAAACACGTGAATTTATGGGGGTGAAATTTCTTGATTCAGAGAATCGTTTATCTCTGGATCGCGATACCTATGAAGGGATTATCCATGACTCTATTGATCCCTATCTGTTTATTCGGGCCGCCTATGTGCAACGTCGGCTGGCGCAGGTCGGTGAAGATAGCTATAATGTAAATATATTTGAAGGGCCGTTGTTTGACAGTGATATTTTAAATCCTTTTGATTGGTTTGGTTTTTAGCGATGAAAAAAATAATATTAAGTGCTTTGTTTGTCCTGTTCTTTGCTGCTTCTAGCTTTGCTTTACCACAGCCGCAGGCCCGGGTTGAACAGATGGTCGATTCTATCCTGGGTGTTTTACAACAACCAGAGTTGAGTGCTGAAGAAAAGAAAGCACAGGTCAGTGGGCGGGTGCAGGAGTATCTGAATGTGCAGTCAATGTCTCGTCGGACGCTTGGTGACCATTGGGATAGCGCTACGGAAGATCAGCGGCAGCGCTTTTCAGAACTGTTTGTCAGGATACTTGAGGGAACATATCTAAGCCGAATAGAAGATTATTCTGCTGGCACGGTTAAATATTTAGAGCAGAGAGTTAAGGATGACAAGGCGATTATTGATACCCTGATTGTTTCCAACGAATTGGAAATACCGGTTCAGTATAAAATGATTTATGAGCAGGGCTCCTGGCAGGTTTTTGATCTGGTCATAGAAGGGGTCAGCCTGGTCAGAAATTATCGCTCCAGCTACGGTGAAATTATTCGTCGGAAGGGTTACGATGGCCTTTTGGCGCTGATGGATGAAAAGGTGCAGGCTATGGATTCTTCCCTGTAGGTATTACCCCCACCCCAAAATAAACCGCGCTCTGTTTGAAGGATGGGGCCCTCAATTCCAAGTTATCAAGGGAGGATTATGGAAGTTTTTTGTTATCAACTTTTTGAAAATTGCATTTCAACATCCATGCTTTCGTGAAGAATGCGTACTATCTGGATTTTTAGATCACCATTTTTGCGATAGAAAATCATATGGCTTCCCGTGGGAAATTTGTAGTATCCGGCTTTAATTTCATTACAAGTTCTTCCGGTGGCCGGATTGCTTGCAAGTTTATGAAAGCTATCATCCAGCGTTTTCAGATATTTGTTTCTCTGCTCAAGACCCCAGCGCTTTTGTGTGAATCGGGCAATGTCCTTCAGGTCACTTTTGGCTGCTTCTGTGAGGGTAAAGAATGCCACTATTTCAATATCTCGGCATCAAGTTCCTGTATCAACCCCTCAAGAGAGTAATTGGCTGAGCCACTATTCTCTCCTTCGGAAAGAGCTCTGCGCAGCAGACTTAGCTTAGTTTCCCGTTCCTCTAGAAGCCGCAGACCCGCACGGATTGCCTCACTCACAGAGCCATAGTGACCATGACTGACTTGTTGACCGACAAAATCTTCAAAGTGAGGGCCAAGGGTGACGCTAGTATTTTTTGGCATAATGATCTCCTTTTGTAGTGGCATATTACTATCTAATATTTATAGGTATAATTCAAGGAGCGTTTTTGTCTCTCTTCTTATTCTATTCTGGAGATCAGAGTTCAGAGAGGCAGGATAAATGGTATAAAAGGGAACGGGTCTGTTTTTCTTATGCTTTGAGGGGACTGACCTCTGGTCTGTCTCCCGATTTGATACGGAACTCAGGTTTTTTAGGCCGACCCTGTTTACGGAATTCAACCCGGCGCTGAAGCCTTGCTTCAATCTCGTCAATAAATGCCGCTCCACCGGTCAACTGTCCACGTTGAACAGCCAGTCTGATAATTTCTTTCTCCTTTTCAGGGACAGCCTCAGCTAAAAAATCAAGATAACACTGCTGCCGTTCATTTTTAGTCTTGCCCATACCCAGATAGAGAGGATCAAAGTCTAGCCACGGGTATGAATTAGGTGCCTGTTTGCTCCACGTAATCAAATCAGCAACTTTAGAGCAGCAACTGGACCAGGGATACGCGGCGGGGTCAGAACAGATGCCGGCTGTAACCGGATTCATTTCAACGTAACGACAGCAGGCCAGCAGATAGCTGTTGCCGTCAATCGGACTTGATTTAAACCGACTTTCCCATAGCGTGCCACTGCGACCTTCCAGGCGATTGACGTAACGCGTCTGTCGCCCAGCTAACCGCTTCATCAACCTGCCCAGATTTTCAACATGATCACCGGGATCAATCACCAGATGGACATGGTTCGTCATCAAGCAGAACGCATAAACTTTGCATCCATAGAACTCTTTCCATTCAGCCAGGTTATCAAGATAGTAACCATAGTCATCGTCAGAGGCAAAAACCGTCTGGCGGTTATGTCCACGCTGGATGATGTGATGGGGATAGTTAGGTATGACAATTCTGGCTGTTCTAGGCATAGGGTGATGCTAGCAAGTTCAAGAAATAGAAGCAATAAATAAATCTGTCCCCTTTTTTCGCGTGCAATGGATGCAGCTTGCACCAACTGCCATACGAAAGACTCAGAGGATTATCCCGTAGTTCCGGAAACCAAGTCCCACACCGTCCATAATAACAAATTGGAATGTAATGCCTGTCATGTCACAAACACCTTAACTTGCTACAATTGCCATTTTGGTGAATTTGCAAGGACTAAAAGCAAACCAGAAAGCTTTGTAACAAAGGTCAAAGATTTTTTACTTTTGGTAAAATACAGAGGGAAATTTACAAGCGGGACAATGCAAACCTTAGTCGGTTATAATAACGAGCCTTTTGTAGCCTATGTTCCTTACTTTACCCATTCAATTATGGATGAGGGCAGAAAATGCGAGCAATGCCACGCTACGAAGGCTGTCAATATTCTTGCCTCATCCAAAGAATTTACTCCGGCTACTTTCAAGGATGGCAAACTCGAGTTTTACAAAGGCGTGCTCCCTTTGGTTCCGAGTCTTTTGAACTGGCCGTTTTTAGAAAAGAAGGAAGGCAAATGGGTGCCTTTTGAACCTACGGTGAAACCTCTCATCCAAATGGCAGTTTACGCTGAACCATTCACTCAGGATGAGCTAAAGAAGTTGCAAATGAAACAGAAATACGGAAAGTAGTTTGAATTTCAGAAGCGATAAGGCACCACATAACGAATAAGGTTAGATTGTGTGAGGAACGAACCACAATCTGAACCGTTTGTTGGACAAGGAATGTTTATCTTTTAGTAAATATCTTTTTGGAAATATGCCTGGATAAAGCAAAGAAGTTGGCGGATGCCGGATGAATTAAGCGGATTTATTTAAAAAGAGCTGATTTTGAGTCCGCAACGGTTTTTTTAAAGAAAAACCGATTGATTTTTTACGCAACTATCCATTGCCGAAGAAATCAGTTCTTTTTTTACTGCCATTATTTTAGGTTGAGTATCACATAACAAAAAAGCCTCCTTTGATTTATGTGGGATGAGTTGCCTGTTGTATCAGGGCAGCCGGTATCATTGTGCGAATAATTTCCATTTTTGCTCCACAAAACTTACATGTCATTTTCGCTCTTTGTTTGAGCTGCTTGACCATCATGATTGGATTAAATCGCAGGATAAGCTGTAATAATTTGATGAGCTTCTTGCTGCATGAATGCAGGAACCCATAACACCTTACTTTGCGAAAGCCTTTGGGGAGCACATGCTGCATCAACAACCAGAGGAAATATTCTCCTGTAACGGTTCTGGTCCGACATTTTCCGGTCTTGGAATGGATATATCTGAAAGTGACTATTCCCTTTTCACATTTCAAGATATCCTTCTCTTGAATAACGCCTTTGTATAGATATTTGCCCAGATAAATTAATGCCTTATCGCCATTGCCGACGTTTTTGCAATCAACAATCCATTTTTCAGGGCAATCTTTTGGTACCCGTAGATTATGATCAACAATTGCTTTGAGTAATTTGGCTCTAAAAACTTTTGATAGAGCCTTGTGGCAAAATAAATATTTGCCGGATTTTACTCGCCATAACCCGGAATTTTTATTGATGCTGCCGCCAACCATTACAACATGAATATGAGGATGAAATCCGAGTTCTCTTGAATGAGTATGCATAACTGTTGTAAACCCTGCCATTCCTTGCAGCTTTTTGTCATTTTGGGTAAATGTTTTCAAAAGTTCCTGTACACATTGAAACATCAGGGAATAGATCAGTTTCTGATTTTTCCAGGCAAGCTTTCGCAACTGTTTGGGGAGCGTAAAGGTGATCAGATAATATTGGGCCGGCAGTTGTTTGTTGAGTTGATTTTCAATCCATTGCTGACTTTCATGATTCTGGCAATGGGGACAATTTCTATGACCGCAGGAATGGGGTGTATAGCTATGTCTTCGACAATTCTCATTGGTGCATTGAGCCAGTATATGCGGACCAGATTCTTTTCGGCATTGTTTCATGGCTCGTAGTGCTTTTTTATGACTGGGCAAGACGGCGGTCTTATATTTGTTGAAAAACTTTTCTTCAAACTTTTCTATAATTGAGGAAAGTAAAATCATTTTACCCCTCCCCAGCCGATATCAAAGCCGTTTATTATCTTGTTTATTGTATGG
>JAQIBX010000153.1 GCA_027858895.1 Desulfuromusa sp. | reverse complement strand
TCACGGGTCAAGTTGTACTTGAATTTACCAACCCACAGATTAAGGCTGTTGTTCAGCTTGAAGCGAAAAACGGCATCCAGTATTTGAAAGTTACCATCTGCGCCGTCGGAAACACCAAGTGGTAGGATGTTTCGGTCTTCTGTGTATTCGGTCTGCACATACAAACCAAAGGTATTGGCCCAGGCACCCATCAGAGCCAGACGGTTCCGGCGGAAGTTAAATTCAGTCGCACTGCCATCACTGGGGGCCGGTCCAGCGCCAGTATCACGATTGAGGACCTGAAACTGGCCCTTGTACTCCAATTTCATCAGTCCTTGATCTTCATCACCGAACGACCAGGTTGGGCCGGCAAAAGCCGAGCTTGCGATCAGGCAGAATGCTGCCGCAAAGGTGCAGAGCAAAGCTGCTTTCTTAAATACTTTCATACGATTATCTCCTTTTTAAATGTGCGTGCCCCAGCCCGCTAAAATAATGAGCGGGGCACGAGTCAACGTGATGTTATTAACAACCTCCGCCGGAACCACCTGAGGTGGACGTTGCGGCTCCGCCTTCCGGCAGCGTGTTGTAATATTCCAGGTCTTCGATTTCGATGCTGTTAGCACCATCATCGTAAGGACTCAGAACGCCTTCAAGCACTCTAAGTCTCGGTTGCTCAATTAATGTACCGGGTGTCTCATAATTGTAATAGGGATCTTCGATCGTCACGCCATCGTCGTTCCCCGTGGTGAGAACATCCGTTGCCCATTCCGACAATTCTGCCGGCAGAGTGTAATCGGTGCTCGGGACAAGAGCGAGATCCGTTTCATTGGTCAGGCTGCCCCACTGACTCCAAGAACCGTCGTAGACCATGACATCCCAGCCGAGAGTCACATCAATCGGCATAAAACCTTGTGCGGCCAGGTTACCAGCACGGCAGTAGGTGATGATCGGTTTGCTGCCGTCCATCCCGAGAGCTTCCAGGGATGTTTGGATATTCGCGGCGCTCTCAATCTCTTTGCCACGATCTCCATCAACATAAAAAGCTGGTATGCGTGCCATTTGTTGCGCACCCAATATAGTCCCCTGGAAGATCGTACGGTCGGAAGCATCTTCGTCATTTGGACCGTCGCCATCGCTATAATCGGGGAAGATTCCTCCAACTGCAGGGGTTGCCGCATTGGTCGCCTCATAGGTGTTCAACGGTACGGCAGAACTACTATCCACAGCCTTGATCAATTCATCGAGTGAGGCACGAACATCCGGGTTCATAGCAGGAAGGTAGCCGACACCGAAAGTCGTTTCAGCCACAGCGGGAACAACAGTGGTTAGTGCGTATCCTGCATCTGTCCATGCTGCTTGGTTGCCGTTCAGGACTTTAAGTCTGTCTTTGGGGAACCCCCAATAGCGGAAATTAAAATACAGACGGGAAGGGTTGCCACTGCCGGCAAACACGATAGTGGTCCGCTCATCAATACCATATTCGCACAACATGGCATCCATCGTCGGGCCATCGAGGACCATATTGCCACTGTACACCGGACCTTCCCAACGCTCCATTCCGGAGACACTCCAGTTCTGGGCTCCCGGAATATGGCCAGCATCATAAGATCCACCGGCGGTCAGAATGACAACATTTTCGTAACTTTCATCATTGTTGACCAAACCGTCATCAACCCAAGCTTTGAGTGTGTCAGCATCGATCAATACATTCTGGGTCTGTCCGGCAAGTGGCGCCGAATTTGTTGCTTCTGGTGCATCGAATTCACTTCCGCCTCCGCTACAGCCCCAGAGCAGGAACGCCGCAGTTACAATAAGCAGCATCAGGCTCAGCTTGCTAAAATTTTTCTTGACCTCTCGAAACATAATCTCTCCTTTGGCAGTTACAGGCTTATTTGCCTGCGCGTTAGTTCTTCTTTTATGGTTATAAAGTTCACACACAAGAAAGAACGATTACTCTTTCCAAGCTAAATTACAGAGCTTTTATGGAGAGATCAAGGGGTAATTTTATTAAAACTGCTGATTTAATGTTAAACGGAAAAACATATAAATATCAAATATTTATACTAATATTATCATTCAATATATCTGGATATGCATAGAACTAAATGATGGCATATTGGTAGGCTGATCATGGCTATACCATGTCTGATAAAGAAACAGGTTCTTTGTTTTGAATTATCGTGAGTTGGAACTTTGCTTTTCATGGGAAGTTTCAAGTAAAGCTGGGTAGGGTGATGGTCGTTTCTTAACTTGGTAGTGGCGCAGCCGAAATGCTGGACCAGGCATTGTCGATCAGTTCGGCAGAAATGTCATGAAGTGGTTGTTCGATGATTCCCTGCAAGCGAAGATCAGCAGCACGAAGAATGACACCAGTGTAAGAAATCGCCGTAAGAAAGTAATTCCCCGCCTTGATGTCACCTGAGGTAATCCCACGTTTGACAATTTGCTGCACCTCAGTGAACGCATCGCTGGTGCATAAGGGGATAATTAGATGTGAGCGAATTTCTTTACATGCGGATAGCATAAATTCCATCATATCCGGATCTTCTTCGGTCAGTTCAAAAACCAACTCAGCAAAAGCACTTAATTTGTCTTGAGCAGTTTCTCTGCCTGCTAAGCATTCAGAAAATTGCTCAGTAAATTGATCCAGCGTGTATTGATAAACGGTTTGGGCTAATTTCTCTTTATTGTCGAAATGGAGATAAATAGCTCCGACGCTGACGCCTGATTCTTTAACGATTTCCGGTATTGCGACACCGCGAAAGCCTTTCTCGACAAACAGCTTACGAGCAGCCCGAATGACCAGATCAATTTTTTTGGGAGGATTTATGTGGCGCTTTTGCATTGAATCTGCCTGCAGAAAAGATTTAGATAGAGGGGCTGCTTCATGCTCTACTGGTAAAATTAACGATGGACGCTAGCACCGCAATCTGCATCTGTCAACTTTGCTATTTAGTCAGCATAGGCAAGTAACTCTCAGATTTAGAGCTTTTTTTCCCACGTGGCTCGAGGTATGCTAAATCATTTTCGGTCATCAACTCACGTAGGTCTGGATATGTTTATCGACTATAAAACAGGGACTTACGGGAAGAGCACTGGGGCATAGATGTACGCTGAATACTTTGGGCTCAATGAAAAACCATTTTCAATTGCGCCGGATCCCAATTACCTTTACATGAGTGACAGCCATCAGGAAGCGTTGGCCCATCTCCTTTTCGGCTTGCAAACCGAGGGGGGATTTGTCCTTCTCACCGGTGAAGTCGGTACGGGTAAAACGACACTCTGCAAATGTATGTTCGAGCAGGCCCCACCTGAAATCAATTTTGCCTTCATCATTAATCCTAAAATTACGGCCTTGGAGCTGCTCGAGACGGTTTGTGATGAACTGTCGATCGAAAGACCTGAACAAGCCTCTAAAAAGAATATGATCGATAGGATCAATAAGCACCTGCTTAAAATTAACGAGCAAGGAAAGAAGACCGTCATTGTTATTGATGAAGCACAAAATCTGACGGCTGATGTGCTTGAACAGTTGCGGCTTTTGACAAACCTGGAAACGAGTCGGCACAAATTACTCCAGATTGTTTTGCTCGGGCAGCCTGAGCTCAGGGAATTGATCCGCAGACCGCAATTGAGTCAGTTGTCTCAGCGTATTACCGCTCGCTATCATCTAGGTCCATTGAGTGAGGAAGATACGGCTCTCTACATTTTGCACCGCATCAATATTGCTGGTGGAGAACGGGTTCTGTTTACTGATGGCGCCAACAAATTGATCTATAAGTTAACCGGCGGGATACCCCGTCTGATCAATCTGCTGTGTGACCGGTCCCTGCTTGGCGCCTATACGGAACTGGAAGAAGAAGTTACCCGAGGCATAGTTAAGCAGGCGGGCATAGAAACCTTTGACCTGGAACTGAAAAATCACCAATCAAAGTGGTTGCTCGCAGCGCTCTCTTTATCAGCGATAGCTGCTATCGTTTTTGCATTAACGATTTTCCCTGAATCTGGAATCAATCTGCCTGCAGTGCAAAGTGCAGTAGCTCCGGACGTGAATCCAGTCTCAATTGCTCAACCAGTGGAACCAGCTCAGTCTTCACTTTCAGTTGAGGAAAAAAAACCAGACCTGGAACCGTTGCCTGCGCTATGGCCTGATAAGCTGGGTTTTGGAAATAGTTTCGACAGCGTTTTTTCTCAACTTGCCGTACTCTGGATGCTTGACTACAGTGTCGGTGCCAGTGAGCCATGTGTTTTTGCAAAGGATCATGGCCTTAGATGTCTTAAGAAAAAAGGCAGCTTCGAGTGGCTAAAAAAATTAAACCGACCTGTTATTTTAACCCTTTATGATGATCAAGGCCTGCCATTTTATACTCTGTTATCACGATTAAACGGTCATAGCGCTGTGTTTCTGGGTGCTGAAAAACCGATTGAGCTTGATATCGACGTGTTGGAAAATCGCTGGTTTGGCGAGTATTTCCTTTTGTGGAAGGCTCCAGCATCTTTTCCCGGGTTGCTATTCCCCGGTCAGCAGTCCGGGATGACTGGGTGGCTTGCTGCGGCGCTGGAACGGCATGGGCTCTATCAGGTTAAAGGGACAGAAAAAGTACTGGAAGGATCTCTTCTTGGTGCGCTAAAACAGTTTCAATTCATGTCTAATCTGACGCCCGATGGTGTTTTGGGAGTGCAAACCATCATTCAACTTAACCGTGGCATTGACACGCCAGGGCCAAGACTGTTTGAGGGAGACACCGACTGATGTCTTTTATCCTCAATGCACTTAAAAAAGCTGAAAACAAGGGCTTCGAGAAGGAAAATATAAAAATAAAAAAACAGGTTCTGATCCTGCGGCGGCGGACCAGGGGTAAAAAAATAAAAGTTTTCTCCCTGATCGCAATATTTTCAGGAACCTTGCTGGTCGGATGGTTTTTAGGTCACTTCCAATATGATCAATCGAAAAATGCTGCTGAATTGAGCACAATCAATCGCCCTTTAGCTGACAAGACGGTATTGCGGGGCAGCACTGACGCCCTTTCAGAAAAAAATGACCTGGTCGATCATGTAAAAAAATCGGGGGAGCTGGTGTCCAGCTCTACCTTCCTTGCTGACACCGATGATGAAGAACCAGGAAAACTTGAGTATAAAATTGAGGAAGTCAATCCACCCATCCCAGTAAGGGTGGCACCAAGTACAGTGAACATACAGTTAGAAGAAGCTGCACAAAAACCTTCGGCGCAGGCAAAAACAGAAAAGGCAGTGAACCCGATACAGAACTATTCAGAGCTACCTTTTTTGATCAAACAGAAGCTGCCACAACTTGAAATATCATTACATTTTTATAATTCTAAACCCGCAAGAAGAATTGTTCGCATTAATGGAAAAATTTTACATGAAAACGACAGCATTAAAGATGGCTTAATTGTTCAGGAAATTAAATCAACAACAACTGTTTTGAATCTCGATGGTTATTTATTTGAGTTGAATGCACCTGGCGGATAGTTCTTAATAGAGATGATTGTTGGGCTAAAACTGATAGTAAAATGATCGGGAGGATTTTAAGTTATCTCCTAGTAATTTGATATGGTAAGCTGCCTGCGTTTTAAATAAATGCTACGACTTCACCGCCCGGATTTAGGGAAATCTCTCCACCTATGGGTGACAGAAAAAAAAGGTTTCAGTGCTAATGCTGGCATTTTATCAGAAATATTATCTGCACATTAACCTGCTGTTGCTGGCTTTTCTGGGGTTGGCCTGTGGTTTGTTAGGTGGGGCTTGGCTTGATGCAAACATGACTTGGGAAGGGAGCACCTCTCGTCGCTCTGTTCCAGAAAAAACCGAAAAAGTGAAGGTTATCGTTGCTGCTGATTTGAACCAGATTTTACAGCGCAATCTTTTTGATCCTGCAGGGCGTTCAAATTCAGCGACCGTTGACTTGGGGAAAGACGAGGATCTGTCTTCCAATGGTTCGGTTTCAGGCACGGGCAATATGGCAGCTTTTAACCGAATTCTGCTTGGCACCGTCGCTGCTGGTGAAAATTCACTTGCTTTGATGAAGGTAGATGGGGAATTTGAGATCTTTCATCTGGATGAAACGCTTCCTGATGATGGAACGATAGAAAAGATTTTCAGAAATCGTATTCAGATCAGAGAGCGGGATAAAAGCTTGACAGATGTGTCGGTCGTCGGGGATGTCGAAGTTGATGTTGCACGGCCACAGTCGGGCAAATCATCAGCGGATGATGGGATTAAGCAGATAGATGAAGGACACTGGGTCGTGCCCCGGAGAACCGCAGAAGAAACGCGACAAAATCTTCCTGTCGAGCTGCGTTTAGCACTAATGCAACCGCGGATCACGAATGGTAAAACGGATGGATTTATCATTCGTCGGCTTAAGCGGGCATCCATTTTAAACAAACTGGGGCTCAAGCGCGGGGATGTCATTCTCAATATTAACGACATAGCCCTGGATGGCCCAGAATCAGGGCTGCAGGTTTTTCAGCAACTGCGTGAAGCGAGACAGCTCAGTCTGGCTGTCGAACGCAAGGGCGAGGCGATGACTTTTACTTATGAACTCAACTAGGAGAATTTCTTGAGAATCTCTAATATATTGACCATATTTATGGTCCTGGTTTGTCTTTGTGCTAGTCCGCTCTTGTTTGAAGCGAATGCGGAAACTCCGCCCGATGATCGGATTTCATTGGACATCAAGGATATTGAGCTGACTGAACTGATAAAAACAATAAGTGAGCTGACCGGGAAAAATTTTCTTTACGACGATACTGTCAAGGGAAAAGTCACCATCATCACCCCTGAGGTGATGACCTTGGATGAGATTTATCAGCTTTTTATGACGGTCTTGAATGTCAAAGGATACACTGTTGTTCCCTCGGGTAAAATCAATAAAATTGTTTCGGTTAAAAATGCCCGTCAGGATAGCCTGCCGATCCAATACAGTAGTGCGGATTTTGCGACTGATCAGTTCGTTACCCGGTTGATACGTTTGGATTACCTTGATGTCGACACCATTGCAAAATCGGTTCTTGCACCACTTATGCCGGCAACCGGGAATATCATTGCTTATCCCAAAACAAACACCCTTATCCTGACAGAGAGCTCGGCAACGATTGAGCGCCTGGTAAAAATACTGAAGCAACTGGATCAACCTGATTTGACGGGTGATCTGGTTGCTTTTCAGCTCAAACATGCTGATGCCAAAGAAGTTGCCGATATCTGCCTGGAAATACTGTTGGAGCAGGGGGTCTCGACCAAAACGAGGAGAAAAAGTAACCTTTCAATCTCTGTGGGCAGCAACAGCAAAGTCATTCCTTACGCTCGTACAAACTCTTTAATTGTGTTGACCGATGCGGAGGGTTTAGAAAAAGTTAAACATTTGATTGAGATTCTGGATCGAGACGTTACGGAAGAAAAATCCAACATCAATATTTACAAACTTGAAAATGCCGATGCAACGACTCTTGCGGAGACCCTCAACCAAATTCTAACCGGGATTCAAGCAGAAATAAAAACCCAAGCAAATGGGTCAAAAGACAATACAACGCCCCTGTCTTCAACACCCGTTACCATTACCCCCGATAAGCCGACGAACGCTCTGGTCATCAATGCACAGCATGATGACTATAATGTTATAAAAAAGATCATTGAGGGACTGGATATTAAAAGGAAGCAGGTTTACGTTGAAGCATTGATTCTTGAAGTGTCTATGGCCGCGACTCGGGAACTTGGAGCCTCTCTTTCCGGGGCTATTGACCTGGGCAGCGACAGGCTGGCCTTTGGCACCAGCAACCTCAATACTGGTGCTGCAAATCTTGGTAGCCTGGCGGCTGCCGACTCCGGAGTTCCAAGTCTGCTCTCGCAAACAATCGAAGGAATTTTACTGGGCGGATTATTTAATCCGATCACAGTCAATGGACTCGATGGCAACCCTGTCACAGTCCCAGCAATTTCTGCCTTGATAGATCTTTCTGAAAAAAACGGAGATATAAATATTCTTTCGGCTCCACGTCTTTTAACCTCAGACAACAAAGAGGCCACAATTATTGTTGGCTCCAATGTCCCGATTATCACTGAACGCTTGACAGACAGTAGTAGTCTATCCCAGTCGGTTTCAGTAGAGCGGAAAGATGTTGCATTAACTTTACGTTTTACCCCGCAGATTATAGAAGATAATCTGGTCAAACTTGACATTTTTCAAGAAATTACCGACCTCGCGGCAACCAGTGTTGGTAACGTTGACCAGGTTGGGCCTACTTTGACTAAAAGGCTCATCCAGAACACTATTCTGGCGCAAAGTCAGCACACGGTTGTTCTTGGTGGTCTTATCGGCACTAATTCTCAGGAAACCATGTCAAAGGTTCCAATTTTGGGAGATATCCCGGGACTGGGCTGGTTGTTCAAACATAAAAAAGTAACCGAGCAGAAAACCAACCTATTGATTTTTATCACTCCAAGCATCATCAATAGCCCGGGGGATCTGCTCGCTATCACCTCAAAAAATAAGAATTCTGCCAAACAGTTTATGCCAGAAGAATTACAAGACACTTTTTCCAAACAAGTTTCAGACGTCGATCAATGAGCGGTGGGGTTGAGATTTTGAGCAACAATAAATGGCAGCTCCTGGGTCAGATCCTGAGTAAAAACTACTCAGTTGCCGCAACAGCTATCGACTCGGCACTTATCGAACAACAGCAAAGTGGCTTGCGGCTGGGGGAGATTTTATTAAGCAAAAAAAACGTTTCCGAGATGGTTCTGGCGGAAGCCTTGGCTGAGCAGCAAAATCTGATTTTTTACCGAGAGTTGCCCGAGCAGTCAAAGCTGAAAAACCTGCTCACACTCATTCCTATCGGCTATGCCAAAGAGAAAAGATGCTACCCGATCAAGCGAATTGACGACCGTCTTCTCGTTGCTGTGGCTGACCCACTTGACTCATCATTGCTCAACGATCTTGGTGCGCTGACCGGAGAGACGATTGAACCTTGCCTTGCTCCAGCGGCTGAAATACTCAGAGCAATTAACAAAAGTTATGAAGGTAAGGCTGGTGAGGCCCATAATGTTATTGAAGAAATAGAGGGGGATCACACGACAGATCTGGCTCGGGATTTCGAGCCGGAGGATTTGCTGGATACCTCTGACGAAGCGCCTATTATTCGCTTTGTCAATAGTTTGATGACTCAAGGATATAAAGAGCGTGCCAGCGATATTCATATTGAACCGTTTGAAAATGAACTGATGATTCGTTACCGGATTGACGGTATCCTCTACAGTGTCCTGAAGCCTCCACTTAAAGCACATGCCGGAATTATCTCGCGCATTAAGATCATGTCTCAGTTAAATATTGCCGAAAAGCGCTTGCCCCAGGATGGTCGCTTGAGAGTCCGGATTGCAGGCCAGGATATCGATGTCAGGGTTTCAACCCTGCCTACGGCATTTGGTGAGCGGGTGGTTTTACGACTGCTTGATAAGGCATCGAGTATTCTGACTTTGGAGGAGATTGGTCTTAAAGAAAATCTGCTGCACCAAGTTTCCGCTATGATCAATAAATCACATGGGGTTTTTCTGGTCACAGGGCCAACCGGCTCAGGGAAAACCACCACCCTTTATTCAGCCCTGACGCGTTTGGACCGCCTCGAAAAAAATATTATTACGGTAGAAGATCCGATTGAATATCAACTTTCGGGCGTTGGTCAGCTACAGGTCAACCCCAAGATCAGCTTGACCTTTGCTAATGGGCTAAGATCGATATTGCGGCAGGATCCCGATATTATCATGGTCGGAGAGATTCGTGATCAGGAAACGGCTGAAATCGTCATTCAATCGGCGTTGACTGGGCATATGGTCTTTTCCACTCTACATACCAATGATGCGGCGGGAGCTTTAACCAGACTTGTGGAGATGGGGGTTGAACCGTTCCTTGCAGCATCCAGTATCGTTGGTATCCTGGCCCAGAGGTTAGTGCGCAAGATTTGTCCTTTTTGTCGTGAAGAATCTATCCCGCCTGCAGAGCTGTTGGAGGAACTGAAGGATGAAGGGCTTCCGGCCAACCCGGTTTTTTTTGCTGGGCGTGGTTGTGACCGCTGTATGAATATTGGTTATTGGGGGCGAACCGGGATTTATGAGTTGCTGGCAATGGATGACGCAGTTCGTGATCTGCTGCTGAAAAATAAGGATGCCGCAAGTATTCGCAAGATGGCGAAGCAAAAAGGCATGCAACCGCTTCGTTCTGCCGGACTTGCTAAAGCTCTGCAAGGGGAAACCACCCTTGAAGAAGTTCTCCGTGTTACCCAGGAGGAGGTCTGACATTGCCTTTTTTTGAGTATTCGGGATTTGATGTAAAGGGACATAAAGTCTCAGGCAAGGCTGATGGTACCGGGCGTAAAGCGGTAGTGAAAAAACTGTCACAGCAGGGGATCTTCATTACTGAGCTTGGTGAACTTGCAGAATCGCCTTCTTCCGGGTTGTTCAAATCATTCGGCTTCAACCGCAAGGTGACTTCGGCGGATCTTGCTGCAACAACGCGTCAACTGGGAACCCTTTTGAGTGCTGGAATCTCACTAGACGAATCATTACTAACTCTCGGGGAACAAACGGATCAGCCCTTATTGGGTAACACCCTTATGGCGATTCGAGAAAAAATACTTCAGGGCTCCTCTTTGCACGAAGCTATGGATGGTTATAGCAAGGTTTTCCCAGATCTTTTCGTCAACATGATCCAGGTTGGTGAAAGTAGTGGTACGTTGGATCAGGTGACCCTTCAGCTGGCAGACTTTCTTGATGAACAGGCGCGTATCAAATCACGGATACAGGCAGCGACGGCATATCCGCTTCTGATGGTTCTGGTCGGTTCAGGAGTGTTGACATTTCTTTTTATTTTCGTGGTGCCAAAGATAACCCTTATGCTCACTGACTTAGACCGTGCTCTGCCGTGGCCGACGCAGCTTTTGATTGCCTTAAGTGATGGGGTTAAGAACTGGTGGATTGTATTTCTGGCTATAATTATCGCGGCTGTTGTTGCGTTTCAACGTTACCGCAAAACACCAGCCGGGTTACATAAAACTGACAGTATATTGCTCAAAATTCCTATTTTTGGTCGTTTGAACTTGCTTATTTCAACGGCCTGGTTCTCTCGTACTCTCGGAACGTTATTACAAAGCGGGGTTCCACTGCTCAAAGCTCTGGATATTTCCAAGGGTCTACTGCGAAATATCGTGCTGAGGGATGCAATCGATAAGGCACGCCGCCATGTCCAGGAAGGAGGCTCTTTAGCAAAAAGTCTAAAAGAGTCGGCGGTCTTTCCACCTATGGTTGCGCAGATGACTGCTGCCGGGGAAAAAAGTGGGCAGTTAGAATCGATGTTGTCGCGCGTGGCAGACTCATATGATCATCAAACTGATTTATCAATTACCAGTCTTCTTTCACTCCTGGAACCAATCTTGATTTTGGTGATGGGTGGAGTTGTGGGTTTTGTTGTTCTCGCCATTCTGCTCCCGCTTTTTGAAGCGAGCCAGGGATTTTAAAAATACTTCAAAGGATTTTTATCATGAAAAAGCAATGTTCCGACGCTCGAGGGTTTACACTCATTGAAATCATGGTTGTTGTGGTGATCCTTGGCATATTGGCCTCAATTGTTGTTCCCAAACTCCTCGATCGTCCTGATCAGGCGAGGATCACAAAAGCTCAGCTCGACATTAAAGGGTTAGAGGAATCGCTCGGGATGTTCAAATTGGATAATGGATTTTATCCGACCACAGAGCAGGGGCTTAATGCTCTTGCCAGTATCCCGAGTACCGGGCGAATTCCGGCCAAATACCCTGAGGGCGGATACCTAAAAAAAGTTCCACTGGATCCATGGGAAGGGAACTACCTTTACCTCTCACCGGGACCACATAGTAAAGATTATGATATCATCTCATACGGTGCTGATCGGGAGTCGGGAGGTGAGGGAGTTGATGCCGATATCAACAGTTGGGAGTTCTAATAACTCTTCCGGCTTTACTCTTCTTGAGCTGACAATTGTGCTTTTTCTGGTTGGCATGTTCTCGATTGTTGCTATTCCCCATTTTTCTCATATAGGGGAGGGAGGTCTGCAGCATTCAGCCAGGAGGCTATCCTGGACCATAAAATATCTATTTAATGAAGCTGCGCTCTCATCAAGGGAACATCGAATAATTTATAATTTGGATAGTGGGTCTTATCGAGCCGTGGTTATTGAAGTTGATGGGAGTGTCACGAACGTTGAAAGAATTCCAGAGGAGATAAAATTAAAACAGGGCATCCGTTTCATGGATGTCACAATCTCTGGTCGGGGCTCTTTCAGTAGCGGAGAGATTCCCGTACGGATACTTCCATCCGGGTGGATAGAGGGATCGACGGTTCATCTGAGTGGCGCAGAGAATCAAATCCTGACCGTACAGTTTAACTCATTGACGGGTCACAGTGAAAGGTATGAGGGCTATCGAGAATTTTGACTCACCCAGGTAGTGATTAAAAATCAGCATTTATAGTGGAAATGATTTATGCCGTTGCTTGTGTCATTCAATAAGATTCAAAGCGTAAATAAAACGAAGTCTGGTGGCTTTACTCTGCTTGAGGTCATGATCGCTATGGCTATCATGAGTATTGCTCTGATTTCTCTTCAAGCGCTCAATAACCGGACGATTGCAACCCATGGGTTTTTACAAAGAATGACTCAGGCCACCTTCCTGGCTCAATACAAAATGAGTGAAGTAGAAGCTGCATCCGACGGTGTTCTGCTTCAGGAGGCCAGCCAGGGGAGCTTTGAGGAGCCGCACGACCAATATAAGTGGGAAATCAGTTTTTCAGAAACCCCGTTGGCCTCTGTGCGCATGGTAACGGTTGATGTTGTGTGGGGGAATAGAGATAAAAATGAGTTTGTGTCGATCGATTCCTTCATTTTTTGAGCAATCTTCCTCGGAGCGGCCACAGGGGTTTACCCTGATAGAGGTTCTGATAGCAATCAGTATATTTGCGATTGCTATTTCATCAATATACGGTGTTTTTACTTCCATCAGCGCGACGAAGGACAAACTTGACCGCAATAGTGAAACCTACCATCAGGCTCGCGTGATTCTCGACCGGATTGGCCGTGAAATTCATGGGGTGTATGTTCATAATGGCAGTGATACAAATATCTTACGGGGTGGATTAAATGAAAAAGGTGAGCTTTTTTTTGAACTGAGTACTACAGCAGCATCCTCTTTGAATATCAATGGTACCAGATTTGTTGCAGTCAGGTATGAGCTGGTCGAGGATCGAGAAAGTAAAGATAGCAGGTATGTTATTCTGAGGACGGAAAAGCCTCTTTGGGGCAGCCTGAGTGGCCAGGATTTTCCAGCAATGCGGATGGCTACCGGGATCAAAAACTTCAGAATCCGTTTTCTTTCAGAAAAAACTTGGCAAAATCAGTGGGATGAAAAACTTCAGGGCTTTCCCGATATGCTTGAAGTTCTGCTCACCGCATATGATAAAGAAGGAGAAGAAATTTCATTTTTAACAGCATTTAAGTTCCCTGTGGCCGGTTCTCAATAATGAAAAGAAAAAACAGCGAAAAAGGGATGGCTCTTTTACTTGTTTTAATTGTTGTTACGTTGCTGACCTCCATTCTCATGGAGCTTGCATATTCTACACTGATAGAACAGCATCTGGCCGAAACCTTTCGTGATAGTACCAGGGCCTACTATCTTGCACGTGGTGGTATTACAGCAGGTCAAAAACTGCTTTTATTGGATAATAACGATTATGATTCTCCTACTGAGGTCTGGGGTGGAGGGGTTATTAACTATCCGGTGGGAGAGGGCTTTGTTACTATGACTGTAGAGGATTTAGACGGGAAGCTGGCGGTGAATTCGCTGGTGAGCGGAAATAATCCACAAACGGTTGTTGTCGACCGTTTTTACCGCTTGCTATTATCACTTGAAATTGATCAGCCTGCTGAGCTAACAGCAGCTGTTATAGACTGGCTGGACCAGGGAGATGAACCCTTTCAACTCATTCAGACCGATGATTTGGAAATGCCCGTTGCCGGGGCTGAAAGTTCATATTACCAGAGCTTGGCGGAGCCCTATGGGTGTAAGAATGGCTCTATCGAATCACTTGAAGACCTTCTGCTGGTGAAGGGATTTACGGATGAGATATTTAAGATCGTCAGTCCATATTTATCGGTTGCTGACAGTAAACGAACAAACATTAACACCGCCGGGCGTGAAGTGCTCCTGTCTCTGAGTGCAAAGCTGGAAGAACAGACTGTTGACCTTATCATTGACAATCGACGTGATGCTCCCATCCAGTCTATTAAAAGCTTGAAAACCCTACTACCTGAGGATCAATACAGCTTGATGAGATCTTTTGAAAGCCAAAGGCTGCTAGGCACGACAAGCGAATTTTATAAGATTTCCGCTGAAGCCGTTATTAATGATGGCAGACGTTCACTTGAAACCCGGTTTAATAAAAAAAATAACGTCTTGTCTTATATAAGGACAATTTAATTGTAATGAAGAAGCGTTTTATTGGATTGGATATTGGAACAGATTGCAGTTACTTAACTCTGCTGGAATACGAAAAAAACGACTTGAAAAGAATTGGTTTTTTCTCAAGTCAGGGTGAAGGGTTATCTGACCAGCTAGCGGATCTGTGTGAAAATTTTGATGGTCACTTCGGCATAAGAGACCGGTTGGCAGCAGCGTTACCGGCGAAGACGGCTTATGTCCGTAAACTAGAGCTTCCCTTCCATGAGACAAAAAAGATAGAGGCGGCTGTCCCCTTTTCTTTGAGTTCGCAGATTCCAGTCCCTATAGAGGACTGTATGACCAACGCAATTATAAATACCAGGAATTCTGACGGGGTATCGCGGGTCACTGCAGCTGCAATTCCCCGGCAAACAGTGGAAAACCTTTTGGCTGCTGCTCAGCAGGCTGAGCTTCCCTTGCACATACTTGATTTGCCCCCCTTTTCACTGGTGCCACTTGTCGCTGAAAGCACAAAAGATGCGATTCTGATTGCAGTCAACTCTCAAGAGACCACCATCAGCCAAATTCAATCTGGAGAGCTGACCGACTACCGACTGTTGCCTAAAAAAATTGAGCCTGAGAACGAGGATGATATACGAAGTATTTCAAGAGAAATTCAGGCTCTTATGGCGATCAGTAAAGATGTGAAATCGCCCATTTTCATTTTCGGCGATGTCGACGGCGAGGTCCTCACCAAAAAACTGAATGATATTGGCTACGAAGCCAAAGAACTTGTTTTGAGGTTAGCTGGTGAAGATATTCCTTCGGTCTTTATTCATGCAACTGCTTTGGCATACAGGGCTACTGAGACAAAACAATGGAAATCCTTTAATTTTCGCAGTGGTAAGTATGCTTTAAAAGGTGAATGGCAAAAGCTCAAAAGAACTCTGTGGGTTACCGCTGGCCTGATAGCCATCACTGTGCTGATTGTCGCTACGGCTGCTATTGTTCAATATCGAACCAAGGCAATCCAGGTGGACGCTCTCCAAGGAGAGATGGCTCAACTTTTTCATCAAACATTTCCACCAACAACCGCAATAGTTGATATCCCTCTACAAATGAAAAGCAGTATCAGGGAATTGCGCGAAAATACGACTATCATTGGCAGCTCTCAGCCCCAAATTCTATCAATTCTGAAGATTCTCTCTGAGACCACGGGTATCATTCCGATTGAAGTTCAGGAGCTCAGTGTGGGTCAGGGGGAGGTCAATATCAACGGCAATGCCACGTCATTTGATGCGATTAATAAGATGACAGAATTGTTGGAAAAATCGCCTCTCGTAAAAAATATTCGGGTTGCTGATGCTCAAATGGCACTTAAAGGGGATAAAATTAACTTTCGTCTATTTTTGGATCTTGTCCCAAACTAGCAGCCTGTCGGACTATCAATGAGCTGGCTGCAAATTCGTCTGTTTGGCTCAGATTTCAGCTCCTTTTCGACCAATAGCTATGGCTATTACTCTCAAATGAGCCAAAATCTGATCACAAACGGCCAAATTTTCGCTTCAGCCCTGTTAGTCCGACAGACTGCTAGCTAGGAAAAAATTGTGTTCAATCGTATTGATCAATTGGAAAAGCGTGAAAAAGTATTTCTAATCGTCGGGATCGCCATTGTTTTGGTAATGTTTGCTTTTTATGGTGTCTATCAGCCCTATCATAATGCTTTGCAACGGTTTGACAAGAAGATTGCTGCCAAACAGCTTCAGCTCGAAGAAGTGAGAAGCCTGCAGGCTGAGTATCAATCGTTAAAAAGACAATTGGACAAAGCTCAGAAGTCATTGAGCAACAAAGGCTCGTTGTCACCACTGGCAAAGGTGGAAGAGCTGGCTTCCAGTATAACTAGTCGCGAAAAGTTAAGCTATATTCGCCCACAGCCGCCACAGATACAAGGGGAGATGCGTGTCGATAACCTTGACATTAAGCTTGAAAAATTATCACTTGAGCTGGTGTTACAGCTACTTTGGAAGGTTGAGTCACCCGCAAGTCAGATGCAGGTAAAAAAATTTCGGGTTAAGCAAAGATTTGATAATTCGTCACAGCTCGACCTTACGATGACAGTTTCTGTCTATGGCAAGAACTCAACATGAAACACACTATATCAATGCTATTCAGCAAATCTAAAATAGTTTTAGTTGCTCTTATTTTATTTATTTTGGGCTTGTCCGCAGGGTTTTTATTTTCTTTCCCCGAGATGAAGGTCAAGCAGAAAATTATCTCCGCTATAGAGACACAAGGTCATATTATTGTGGATCAGGGAGAAATAAAAATGGGTTTCCTGGCTATTGAAGGCTCAGATTTTCTGATTCGACCAGAAAAACCACTTTGGCCTCCAATCTCAATTGACTCTTTTTCTATTACTCCACAGTGGTTGACCCTGCTTTCCAAAAATCCGGGTGTGCGTCTGGATATGCAGTTGTTTGGAGGGACACTATGGGCAGATATGTCTCGCGATGGGACCTTGAGCGCAGCGGCATCTCAGCTTAACCTTGGTCTGTTATTGCCAAAAGAGCAGGCAATTAAAGTGTCCGGCCAACTGGAAAAAATGACGTTGGCAAGTGTTGTTCCGTTGGGGAAAACTACCGAAAGCCTTGTGGCGTTGACACTTAAGGGTGTCAACGTCACAGGGAATAGCGACCTGCCATTGTCTCTCAATCTTGGGGATGTTGCCATTAATGGCACAGGGCGTGGGCGTTCCTTTAAAATTATGACCCTTAGAGCTGACAAGGGAGACTTGCAAATCAATGGGAAGGGGTCTCTCCTGTTAGGTCGAAACATGGCTTCAACGCAGGTCAATATGAAGATAGAAATGCGTCCAGAAGATCAAATTGATCCCATGCTTATTGACTTGCTGACGCTGGGTTCACGTCAAACACCCAATGGCAGTTATGAATTAAAACTCTCCGGGGCTTTATCAGAGTTGTTATTCAAGTAACCTTAAAAAAACCTCGATCTAATCTTCCCACACTAAAAAAAGGTGCCGCTGCTAAATACAGCGGCACCTTTTCCCCATGCAACAATCTTGCTTTGCCTCTCCTTAGCCTCTTTGCACCGAAGATGAAGTATAACCAGAGATACCCGAGGAACCACCGATACTGACCCGTTGGAAATCGGGGTAGGCTTCCATACCGATTTCACTGGAATCACAACCGAGCATTTCATCTTCTTCACTGACCCGGATACCGATCGTGTATTTGAGAGCCAACCAGGCAATAGAACTGGTGATAATGACGAAGGCGGCAGTTGCTAGAACACCGATCAGCTGAGTAAAGAAGCTGGTCTCAGGGTTGGTGATCGGGACGGCCATGGTTCCCCAGATTCCGCAAACCAGGTGAACTGACAGAGCACCAACAACATCATCAATTTTAAGCTTATCGAAAAATGGCACCGCGAGTACAACCAGAACACCACCAACACCACCAATCAGAACGGCGGCCCCTAGGGAGGGAGTTGCTGGACCGGCAGTAATCGACACCAAGCCAGCCAAGGCACCGTTAAGGGCCATAGTGACATCCACCTTTTTATACATGACCTGCACCATGATCATGGCAGCAATCATCCCGCCACAGGCGGCCATATTGGTATTGACCATAACGTTGGACATTTCAATCGCAGAAGCAGCATCACCCAGAGCAAGAACAGAACCGCCGTTAAATCCGTACCAACCCATCCAGAGGATGAAGGTTCCCAGCGTTGCCATGGGAATATTGGAACCAGGCAGTGGATTGACCCGACCACCTTTACCGTATTTGCCTTTTCGTGCCCCGAGGATAATAGCACCGGTCAAAGCAGCCCAACCACCAACCGAGTGAACGATTGTGGAACCGGCATAGTCTGAGAAACCCAGTTCAGCTAACCAGCCACCACCCCAGCCCCAGGAACCTTGGATGGGATAGATAAAGCCAGTCAAGATGACGCAGAAGGCCAAAAACCCCCAGAGCTTGACTCGTTCAGCAACACACCCTGAAACAACCGAACAGGCAGCACCACAGAAAACCATCTGGAAGAACCAGTCAGAAGCGCCGGAATAGCCGCCAGAGTAATCACCAGCGAGGGCTGCTGTATCGTCAGCACTCCAAAAACCGAAGCTGCCCATAAATCCACCGTCTACGTTGGCATACATCAGATTGTAGCCGACGATATAAAACAGAATGCCGGCGATTCCGAACAGGGAGATATTTTTAAGACAGATGGTGGCCACGTTCTTGGAACGAACCAGGCCAGCTTCAAGCATGGCAAAACCGGCGGCCATCCACATGACCAGGATTCCCATCACGAGGAAGGAAAAGGTATTGAGGATATAGGTCATCTCAGAAACCGGGGCGTCTTCGGCCAAAACCAGGGTGGGCAGCACCAGTAACCCGGCGAGTAGGACAGCAATGAGCTTTTTCATCTTTTGTTCTCCTTTTATATTGAACGTCTGAATTAAACGTTTATCGATTGGTTTAAAGGGAGTCCTCGCCCGATTCTCCGGTTCGGATTCGAATCGATTGATCGATGGCACTGACAAAGATCTTGCCATCACCAATCCGTCCGGTGCTGGCTTCGCGCTGAACGGCGGCGACAACGGCTTCGACTTGATCTGAGTGAAGCACCAGTTCAATTTTTATTTTCGGGATAAAATCGATCTGATACTCGGCGCCGCGATATAACTCCGTATGCCCCTTCTGGCGACCAAACCCACGCACTTCACTGACGGTCATCCCGTTGATACCCAGATCGCAGATTGCGGCTTTGACATCGTCCAGCTTGAACGGCTTGATAATGCATTCGACCTTTTTCATTCTGAGGTTCTCCTTTTAAAAAAATTACGGCTTCCGGTCTAGTTATCGATAGTTGCTATAGCAGTCAGCGTGCCAAAATCATAACTGTCTGTATTTAAAAGTTATTATTATCAGAAACAGAGCTTTATGCTCTTTTTTTAGGCAAAAAAATATCCGCCTGCCCACTCGATAAGCAGCGGAAATTTATTTCATAAAACCCATTCCCCAATATTGACACCCGTTTCAAACAAGTGTTTAAATAAAGAATCTTTTAGTAAACTCGGGACGGTCCCCAGGATCATCGGGGGCTGTCCCGAGAGTTTACGAACTATAGGACTGAGGTGGTTTGCTTCGTAAAAGCATGGGACAGCCCCCATGCATTCAAACAGTCCCGATTTTGCTGCCATCCACCTATTCATTGGAAAGAGTTGTTATGCCACCATGCGATACTAAAACCAGGATTCTGGATGGTGCTGAGCAGTTGTTTGCTCGTGAGGGCTTTCATAATACGTCGCTCAGAGCACTGACCAGCCTGGCTGAAGCCAACCTGGCCTCGGTCAACTATCACTTCGGTTCTAAAGAAGCCTTGCTCCAGGCAGTCATAGAACGACGACTGCTGCCTTTAAATACAATCCGGCAAAAAAAATTGAAAAAGTCCTTGCCCAGGCACAAAAAAGCTCCACCCTTCCTGACACGGAAGCCCTGTTGCGCGCCTTTATTGAACCCACTCTTGAATTCCGCAATTCCAGTCCGGGAGCCCGGGATTTTATCTCTTTGATTGGACGTTCTCTGAGTGAACCCGACGCAACAGTGCGTAACTGTTTTCTGGACCTGGCTCTACCCATCTTTCAGGTGCTGTTCGAAGCTCTGCATCTAGCCTTACCGCAACTTCCTCCGGCGATCCTGTTGGCACGACTCCAGTTCATCATTGGCACTATGAGCCATGTCATGTGTATGGGCAGCCTTTCTGCATTTAATAACCCAGAGCTGCCCCAACCCCTTGATCACAACACCCTGATTGAACAATTGATGAAATATGTTCTCGCCGGACTGGAGACCCCAGAATGAGACTGTTATTCCTTTCCCTGTTACTGCTCAACGCCTGTAATCCGCTCCGAATGGCGCCACTTGAGCCTTCTGCACCCCCCGGAGATTATGCAATCCAACAAGCTGAACCGTTGGTGCAACTGTCGGAACGCTGGTGGACAGATTTCCACGATCCACAGCTAAATCAGCTGCAGCAACAATTATTTTCCAACAATCTTGATCTGCGCCAGGCGCTGTATCGACTTCAGCAACTGGAAGCATTGCAAAAAATAGCGGGTTCCACGCTCTGGCCGCAGCTCAATCTGAACGGGTCACTCAGCCGCGACCGCTCACCCGGAATCCTCAGCAATACATCTGCGACGACTGCACGCCTCTCTGTTGCGGCGGGGTACGAAGTTGACCTGTGGAATAAACTCAGCGACAAAAACAAAGCCGCTGAGTTACGGCAGTTGGCGGGTGAAAGGGACGTTCAGGCGCTGCTGCTCAGTTTGAGCGCACAATTGACCGAGCAATATTTTCTCGCTGTGGAACAACAAGCACAGCTGGAATTACTCAAACAACAGGCTGCGCGCAAAAGTGATTTTCTGCAGACAGTGACAGAACGTTACCGGGCGGGACTGTCAACTGCCAGTGAGGTTTACCAGGCACAACAGAATCTGGCCAGCGTTGAAACCCTTGTTCCAGAACGTCAAACCGCCTTGGTTCGAGCACAGAACAGTATTGCGTTACTTCTCGGGCAATTCCCTGGAAGCGTTTCTATCGACAGAAATGAGCTACCACAATTGAACAACGTGGTAGATATTGGCCTACCGGCCGATCTTTTGACCCGTCGTCCCGATGTCGCAGCGGCACTCCTGCAACTTGAGGCCACAGATCGGGAGCTGGCCGCAGCTCTGGCAGATCAACTTCCGGCCATCAATCTTTCGGCAACCTTGGGGCGTTCAGCGACCCATCTGGCCGCGGGAGATATTGAAGGAACCTTCTGGAATCTGGCGCTCGGGCTGGCACAACCATTGATTGACGGTGGTCGCCGCCAAGCCGAAACAGAACGACAGAAAGCGATTCGGTCTGAAAATCTAGCCGCTTATCGGCAGACACTGCTGACCGCCTTTCAAGAAGTGGAAAACGCCTTAGTCGCTGAAATCAACACTACTGCCAGTGCAACCAGACTGGAACGACAGCGCCAGATTAATCATAACAATCTGCAACTCACGCAGAACAATTATCTCTACGGCTTAATCGACAGCAGGGATGTGTTACTCGGTCAAATTTTTCAGTTGGAGATTCTCAGCCTGCAACTGACCAACCACCGTCAACAACTCAGTAACAGAATCACCCTGGCACGAGCACTGGGTGGCAGCTGGATGGCAGCAGAAATCAACCAACAACGGCAAACGCTGAATAAAAAGCAGGATGGAACAAATGACTGATCCAAAAAACAAATCACGACTGGCATTAAAAATCATCCTCCCTTTGCTGATTCTGATTATCGGCTTGGTCGGATTTAATATGATGGGTAAGCTGAAAAAAACTCCACAGCGACAACGCCCGCCACAACAAGGGGTGCTGGTCGATGTTGTCGAACTTAAAGCCATAACCCACCGGGTGAAAGTCCACGCGACAGGAACAGTTCAGGCAGAACAAGAGATTGCCCTGGTCCCTGAGGTCAGCGGCAAAGTCAGTTGGATTTCACCACAACTGGTCAGCGGCGGCCTGTTCAAAAAAGGCGAAACGTTACTGAAGATTGAGACCAGGGACTTCGAACTAGCCACGGAAAAAGCGCGCGCCGAGATTGCTCAGGTTCAAGTGGCGCTGACAACAGAACGTGAACGAGCCAAGGTGGCGCTAGCCGAATGGGCACGAATCGATCTTGACGACAAAGGCAAGCCCGGCCCACTGGTGACCCGAGAAATCCAAGTAGAGCAACAACAGGCCAATCTGGCCGCCGCAGAAGCAAATCTGCAGCAAGTTCAACTCAATCTGCAGCGCACCGAACTAAAAGCCCCCTTTAACGGGCGGATCAGTCAGGAACAGGTTGACCTGGGCCAATACTTGCGCGCTGGAACCAGTATCGGCAGCTTTGCCGGAACCGATCGAGCCGAAATCTACATTCCCTTGCCTGCAAGAGAGCTGACCTGGCTCACTATCCCAGCTGGCACGCAAAAGAAAGTGTCAGCTGCCACAATTCGTCTCCCTGATAACAACAGCGCTATCTGGCATGGAAAATTGATCCGCAGTCTGGGTGAAATCGATCCCAACAGCCGCATGGCAACCGTCGTAGTTATAGTTGAAGATCCCTACCAGCTGAAAAACACACTGAATCAGCCCACCTTACCCAATGGTTTGTTTGTTGATATTGAACTGCAGGGTGAAGAATTTGCGAATATCATCAGTATCCCGCGAAAAGCATTGCATTCAGACAATCTGGTCTGGATTGCTGATAGCGAAAAACGTCTCAGTTTGCGCTCAGTTGATATTCTGCGCCGGGAAAAACAACAAATCTTGATCAAGAGTGGTATTCAGGCCGGCGAACAACTGGTATTGACAACCATCTCAGGGGCCACTGACGGAATACTTCTGCGACCGGTACTACAGGAGAACCTGCAATGAGAGGAGCAGTTAAATGGATGGCCCTGAACCACGTGGCTGCTAACCTGCTGATGCTGGTTCTGATCCTCGGAGGCGTCATTATGGCGCCCAGCATCAAACAGGAAGTCTTCCCCGAAGTTTCTCTCGATCGTGTTTCGGTGTCGGTTGCCTATCCCGGTGCCGGTCCTGAAGAAGTCGAAGAAGGAATCATCATCAAAGTTGAAGAGAGCCTGACAGCTGTCGATGGGATTAAACAGCTCAAGGCGACTGCTAACGAAGGATTTGGAACGGTCATAGCTGAAATCTACTCTGACGAAAATGTCGATGATGTCCTGCAGGATATCAAAAGTGAAGTTGATCGGATCACCACATTCCCTGAGGATGCTGAAAAACCGGTCATCAGCAAGTTGTCCAACCGCCGAGAAGTTATCTCGCTGGTGATTTACGGAGAGGCTAAAGAGAGGGTTCTGCGCGAACAGGCCGAACGGATCCGCGATGAATTACTCGAGCTACCGGATATCACCCAAGTTGACCTCGGTGGCGTACGCCCGTTTGAAATCACGATCGAAATTCCAGAACGAACCCTGCAACGCTATAACCTGACCCTTGACCAGGTTGCGGCAGCGATCCGTGCTGCTTCTCTCGACCTGCCGGGCGGGACAATTAAAACCACGGGCGGCGAGATTCTGCTCAGAACCAAAGAGCGCCGCTACTGGGGCCCTGAATATGCCGATATCACCATTTTGGCGAACTCGGATGGAACCCAGGTCAAGCTGGGAGATATTGCTAATGTGGTCGACGGGTTTGCCGACAGCGAAACCTATGGCCGATTTGACGGCAAGCCTGCGGCAATGGTTCAGGTCTTTCGCATTGGCGAACAGAAACCGACCGAGATTTCAGCAAGGATTATCTCCTACGTTGAAGAAAATGGCCCCAAACTGCCCGGCAGCCTGCAACTGGCAATCTGGAACGACACCACAGAAATTTTCAACAGCCGCATGAGTATGTTGCAAAAAAATGCTCTACTGGGGCTGGGGCTGGTCATTATAATCCTTGGCCTGTTCCTGGAAATACGCCTGGCCGGCTGGGTCATGCTCGGCATTCCAATCTCGTTTTTCGGCACGTTGTTTATCATGCCCTGGCTCGGAGTCTCAATCAATATGATCTCGCTGTTTGCCTTCATCCTGGCGCTCGGGATTGTCGTCGACGACGCCATCGTTGTCGGTGAAAACATCTACGAACACCGGCAGCGTGGCAAGCCTTATGCGCAGGCCGCCATCGATGGAGCCCTCGAAGTTGCGGTGCCGGTCACATTTTCAATCTTGACCACGGTTGCGGCCTTTCTACCGCTGATTTTTGTCACTGGAATGATGGGAAAATTCATCCAGGTGATCCCGATTATTGTCATCACCCTATTGCTGGTATCCCTCGTCGAGTCGTTGCTGATTCTGCCCGCCCATTTGAGTTCCGGCAAAGCCCGGCCAACCAATGGGGGGATACTCGGGGGCATTGAGCAAGTTCGCGGCTGGTTCAGTGGCGGGATGGATCGCTTTATTAACGGCCCATATCAATGGTTGCTGAGGTTGAATATCAATTACCGCTATATCTCCCTGGCGGTGGGAATTGTGGCCTTACTCATAACTGTCGGGGTGGTTAAAAACGGACTGATCAAATTCACCTTCATGCCAGAGGTGGATGGCGACCGAATCACGGTCGGAATCCAAATGAACCGGGGCGTACCGATCGAAGAAACCGGACGGGTTGCTGATCTGATCCTGAAAAAAGGGATGGAAACAGTCTCCGAATATAATGATAAGCGTCCAGCCGGGGATAGCATTCTCCGCAATGTTTATACTGTAGTCGGCGGCAATATTTCAGGTGGCGGGCCAGGTGGCGGATCCAGTGTCACAGCAACCCATACAAGTAATATTGCGATGTTCCTGACAAAAAGCGAGATTCGTAATATTCCGGCAACAGAAATATCTGCCGCTTGGCGTAAAAAAGTCGGCGAAATCCCGGGGCTCGATTCCCTGACCTTCCGCTCCAACCTGGTGCGAATGGGAGCCAATATTGATGTCCTGCTAGCTCATCAGGATTTTTCAGTTTTGGAGAAATCTTCTGAACGTATCCGGAAGGCCTTGGCAGAATATCAGGGAATCAGTGACATTGAGGACACCTATGCGCGGGGCAAACGAGAAATCAAACTGAAGCTTAAACCAGCAGCACGAACCCTGGGAATCACTGAAACCGACCTGGGCCGTCAGATCCGGGCCGCCTTTCACGGGGCGGAAGCGCTGCGGCTGCAGCGTGGGCGCAATGAAATTAAGGTGATGGTTCGCTATCCCGACGCCAACCGGCGTGAATTGTGGAATTTTGAGACAATGCGGATTCGCACCCCCAGCGGTCAGGCAATTCCGTTACTGCAAGCAGCAGAAGTGATCGAAGGACAAGGCTTTTCGGAAATTAATCGGACCGACCGAAAACGGGTTATCAATATTTCAGCAACCGTAGACAATGAGCAGAGCAACGCTCAGGAGATCATTGCCGACTTGAAACAGAATCTTCTTCCACAGCTGGTTGCGGATTACCCCGGCTTGAGTTGGGATATGGAGGGGGAAGAAAAAGAACGCAAGGAATCACTTGGAAGCATGCTCGGTGGTTTTAAATTATCTCTGATTGCCATTTTCGCCCTGCTGGCCATTCCATTTCGGAGCTACAGTCAACCTCTGCTGATCATGGCAGCCATCCCCTTCGGGATGATCGGTGCAGTCCTTGGCCATATCATCATGGGTTTCAACCTGAGCCTTTTGAGCATGTTCGGCCTGGTTGCCCTGGCCGGCGTGGTGGTTAATGATTCATTATTGTTAATCGATAAAGCGAACCGCAACCGCCGCGAAGGGATGGCTCTGTACGACGCAATCGTTTCTGCAGGAACCCGGCGATTTCGTCCAATTATCCTGACGTCATTAACCACCTTTTTCGGCCTGACGCCAATGATTCTGGAAACCAGTGTTCAGGCACAGTTTCTGGTTCCAATGGCCATTTCTTTAGGTTTCGGGATTCTTTTCGGTACTGGAATTATTTTACTGCTGGTTCCTGCACTCTACATGATTCTGGAAGATGTCAGACGGCTGCTTGGTTTCAAAGAGGAACATGCCAGACAGCATTCTGAAATGGGGAGTTGATGATGAAAAAATGTCCCTTTTGTGCTGAAGAAATTCAGGATGAAGCGATCAAGTGTAAGCACTGTGGGGAATTTCTAAACGCAGTACCACCACGCGTGGAAGAAGAGAAAGAACCGTGGTATTTCAGAAAGTCGACTATTATTATCGCTCTCGCCAGTGTGGGACCGTTAGCGCTACCTTTGATCTGGTGGCGGCCACAAACATCCTGGGCATGGAAGATTGGGCTCAGCATAGGAATCCTTGTTCTCAGTTGGATTTTGTACAAGACCACCATGCAATCATTTCAGACTCTCCAAGAGTATTACAAACTCCTTAACGGGCTATAAAATAAGGCACTTCAGAATCTAGTATGGAAAATACCGAAAGGCCTTTAACCCAATAACAGAAGCTGAATGTAGAAAACAAAAAATCTGTGCTACATCCTAGAAGGTAAAATTTCAAAATTTACTACTTATGCGAATGAGTTTCCCCCTGTGCCACCATAGTTGTCGCCCCTAACTGAACTCACAGCAACCCCGCAAAAGCAACACACATGTTTCTTCCACAGAAAATTCCTGCCAGCCCTACGGATAGCAACTCATGGGTTGCTTAATCGGAATAAGGAAGCTAATATGTTTCCTGTGGCCCGAAAAGCAATACAGGAGTTTACAATGACAGACTCTCTACTTAAGCAGCTCAAAAAAAGACGCTTAAAGCTGGGACTTAAGCAAAAAGACATGATGATGCGCATCGGAGTATCCCGTCAGCAATACCAACGCTTGGAGTCCAAGGGTAATCCACGGCTAGATACTCTGGAGTTGATTGCAAAAGGCCTTAACAATGAACTGATGCTTATCCCCAAAGAAAAGGTGCGTGCCGTAATAGCTGTGCTTGAAAGTGCCGAACCGGATCTGGTGTCAGGGCAAAAACCATCAAAGCAGGCAATGGACAATAAAAGGAAAATCCTATCTGACGACCCATGGCAGAATATCCTTGAGGATGATCTATGAGCAATCGCGATGCAGATGAAATCAACGTACTAAGGCTGAGATTGCACGGAAGACTGGTTGGCTTTCTTGCCGGTTTTCAGAACGGTCGAAATGTATTGAGCTTTGCGGATGAATTTAAATCTGATGCAGCGCGTCCGACGTTCAGCTTAATTACCCACCCCGAGTTCCCACACTCAGAAAAGCTGATGGCGGAGCCTTGGTCGTGCAAGCATAAACTGCACCCCACACTATCCAATTTGCTTCCGGAGGGGTCATTAAGGGAGCTGATTGCCCAGGGCCTCAAAGCGCATGTCGATAACGAATTTCACCTATTCTCGTATCTGGGGGAAGATTTACCTGGCGCGTTGGTTGCTGAACCGTTGGGGCCAGACGAGGTTCCAGCGAGTTTTTTGTCTGCTCACGGCAAAGCTATAGCCGTTAAGTTTGAGAAGGTCACTCGGGAAAACAAATTTTCTCTCGCTGGCGTCCAGATGAAGTTTTCAATGAAGCAAAAGGATGGTCGCTACAACCTAGCCAAAGGAGATGTCCTTGGCGACTGGATCATAAAGACACCTTCAACCAAACACAAAGATGTGCCGGTCAATGAATTCACAGCGATGACGTTGGCATCCATGGCAGGTGCTGATGTGCCCGAAATAAAGCTGGTGGAACTGGATAAGCTCGACAACTTGCCGCAAATCAACTTGCCCGATGAGCAACTAGCATTTGCGATAAAGCGCTTCGATCGTAATAATGATCAGCGAATTCATATGGAAGACTTTGCGCAAGTATTGGTGAAGTACCCACATGAAAAATACAATTCCGCAAGCTACGAACAAATAGCTAAAATTCTTTACAGCTTCTCTGGCAACGGCCTGGCTGATACGCAACAGTTCGCCAAGCGTCTACTGGTTAATATTCTGTTGGCCAATGGCGATGCGCACCTAAAAAACTGGAGTTTGCTCTATTCTGATCAAGTCACACCGCGACTTTCCCCTGCCTATGACATCGTCACCACGAGCGTTTATATTGATAACGAAAGGCAATATGCACTCAACCTGGGAAAGACGAAAGAATGGTATGACATCACTTATGCAAACTTTGAGGCGTGGGCCAAGCGAGCTGGTGTACCATGGCGCGCTATAAAGCCACATCTTGATGACACCATGGAAAAAGCACGAAGTTTATGGCCAGAGGGAATAAAAGAACTGCCTATGAATGATGGGCACAAAGATAAACTACAAACTCATTGGGCTAATCTTCAAAAAGATTTTCGTATTTAATTTTTTCCCGCACATTCGCCACCCCGCTCGCTAACAGAGCCTACTAAATTGTCCTCTATGGCTATGTAAAATCTGAAAATGAACTTTCTCTGTCTGACATGTTGTATTATCGACATTTGTAGATCCCTCCAGTAAAAGACAACAGATTTTCAAAATTCCTGCAAAGCAATAATTGCGGCCCGAGACGATTTCAAAACTTAGCAGTTGTGACCGGTAACAGCGGTGGTCGGCAAATGCCCTCGATCTATCAATCAAATATCTTGCCAAAATACGTTTTCGTATCTCCTTAGGAATTTTGATAGGCATTATGCACTCATGTTGATCGACAAAACTTCAACAGTATGGGCCGATTTTATCGCGATGTCGTTCTCAGGTTAATGGGACATTTTCAACAATTAATCCCAAATATCCCAAAACAACAGGGTTCACATAAAAACAGGAGAGAGCCTATAACGGCAGATAGATTGAAAAAGATGATTGTCGATTTACCTATAATGCGTTAAAAAGGGCAGCACTGCTGCTGACAGCAGTTAAACGCAAATATCCATTATTTTCACAATCAGATACTCAGCCTTTTAGGATTGCAACATGAACGTGATCGACATCATCAACAATAGCGACAAAACCGTTTTTTCCTTTGAACTGCTTCCTCCACTCAAAGGAAGTGACGCCGGTAAAATTTATCGCACCGTCGAAAGCCTGGTCGATTTTGATCCAAAATATATCAACATCACCACCCATCGTGATGAGATGGTCTTTATCGAGCGACCAGATGGAGCGATCGAAAAAAGAACCGTGCGTAAACGTCCGGGAACAGTCGCGATTGCCGCAGCCATTCAACACAAGTACAACATCCCGGTCGTTCCACATATTCTGTGTGGCGGCTTTTCAAAAAGCGAGACAGAACATGTGTTGATCGACCTCAACTTTATGGGAATCAACAACGTCCTGGCGTTGCGGGGAGATGGCTTAAAAACGGATCATGTTTTTCATCCAAACGCAGATGGGCATGCCAATGCCACCGAACTTGTCGAGCAGATCATCAACTTACGCGGTGGAAAATATCTGGAATCTGACTTGAAAAACAGTGCGCCTCTGGACTTTTGCATCGGTGTCGCCGGGTATCCAGAAAAACATTTTGAGGCACCAAATTTTGAGACAGATCTGGACTATCTGAAACAGAAAATAGCTGCCGGAGCAGACTATATTGTGACGCAGATGTTTTTTGACAACCGGGTCTATTATGATTTTGTCGATAAATGTCGTGCGGCAGGCATCAATGTGCCGATTATTCCCGGCATTAAACCAATCAATCTCAAAAACCAACTGACCGTATTGCCCAAACTCTTCAGTATCAATCTGCCGCAAGAACTGGCGACAGAACTTGCCAAATGCAAAGATAATGACGATGCAAAAGTGGTCGGAACCGAGTGGTCCATCCACCAGTCAAAAGATCTGGTTGCGCATAATGTTCCCAGCTTGCACATCTACACCTATGGCGTTTCCGACAATACGCAAAAAATCGTCAAGGCTATTTTTTAAGTAACGATCAGGCACTGAAAATACAAGTGTTCCTTGGTTTATGTATTTAACCGGAAATGAAAGGTTAAGCAGTTTTTGTTCTATCGAAAGGCGGGCCCTGGGACATTAAAAAATGCGGGGTTACCTTTTCAAGAGATCAAACAGATTTTGTCCTGTTGTTTCTGCTTTTTGCAAGAGGTTATGGTCAGCTCTGATGCTACCAGCCTCAAAGAATCCCAAGCCTTTTACCGTTTCGATAACATCCAATCCAATGTCCTTAGAAAAATCAGTCAACAGTGACATGGTGTTTCCGATCATTGAGGCTTCTGATTGTTCACAAACCGCCGCAGTAACACAGACTTTTTCAGTTCCCTGATATTTTCCGATCCATTTTTTTCGGTTAACAGGAAACTGGATGAGACTGTAACACCGATCAATAAAGCGCTTCATATCGGAGGTGACAGAATACCAGTAGGTTGGTGATGCGAGGACTATCCCATCTGCCTCATCTACCTTTTTGACAACCTGAGCAAAATCATCTTTGATAATGCATTCCCATGACCTGCTACACCCCTCACATCCAGTACAAGCACCAATACTGTAGTCACCGAGAAAAATTGATTCTACTTGGACTCCTTTTTTTTTAGCGGGAGCCAGGATTGACTGAATGAGGAATTCTGTATTTCCCTGTTTCCTTCTACTTCCATTAATCGATAGAATCTTCAAAATCCAACTCCCACAAAAAAAATTAACGTAGATTTATGTTCTTAGTCTTGCGCCGGTAAATAACCAGACCAGCAAGATGACTCCTGGTTGGGTTGCCATGTTTAGTTTTACCCATTTTTCAATCGCTTGGCCAGCTCCTTGATATGAGCCGGACCAATCTCGCAACACCCCCCGACAATAGTAGCGCCATGCCTGATCCAGCCTTCGACAAAGTCCGCATAAATCTTTGGTCCCAGGTTGGCACGGGTTTTCAATAAATCGACAGTCGCCCCCTCTTTCATGAAATTCGTCGCAATTTCCACAAATCCGTTGGCGTAAGCGCCAATGGGAATGTTTTGGTTTACCAAAAAGGGTATCGCTTGATTAACTGCCTCGGGGGTCGAGCAATTAACCAATAATGCTTCGAGATTAAATTCTGAGATCAGCGGAAGTATCTCTGTAATTGCCTCCCCAGAGCGGAGCTGTGAACCATCCTCGTCGTCAACACTCACCGCAAGCCAAACGGGTTTATTCCCTGAGCTTGCACCCATCACTGCCCCACGTGCCTGTTCCACAGATGACATGGTTTCACAAAGGTATATATCGACATAAGGTTCTTGTAAGGCTGCAATCTCAGCATAAAGATCGGCGGCTTTCTCCGCTGAAGGGGCAAGATCAGGGCGATAGGACCTCCCTGTTGGCCCCATAGACCCCGCAACCAGTCCCCGACCGTGCCCATCCCTTGCTGAAACTGCCAGCAGACACGCCTGACGGTGCAGTTCGGCGAAGCGGTGCTCAATGCCAAAAGGTCTCAAGCGATCTCGATGAATAGCATAACTGTTGGTAGTGGCAATATCCGCACCCGCCAAGAAAAAATCGCGGTGCAGCTCACGCACCAATTCAGGTCGGTCAATTAATAGCTGTGTCGCCCATAGCCCGGTCGGCTTTGACGCAGAACGCGCCAGGAGTTCCTGGCCCAGCCCTCCATCTAGAAGTGTGATATTCATGTTGCCATCCTTTTCATGGTCGCACTGAATCGACCCTCGGGCCCTATTATCTCGAGTGTTTACGCCTTTGTCAAAATTTAGCAGCTGTGAAAGCTTACAGTCCCCTCCTGTACGTTTATAGAATATCATGTCAAAATAGATTCGCAGCTAATAAACTCGCCTGGGTTTGCCCAATTGGACAATTCAAGAGTTTCGGGAAAGAAGTGTTAAAATAACTTTTCAAAAAAAACATTACATCTAATCGTTAAATCATATTGAGGAGAAAGCATGTCAATTTCCAGGATTTTCACCATCGGAACCGTACTTCTGCTTGCCAGCATGCCTCTTATTTCCTGTTCGGGCAAAACCCCCTCGAACCTCGGAGTCTCTGATTCTGAACTCGCTCCCTGTCCAGCTTCACCGAACTGCCTATCAAGCGATGCCCATGACAGCGGCCACAAAACTTCTCCATTTCAAATTGATGGAGATCCCGGTGAGGCCTGGGCCGCTGCTCGAGAGATCGTAGCGGAGCTACCCCGTACGCGTATCGTGAATGAAACGCCAGAGTATCTTCACGCTGAATGTCGAAGCAGCGTGTTCGGCTTTGTTGATGACCTTGAACTGCACCTGCGTCCCGCTGAAGGGATCATTGCGGTGCGCTCTGCATCACGTTTGGGATATTCAGACTTTGGTGTCAATCAGCGCCGGATAGAGACATTAAGAACCACGCTCATCAGTCGCGGAGTGGTTCGATAATGCGGACAAGAAAGCAGCTAAAAGTCTAAGTTGGATGCGGTTCAAGCAGGTTTTTGACTTTCGCCAGATAGTTGCGAGTTTCTTCAGGCATATTCTTCAACCCATGCCGATCAACATTTCCCTGCCCCCAGTTATAGGCAGCCAGGGCATGGTCAAGATCACCATCATATTTTACCAGCAACTGTTTAAGATACCGGCACCCACCAGACAGATTCTGCAGCGGATCAAAGCTGTCTTGCACCCCAAGTTCCTGGGCCGTTGCTGGCATCAATTGCATCAAGCCCTGCGCCCCGGCATGCGATGCAGCCGTAGGATCATAGTCGCTTTCCGCCGTAACAACAGAACGGATCAACTCAGGGGCCAGGCTGACTATTTTGGCTACCTGATCGATCATCTGTTCAATTTCACTGCGCCCCTTCTGTTCTGGCTTAAGGAGAGAGGGCTGCTGGTTTGCGTAATACTTGTCAAGGATTTGACTTTGCTGAGCGGCCATTTTTTGCAGTAAATCAACCGATTGAAAGTCTGGATAAAAACCATCATCGGCTTTTCCCTCATCGATGGAGAATAGTCCTTGTAATAGCCGTAACTGCGCAAATTTCGCTAACTCAGCCGCCTGCAACTGAGAATTTTCGATTGTTTTCGAATGGTTAACTGCTCGGTCCAAAACTTGATTAAATCTCTGATTATTTCTATCTGCAGGATCAGCAGCTATTTTCTGCAGTGAAGGTATCCCGAACCCACCAGCCATTTTTGTTGGATCGATACTCATCATAACCCTTTCACAACATAATTTTATGCAGAGAAAACACTCTTGTTGATCTTTAAGCAAAATTCGAACCGAGATAGTATTTTGCTGATGAAAAACTTGCTGATTTAACAAAAAGCCATAAGAGGACTAAGCCATCGCACTTGTCATTTTTCTGATTTTCTATTACAAAGGCTTTTCTTTCAGGGGAGTTATACGAGTGACCGCTGCAGCCAAAAAAATATTCAACCGAATCAAACGTCAAACTGGCAAAGCGGTCGGTGATTTTGATTTAATTGAGGAAGGTGATCGAATTGCGGTTGGGCTATCGGGTGGCAAAGATTCCTACACGCTGCTGCATGTTCTGGAAGCATTGCGAAAAAAAGCCCCGGTCAAATTTGATCTGATTGCTGTCAATATCGATCCGGGTTTTCCGGGCTACCACAAGCAGTTGATTGAACAGCATCTGCAGCAGCACCACTTCAATTATCGGATGGTAACAACGGACAGCTCCCAGATTATTAAAGAGAAACTCCGCCCCGGTACCTCCTATTGTGCTTTTTGTGCACGCTTGCGGCGTGGAAATCTCTATGATCAGGCAACACAACTTGATTGCAACAAAATCGCCCTTGGACACCACTTGGACGACTTTATCGAAACCCTCCTCTTGAACCAATTCTATGGTGGTTCCCTGGCTGCGATGGCCGCCAAACTCTTAGCGGACAATAGTCAACATGTTGTCATCCGCCCGCTGGTCTATGTTGAAGAAACAGCGATTGAAGAATTCAGCCGCTTACAAAAATTTCCAATTATCCCCTGTTCTTGTCCAATTATCGGAGCAGTTGATCAGAAGCGGCAACAGATGAAACAATTAGTCAAAAATCTTACCAGAGAAATACCGGAAATACGCAACAGTATGATCAGTGCTATCGGCAATGTTCAGCCCCGTTATCTACTCGATCAGAAATTAACAAAACAAGATAAAGCAATCATTCAACGCAATACTTGACAATTCAAGGCAAAAAAGTAGGATATCGGATCAATATCATTCATGCTGGTCAGATGCCTTATGGCATACGAACCCTTGTGATATCAGTAGTCGCAGGAAAATTACCTTGAGTGCTACAGGAAAGAGAGGACAGAAAATTTGAAGAAATATCCGTTTATATCTATGGCGTTGATCATTCTTTTTTTTGCACTTCTGGCCATAACAGTTCCCTTACTACGGACTGCAAAAAAGGAAGAGAAAAAAGAAATTGTTGCAGAGATCAGGGTTCCAGAGATATCAGTACAAGAAAAAAAAGCACAGTTTAAATCGGCTATTGTCCCCGCTGTAAGTGAAGTCCATGCCGACCTGATGCAACGATATCAGGATATAGCAGCATTGGTACTAGCGGATCATAATAATGACAGGCTTATCGCGTTAAAAAAAGAATACAAAGCAACAAACAATGAAGAGTTGCTGATGGCCCTCAAACCACATCCTCAAAGCATCGCCATAGCGCAAGCCGCAATGGAAAGCTCCTGGGCAACGTCCCGTTTTTTCAGAGAGGCTTATAATGTGTTTGGTATCTGGTCATTCAACAAAGATGAGGCGCGAATTGCGGCAGGGGAAAAGCGCGGGGAGAAAACCATCTGGATAAAGAAATATGGCTCGGTTAAGGCCTCTATCCGTGATTATTATCGTACTCTGGCGCGTGGCAATGCCTACAGAGAGTTCAGAATACTAAAAATGGAAACAAATAACCCGCATGAACTGGTCAAAAAGTTAGACCGTTATTCAGAAAAGGGGGCGGAATACGGTAAGGAGCTTTCCGCTATCATTCGCTTCAATAATTTCACAATCTACGACCAGTAGAAAAAAATAAGATGGCTAAGCAAAAATTTCTATATACAAGGCATAGTCGTTTTTCCGGGGTGCAGGCCTACATAAGGCAGGTCAAGATCCGGAAAACTGCTGCAACGCTGTAGATCGGCCGCACTGCAACGCCATCAATCTTTCTTTTTCATGAATTTGTTGAACATTCCCTTTGATTGAGGCGCTTGTTCACGACGCAAATTCATCAGGCGTAATTCGCGTAACGCTTCTGTGCCATTGGGGTTAGCCTTAACTGCCATTTCGAAAGATTTTTCCGCCTGCCGCTCTTTTGCCTGGGACTGGTAAACATAACCAAGGTAGAGATGAGTCAAATCAAAACTTGGATTTATTTCACGAGATGCCAACAAAACCTCCAGTGCCTGGTTCTGAGCATCAGGTTTTTCCGGGGCAGATTTAAATAGTGCCCAAGCAAAAAAGGTCATATATTCCGACTCTTGTGGGCTTAACTCTATCGATCTTTGCAACGCTTTAGCAGCGGCACTAAAACGTCTGACCTTCAGCAGAGCACGTCCTTCCTGATAGGATGTTTCTGCCTCAATGACCTGATTAATATCAATTGACTTCCTTGGTCCCGCCACCAATTCATCAAGATAATCAGAACAAGTATCAGGATCACTGAGAATCGTATATGCCTGAGTGATATACTGGAACATTTCTTTAACTTTGCTACTCATCTCACTTGACAAACCACTCCCAAGAAAGCGATCCGGGTGATATTCTTTGGCCAGGCGATAGTAAGCTTTCCGCGCTTCTCCTGGTCCACACTGTCGCCCAAGCCCCAACGCTTCAAAATAGTCAGAATCCATGATACGCTTATAACCATCAAGAATTTTATGCCGCAATTTTTCATCAATAATTTCAGTTCCAGCCCCTTCAGAGAGATCGTCAATCACGCCCTTTTCGGGAATGGTACTACGTTCCAGCATTTCAGAAATCATCAGCGCCGCCAAAACTTTCTGAACTTCTCGCCGAGCCAGCGGGTGCTGTTGCAGAATCCTGTCTAACGTCTTTGTTCCCAGACAAGTTTTAAATATGGCCTCCCCCCGCTTGCTCAATTCTATATCCTGAAAACGATATTGAGGATTACTGGATTGCTTCAGATAATCTTCGCTGAAAGGGTAGAGGAAATCATCCAACTGTTTTGGAATCCAGTATTGGTCAATCCCCTGCATAATCAAAGCGGCGGGCGTCAATTTAATCCTGGTGATATTTTTTTTAAAATCCTTACCTGGAACAAATTGGTAAGTACCGCTCCGCCAGGCAAAGGTTGAGAGCAGTTTATTTGTCACCTGACGAACCAACGCTGCTTGTACTTCCTGAGGAGTCAACAAGCCCATTTCAATAAGGGCGGTTCCCTGCAAACGTCCCGATTCCTTACTTTTTTCAACCGATTGATCGCAATCAACCTGCGTAATAACCCCCTCTTTGACCAACATTCGTCCAAGGCACTCACTTAAAACATTAGAACGGGTAAAAACCGGATAACCTTCTTTGATATAGATGATTTTTTTTGCATCTCCCCGCTGCAGATGCAGTAACCCGGTCGCTTTTTCCCGGTAAAGTTGTTGCAGTTGCAGTGGGACTGTGTAATCAGAAAGATGCTGAATTTGCTGAGTGGTGTCTTCCGCAGTTTCGTCCGGAGAAAAAACGCGTTCCAGCAAATGCTGTAAATCTGTTCCCGTGAAGGGTTTAAGTAAAAAATCGTCGGCACCGTAATCTTGTTTCGCTTCGGCAATCTGTTCAGGGCTGTGGAAAGTGGCCGTAATCATTACAACTGGCAGGTTTCGGGTATTATCATGTTTGCGTAACGCCCTGCATATATTGGGTCCAGAAATTTCCGGCATATTAATATCGATCAAAACCAGCTGAAAATCTTCCGTCAACAATTTGCGCAAGCCAATTGCACCACGATCGCATGTTTCGACCTGAAAACCAGCGGCTGAAAGTGCCTGCTGTAAAAAGTCGCGCAAATCGCGGTCATCATCAATAATCAAAATATTTTTATTCATAGCAAGTCCCCTCCATCAAGAACCGCTTGTGGTTTAAGATATTTATCCAGAAGCTCACGGATTTCCCCGGTCACAGTTCGGTATTCTTTGAGAAATTTCTGTTCCGGCTGCAACCCCGAGCCACCATAACCAAGGCTGCGGGCAGCCCTTCTAAATCCCTTATTGTGGGCAGAAATTTCATTAATTGACTGATCATACAAAAGTCGGAGTTTATTTTCCAAGCGCCGGAGAAACTTATAACCACTTATCAATAATTTGGCATCATCCTGCGATAGAATATGCTGTTCCGCCATACATTCCAACAAATTAACAGTATTTTGTATGCGCAGCGACTTAATCTTGTCAGCATGTAAAAGTTGCAGGTATTGCGTGATAAATTCTACATCGACCATCCCGCCACGACCCGTCTTAATATTAAACAGATCATCACGCTCCCGGGCGTTCTCCATTTCCATTCTCTGCCGTAGACGGTAAATTTCCGTTTGCAAATTTTCTGGCACCGGTCGCTCAAAAGTCAATCTGGAAACAACCTGCTGCAGCTGATCAGTAAATACCGTAGGTCCACACACCACCCGTGCCTTGGTCAGAGCCTGCCGTTCCCAAGGCTGTGCTGAATCCTGATGATAACGCTGAAATGCCGCCAGGCTGGTCACTAATGGCCCTTGATTTCCCGATGGCCGCAACTGGGTGTCAATCTTGTACACCGACCCTTCTCGAGTCACCAGAGTAAGGACAGTAATAATCCGTTGTGCCAGCTTGGCAAAATATTCATGATTACTGATCTGCCTGAACCGCTCAGAATCAGTTCCCACGACCGGCCGGGTTTCCCCTTCCTGTTCATAGATGAATATAATGTCCAAGTCTGAGTGATAGTTCAACTCAAGTCCACCTAATTTCCCCATGCCGATGATGGCAAAAGCGGTTTCTTCCTTTTGTCCATCTGTACCAACTGAAAAAGGGGCTCCGAATCGACCTGCCAGTTCATCTCGTGCCATTTTAAACGCTTGTTCCAGACACACGTCAGCGAGCCAGGATAGCTGTTTTGCTCCCTCTCCCTGTTTCACCTGACCGTACAAATCACTCAGAGCAATGCGCAAAAACTCCTCATTGCGAAAACGGCGCAAGCCATCTAACTGTAATTCATAATCTTCTGCCAAAGCCATTTGAGCAACCAGATCGGCATACAACTGGCGGCGATCCTTAGTGGCAACAATATAAGAGCGTGATACCAGCGTATCCAGAAGCTCTGGCCTCTGGATAAAAATCCGCGAAAGCAATTGGCTCGAACCAAACAAAGCAATCAATAATTTAACAATTGCCGGATTTTCAACCAACAGAGAGAAAAAAGAATTATGGGCTCGGATACCGCGTAAAAAAGCTTCCAGATTATTCAGTGCCTGATCCGGGTTTGGTGAAGCAAGTAATTCTTCTGTTAACAGTGGTGCCAGTGCTTCCAGACAGCGTCGACCGCGTCGGGTTAAACGTTTGTTCGGATCGCCGCCACGCAACACCCATAAACGGTCATAAGCAGCCCCTGGATTAGTGAAACCTTTTTCTTCAAGAAGGTCTTTGACCAGATCGGGGTCAGACTCAGGATCAAAGATAAAATTGACCTCAGGACGAACCTCCTGCTCCTCTTCCTCTGCTGAATAAAATAAATCTTTAAAAATATGACTGACGTTCTGGCGATGTTGTTCCAGCTCTGAAAAGAATTCAGAATAACTGGTAAAGCCACAACGTCGTGCCAGCACATCAAGTTCCCGCTGGTGCTGTGGCAAAGAATGGGTCTGCTGCTCCTGTACAACCTGTATCCGGTGTTCAACCACCCTTAAAAACTGATACGCCTCGCCAAGCGACTGTTGATCTGCCGGCGTGATCAGCTCTTCTTCTTGCAGCAACTGCAACATCTGTAACGAGTTACGACATTGTAATTGCGGTCGCGTACCAGCATTCACCAGCTGTTGTGTCTGAATAAAAAATTCGATCTCGCGAATTCCACCCCGTCCCAGCTTCAGATTGCGCTCCCCTTCCTCCTTGCGACTGAGGCTGGTGTTTATTTTCTGCTTCATCAACTTGATATCCTCGATCATGCCAAAATCGAGATAGCGCCGATAAATAAATGGCTTGAGCCGTTGTAGCAACTCGTCTCCTAAGGCAATGTCCCCAGCCACTGGTCGAGCTTTAATTAACGCCGCTCGCTCCCAACTCTGCCCCCATGATTCATAATAAGCTTCGGCACCATTTATAGAGACCGCCAAATCACCGTTATTGCCATCAGGGCGCAATCCAGTATCAACCCGGAAAACAAAACCATCGGCAGTGACCTGATGCAGAGCCCTGGTCAGCAGCTCCGCCAACTTGACAAAATAGCGGTGCAGACTGATTTTTTCTCCACGACGACCACCGGAGGTTTCACCACGAGTGGATGAATAGCAATAAATCAGGTCAATGTCGGAGGAAAAATTCAGTTCATGACCGCCAAACTTTCCCATTCCAAGGATGGTCATGGTCGCAATTCGAGTGTCCCCCGCTTCATCCTCCTGCCGTGGTTGCCCGTATTCTTCCTCTAATTGCAACCCACAGAGTTCATATGCACGCTGTAAGCATGCTGCCGCGAGTCCTGATAGTTCCTCCATGACCTCGATCAGCACAGCAAAACCACACAGGTCACGACTGCCAATACGCAGAATTTGAGCCGCTTTATAGCAGCGCAAACCCGCTTGCAATTCTAAAAAGTCGGCATCATCAGGGATCGATTCACGCAAATCGTTCAACATCTGCGTTTCACTGCGGGAATGATCTATTTCACCATCGATAAATAAGCGTTCGAAATACATTTTGCGGCGGCAGAGAATTCCAGCCAGAAAAGGGGAGCCCCCGAGAACCGTCAACAACTGCCGCCGCCGCGTGGAATTGGTCAAAATCATTGTTAATTGATCGATTGCAACAACATCAAACAGTCGTTCCAGAACATTCAAAGCACAGTCTGGATCAGCCGTCGTAAAAGCCTCTGCCAGAATTTCAGTCAGTAAATTTTGATCCTGCAGCCGCTCACTAATCAACTTTAGATCGGTTTTCGCTTTTTGCCCTTCAAGCAAGGCAAAACTGTCGAGCCAGACGAGCAGAGCTTCCTCGCCATCACCCCCATCAGCATCCAGTAAAGTCAATTTTGTCTTGATCTCTTGCTGTTCCGGGATCATTTGAAACCTTTTAGCGACGATTGACAATTTGGTTTAGCCCGGTCAGATAATCGCCATCGACAATGCCGTATTCAGTAATGATAGCCGTAACGAGACGATGCGGAGTGACGTCGAAGGCAGGGTTGCGGACACTGATCCCTTCAGGAGCCAGCTGCAGATCCTTGAAATGGGTGATTTCCCGGCCATCCCGTTCTTCAATAGGAATCAGGGTGCCATCGCTCAAACTTAGATCAATGGTCGAAATCGGTGCGGCAACATAAAATGGGAGGTTGTGTTCTTTAGCCAGAATCGCCACAGTATACGTTCCAATTTTATTTGCAACGTCGCCATTTGCGGCAATCCGGTCAGCGCCGACAATGACACAGTCGATCTCCCCTTTGCTCATCAGGTAGCCGGCCATATTGTCACAGATCAAAGTAACGGGAATATTCTCCTTTTGTAACTCCCAGGCGGTCAATCGTGCACCCTGCAGGAAAGGGCGGGTTTCATCGGCAATTACCGAAATTTTCTTGCCCGCCTCTACCGCAGCCCGAATCATCCCAAGAGCGGTTCCATAAGCCGCCGTCGCCAGTGCTCCCGCGTTACAGTGAGTTAAAACCCGAGCCCCATCAGCAAGTAGCGATTCACCATGTTGCCCCAGCTGCCGATTTGCCTTTTCATCTTCTTGGGTAATCGCCAGAGCTTCGTATTCCAAACCAATTTTCAGTTCCATAACGCTACGCTCGAGGTTGGATTGAGTAAAATGTTTCATCCTCTCCAGCGCCCAGGAAAGATTAACAGCCGTGGGTCGGGTGGCGAGCAGAACCGCACAGACCTTCTCGAACTCCTGATAAAATTCCCAACTTGACTCTGTTTCAATATCCCGAGCCCCAAACCAGGCACCAATCGCGGCTGCCACGCCGATTGCTGGAGCTCCGCGTACAACCATGGTACGAATTGCCTCAGCAACTTCCTGATAAGTTTTATAAGTGCGCCAGACCTCTTCTACAGGCAGTAAACGTTGATCCAGCATTTGGCATTGACCAGCAATAAAACGGATCGGGCGAATAACACGAGAATCAACAGGACAGGTCGACATCTTTTTTTCTCCAACCAGAATAGAATTTATTTCGATTCAGTAGGGGCACAGCGCGCCGTGCCCCTACATTTCGGTCAATTTCTTTTTCAGCAACGCATTCGCCATTCCCGGGTTTGCTTTCCCTTTACTGGCCTGCATCACCTGACCAACAAAAAAGCCCATCAATTTTTCTTTGCCCGCCCGATACTCAGCAACCTGCCCCGGATTTGCAGCAATTACCGCCGCAACAATTGCCTCTATCTCTCCCGTATCCGTTACCTGCTTCAGCCCTTTTTCTTCAATGACTTGATCGGCTGTTTTGCCATTCTGCCAAATCTCTTCGAAAACAGTCTTGGCAATTTTCCCAGAGATTGTATTGTCATCAATCCGCTGCAGAATTCCGGCAAGCAATTCCGGCGACACCGGGCATTGGTCAATCGTCAGGTTCTTCTCCTTAAGCGCCCCAAGAACTTCGCCCATCACCCAGTTGGAACAGATTTTTGGCTGATTATATTGTTCGACTAATGCCTCGAAATATTCTGCCAGTTGACGATCTGCCGAAATAACTCCGGCGTCATAGACCGGCAGGCCCATTTCATCCTGATAACGTTGTAACTTGGCCGCTGAAAGTTCAGGTAAGCTGCTGCGAACCTGTTCCACCCAGTCAGCAGAAACCTGCAACGGCAGCAGATCGGGGTCAGGAAAATAACGATAATCGTGAGCCTCCTCCTTGCCACGCATCGAGCGACTGACCCCGGCATCTGGATCGAATAGGCGGGTTTCCTGCACCACCTTTTCTCCCGCATCAATAACATCTATCTGCCGTTCCACCTCATATTCAATTGCCTGTTTGATATAGCGGAAAGAGTTGAGATTTTTCAGCTCGGATCGGGTTCCCAATTCCTTCTGTCCCCAGGGACGAATCGAAACGTTGGCATCACAGCGGAAGGAGCCTTCTTCCAGGTTTCCATCACAGATGCCAAGATAAACCACGATCTGATGAAGCTGTTTGAGATAGGCAATCGCCTCCTCAGAACTGCGCATATCGGGTTCGGAAACCACTTCCAGCAACGGGGTACAAGCCCGGTTTAAATCAACCGATGAACTGTTGTCCTCATTGTGCAGCAATTTCCCCGCGTCCTCCTCCATATGAATCCGGGTAATTCCAAGCCGTTTTTTCCCCGAGCCTTCGGTTTCAATGTCGAGCCAGCCATGTTCACAAATTGGCAGTTCGAATTGGGAAATCTGGTAACCTTTCGGCAAATCGGGATAAAAATAGTTTTTCCGGGCAAAAATTGAATCGGGAGCAATTTGGCAATTGGTTGCCAGCCCCGCCTTGATAGCATCATCAACAACCTGTCGGTTGAGTACCGGTAACGCGCCAGGCAAGCCTAGACAGACTGGACAAGTCTGACTATTGGGAGATTGTCCAAACCCGGTGGAACAACCACAGAAAATTTTCGTTTTGGTCGTCAGTTGGACATGAACTTCCAACCCGATAACAACTTCATATCTTGAATTCATTTTGGATCCTGTTTGAACAGCTGTAGGGGCGAATCTTGTATTCGCCGGTTGCCTTCTGACGGAAGGGCGAACACATAGGTTCGCCCCTACAAATCCGGTTACAATTTTGGCACCCGTGCATTCCAGTCGGTCGCCTGCTCAAACGCATAGGCCGCCTGAAGAATATCAGCTTCAGCAAAAGGCTTTCCAATCAGTTGCAGACCAATCGGCAGACCGCCCGCACTCAAACCACAGGGGAGGCTTAAACCACACGTTCCAGCCAGATTTATTGGCACGGTGAAGATGTCGGACAAATACATTTGCAAGGGGTCATTGACCATTTCACCAATTTTAAATGCCGGGGTGGGCGCAACCGGGGTCAACAACAGATCGACCTGCTCAAAAACAGCGAGAAAATCGTGTCGAATCAGGGTTCGTACTTTCTGCGCTTTCAAATAATAGGCATCATAATAACCCGAAGAGAGGGCATAGGTTCCCAACATGATTCGTCGCTTTACTTCATCACCAAAACCGGCTGTCCGAGTCTGCTGATACATGCCGGTCAAACCTTTGCCGATATCTTTCCGTAAGCCAAACCGCACGCCATCGTAGCGCGCCAGGTTACTCGATGCTTCTGCCATAGCAATCAGGTAATAACAAGCGACCGAATAGTCGGTATGAGGAAGGCTGACCTCAACAATTTCAGCGCCTAACTGGCGATAGGTTTCAATGGCCGCTTCCACCGCCCGCTTGATATCAGGGTCCAGACCAGCGATGAAATACTCCTTCGGCAGACCAATTTTCTTTCCAGCAACTCCGTCTTTCAAGTTCTCCAGATAATCGGGAACCGGACAATCGACCGAAGTCGAATCAGCAGGATCATAACCAGCAACCACCCCGAGCATTAAGGCACAATCCTCTACATTGCCCGCCACCGGACCCACCTGATCCAGCGACGACGCATACGCGACCACCCCATAGCGGGAAACCCGTCCGTAGGTCGGTTTGAGGCCGACAACTCCGCAGTGAGAGGCCGGTTGCCGCACCGACCCACCAGTATCGGTTCCCAGGGTCGCCACCACTTGACCCGCAGCAACCGCAGCGGCACTGCCACCAGACGATCCGCCTGGAACCCGTTCCGTATCCCAGGGATTACGCACCACACCAGCCGCACTATTTTCGCTGGAACTGCCCATGGCAAATTCATCCATGTTCAGCTTCCCGACAATCACCGCTCCCTGTTGACGCAGCTTGGCAACAACAGTTGCATCATAAGGAGAAACATAATTAGCCAGAATCTTGGATCCACAGGTGGTTCGAATATCCAGGGTATTGAAGATATCTTTGACCGCAACCGGAATGCCGGTTAACAACCCGGTATCTCCTGCAGCCAGCTGTTGATCCGCCACGGCGGCAGCAGCGAGAGCTTCCTCCTCACAAACAGTGATAAAGGCATTCAACCGGTCATCGGTTGCTTTGATCCGCGCCAGGCAAGCCTGAGTTAATTCAACCGAAGTCAGCACGCCAGATCTCAGTTTCTGGCGAATTTCTTGAATTGTTAAATCATGGAACTTCATAAACACTCCAAAGCTAGGGGACTGACCTTCGGTCTGTCCCCGGACAAGTCGGGAGACAGAATATGAATTCAGTCCCCGATTGTCCTACAACGCCACCATTATTCTATAATCTTGGGAACCTTGAAACATCCTGCAGCAGCGGCAGGAGCATTCTGTAATGCCCGCTCAATGCCGATAGGCGGCTTCATTTCATCGTCGCGAAATGCATTTGACATCGGTACCGCATGTGCCATGGGCTCAACGCCCTCGGTATCAAGTTCATTCAGTTTCTCGACATAACCAAGGAGAGCATCCATCTGACCAGTCATGATTGTTAAATCTGCCGGCTCAAGAGTCAACCGGGCTAATCGAGCCACATGCTCAACATCTTTCTCGCTGATTTTCATCACTCATCCCTACAATAAGTTGGCTATCATTTGTCTACATTGAACTCAACGACCGCTGTTGCAACCTGACGCAACGACTGACTGGCGGCTGAATCGGGGTACTGAAGAATATGTGGTTTCCCGGCATCGCCACCGATCACCACCAATGGTTCAAATGGAATTTGAACCAACAATGGAACACCGGTTTTTTCTGCCAATTTTTTGGCACCGCCACTTTTGAAAATGTCCGATCTCTCATTACAGTGCGGGCAGATAAAACCACTCATATTTTCAACTAACCCTACCACCGGTAACTTCAACTCACGACAAAAGCTGAGTGATTTTTCCACATCGGTCAAAGCAACGTCCTGCGGGGTAGTGACAACCACCGCAGCCGACCCTGAGCCAATTAGCTGTACTGCACTCAAAGGCTCATCTCCGGTTCCCGGAGGGCAGTCAAGCAGCAGATAATCGAGTTCACCCCAGGCGACATCGGCCAACAACTGTTGAATAGCACCATGCTTCATGGGTCCACGCATAATCGTTGCTTCGCTGGTTGATGCCAGCAGAAAACCAATCGACATCAGTTTCAGACCGGAAACTTCCAATGGATGAATCCCTTCATCATCAGCATTTGGGCGTTCACCCTCTAATCCCAACATCTTCGGAATACTTGGTCCATGGATATCAATATCGAGCAAGCCAACCTTTTTTCCCTGTTCCGCCAGAGCCAGAGCCAGATTGACTGCCGTGGTACTTTTACCGACTCCACCCTTACCCGACATAACAATGATTTTATTTTTAATTCCACACATCCGCTTATCCAGAGCTTGTCGCATCTGGAACTGTTGATCCTGTGGATTTCCTTGCTGTTTGATTGAGCAGGAACTGTCGTTACAACCTTCACAACTTGCCATGATTCTCGATTCTCCTTCGTTTATTAATATGCAAGATACACTCGCAGAAAGTAATAAGATGGCTTAGCCATCATTATGTGCCTAATGCTTCAATAAGTTCTTCAATCTCTTCAGGCTCGTATTCTTCATTCCGTAAAGCGGTACGATAATTTTCCAACAATAAACCCAGCGCAACATAATTCTGCTGCTGTCGATACAGGGATAATAATTGTCGGATCATAGCGTCCTGAGTTGGATCGAGCAATAACCCGCACTGTAACAGTCCAGCCGCTTCTTTTGGCTGTTGCCGCCGTTGTAACAGCCGAGCAAGCAGACCCAGTTGTTCCAGACGCGATAGAGTCAACTGTTCGCGCTGAAGAGGCAGTTCACCATCCAAATCGTATCCAGACAAGAACTCTCCTCCCCAAAGTTGATCCATCTTCCACAACGCATGTTCTGCTTGCCAGAAGTTTTCTCGCTGCATATGGTAGCGAACTTTCCCCATAGTTTCGGCAAACACAACACTATCAATCTGCACATGGCGTAATGACAGCATCCCTTTTTCTAAAACCAGATAATCGCTGCGAATCTGCTTGCCAAAACATTCTTCCAAAGCTTTACGCAAGCGAGAATGGGCGGTATCAAAACTGTTTCTAGCCTTACGCGGAGAACTGTCCGGCCACAATATCCCCATCATCAATTCGAGACTTAAACTACAATTTGGAGCAACAACCAAAAGGGCAAAAATCTGTCTGGAGGCCTGCCCGACCTGACTCAGATCAAATGTTTTCCACTCCAATGCCAACTGAAACTTTCCCAAACAGCTGACTCTGAGCAACGGAATTTGATTATTGTTCCCATCAAGAGCCGATAATAGGTGCTCCTCCAGTAGTGGTTGTAACAATCGGCGTTGATCGTGCAGGCCAAGAAGCGGTACAAGATCTCCGAGAATTTCAGGGATAAACCCCCAGAAAAAATTCAGCCGATGTCTTTGCAGCTGATCTAAAAATTCTGTTGTATTTTTAGCGGCTTCTTCTCGTTTTCCCAATTGGTGTTGTGCCACCGCGAGCCAAGCATGAAAACCACCACGAAAGCGTTCCTCATGGTGAGCTTTCGATCCAGCCAAACCTTGAGAAAAATATGTCGATGCGCCTGCAAAATCCCCCAGAGAGTAGCAAGTACAGCCAGCAAAAAGGAGGTTTTCCAAACCATATAAGCTCACGGCACTTTGGCTATGCAACTCCAACCCCGCTTCAAGATCCGCCAGCGCGCCAATTTTTTCCCCAGACAAAGCCCGTATCCAGCCACGCAATTGCAGCAAACGACTGCGTAAATAGATACTATTGACCGTTTTCCCTTCAAGTAACGCCACATCCAGGACTTCGCCTGCAGACTGTATTTTCCCGCTCGCCAACAACAAAGTGGCTTGATAATAACCGATCAGAGTAGCAACCACCGTGTTCTGTTGAATCCCATAAGGACTGTATCCTGCCAGAATTTGCTGCTGTTTCCCCAAGCCGGACAAATTGCCAGAATCACGGAGAAAAATACAGGCGACAGCTTCCAACCAGAAACGGTGTGGCAAATCAGGCCGGTCAACTGCCAATCTCAAGCACTGTTCCAGAACCGTCCGAAGGACCAGATAACGCCCTTGGCGTAAAGAGTACAAAACCCTGAGAAGATTCAGTTCAAACTGTTGCTCTACTAAATTCAGCTGCTGCGCTTCGGCCAAAGAATCTTTCAGAATCAAATCGACAGCAGTCAAATTTTCAGTAAAAAACAGTTCAACTAAACCAAGCGAAAAAGCAACTTTCAATCGTTCAATTGGTTCTAACAAAGGAGACTGCTCAACAACCAGCGCTCTGAAATGCACCAATCGATCACCCCATGGTTCAAAAAATCCATCAATAAAAATCGACTGGGAAACCTGTTGGGCTAAGGTTAATAATTCTCCCCGCCGATCAGAAGTCTCCTGGAAGTAATGGCCCGCCAAATCCAGCCAGTTCACTGTTCCGGAAGATTGCTCATAGATATCATTACAACCGCGAAACAATGCCAGCCAACCACAGTCAAACGCAATCTGTTGTGGAATCTGATTGATCAGAGGAGATATTTGGGATCGATAATTATTATCCAGTAAAGCAAAACCAAGCTGGCTGAGCAACTGCGAAACAACGGCATACTCTTTCGCATAAATCAGGCAGCGAAGGGCCGCTGAAAAATCTTTTTGTTGCCGATACCAGTCCGCTGCAATCAAGGAGACCTGCTGGCGATCCTTTGCCGAAAGATTTTGTTCCGCTTTTTTACGCAACATATCCCTGACCTGTGGCCTGAGAAATAAATAGTTTTCTCCGTCCAGCATTTTTATCAGCGAAAGCTGATGCCGGCTCAGGTAATCAAAAACTGCAGCGACGTCAGTAATCTCACTCAACTTATGCGCCAGAGAGACTGGAACACTGTCAAGCAAAGACAGTTTCAACAGGGTGCGTCGCCAGGGAAGTGGAAATTCTGTCACCAGTTTTTCAAAGAACAATGTGTCATCAATCGTTGCCGGATCGGGTAATTCATTGCTCAAGTGGCGAAGTAATTGTTGATCCAACCCTGCCAGTGAACCATCACCAGAAATCAACAAACCACTGATCCAGCGCAAGCGATCTGCATGCTCCGTCACTTGTTGTTGCAGTTGCTGGTTATTTTCAAGTGAACGCTGTTCACTCTCGCACAGTCGCAGCATGACCTTAATCCGTGCCAGCATCTCGACATTGCTGATCGGTTGAGAAATAAAATCGTGGGCTCCAACCTCAAGTCCTTCGGCACGCATTGTCGGAGAGGCAATATGAGCTGTCATTAAAACCAGTGGAATAGCAGCGGTACGTGACTTTGCTCGAAGCTGACGACACATATCAAGACCGTTCATCTGTGGCATCTGCACATCAATAAAAGCGCCGTCAATCTGCTCCTGTTCCGCCAGTTCTAACCCTTTCATGGCAGTGGCAGCCGTTAACACCCGTACCTCTGGCAGATCAAGTTCGATGATCTTAACCAACAGCAATAGGTTGGTTGGATTGTCATCCACCAGCAGCAGGGTAAATTGTCTCTGTGTTTTCAGCATATTTTTAGACCGGCATCAGACCAGCAAACTTCAACAATAATTTTTTTGTGCCTACCGAATTGAAATAAACTGTCACCTTCTGCTTATCGCCACTGCCCTCCAGGCTTCGCACGCTTCCAATGCCAAACTTGACGTGCCGCACCCGTGCTCCCAAGCGCAAACTACCAGCATCATCTGGCGCACTTTCTCGACTTGGGGACTGGTAACTCGGGGCAGAAACCTTATTTTCTGGCGGAAGATTTATTTCTTTTTCAGCAACCAAATCCGCTAAAGACGCCAGGTTATGAACAGTCGCAGGACTTTCATTATCTGTCACGGCCAATTCAAAATCAGCCAGCAACTCTGGTGGAATTTCAGCCAAAAACCGGCTTGGCGGATTAAACTGGTAGGTTCCATAAACCCGCCGGCGCCGCGCATGTGAGAGATACAGCTTCTGCATCGCCCGAGTCATCCCGACATAGCAGAGTCGCCGTTCCTCGGCAAGATCCTCACCCAGATCACCTGAACGGGAATGGGGAAATAACCCTTCTTCCATTCCGGTCATAAAGACGACTGGAAATTCTAACCCCTTGGCAGAGTGCAGCGTCATCAAGGTCACTCGTTGCTGGGTCGCATCATATTTATCAAGATCGGTGATTAAGGCAATCTGTTCCAAGTAATCGTATACCGATCCATCAACAGTGGCATGCTCTTCCATCCCAACCAAAAGTTGCTCAAGATTCTCCAGCCGCCCTTTTGCCTCCTGGCGACCATCGCCAGTTAAAGCTTGTTCCGCCTCCTCTTTGAGCGCCGGACCATAGCCACTTTCATCAATCAATTCGGCCATCAATTGCGGATAAGGAACCCGCTCCAGCCGAACGGTGAAAGCATCGATCAAAATCAGAAAATCGGTCACTCTCCTGACTGCAGCACCTTTTAACGCATTATGTTGCAATGCCAAACGGCAGGCAGCAAGGAAACCGACACCCTCCGCTTCAAATGCGGCAATCCGCTCAACAGTTGTGTGACCAATCCCCCGCGCCGGAACATTGATAATGCGTCGAGCCGCCAGAGAATCGCTCGGATTCACCAGTACGCGCAGGTAGGAAAGAGCATCTTTAACCTCCTGCCGAGCATAAAACTTCACTCCGCCGAACATCACATAAGGAATTCGACTGCCACGCAGAGCTTCTTCAATGGCTCGCGATTGAGCATTGGTTCGGTAGAAGACGGCAATATCGCGCAAACCAAGGCCCTGAGTTTGCAGTCGCCCAACCTCTCCAGCAACAAATCGCGCCTCATCCAGATCATCGGGAGATGCTTCTATATGAATAGCATCCCCTGCTGGATTATCAGTCCAGAGCTCTTTTTCTCGACGATCATTGTTATGACCGACAACCCCCCCTGCCGCCTGCAGAATCGTCTGAGATGAACGATAATTCTGCTCCAGACGGATGATCTTCACATCGGAAAAGTCGTGGTCAAAACCAAGAATATTATCAACTTCAGCCCCCCGCCAACGGTAGATCGATTGATCATCGTCGCCAACCACACAAAGGTTTATTTTATCCCCTAACAGCAATTGTATCAACCGATACTGAACCCGGTTGGTATCCTGAAATTCATCAATCAGCAGATGAGAAAAACGCTCTTGCCAGCGCTGGCGAACCTCCGGATAGTCTTCAAACAAACGTACTGTCAACAACAGTAGATCACCAAAATCAACGGCATTGGCAGCTTTCAACTTCTTTTGATATTGAGCGTATAATTCTGCCAGCAGTTGCTCATCCGAGCGAACCTCATCAAGCGAGTCAGGCATCAACCCACGATTTTTTGCCCGATCAATGAAGGATGCGGCCGCACGTGGTTTTAATATTTTCTCAGAAACTTTCTGCGCCTTGAGAAGATCGCGCAGCAGGCGCAATTGATCCTGATCATCATAGATAGAAAAATCTTTACCGTACCCAAGATGGTGGATTTCCTGTCGCAAAATGCGGGCACAGCTGGAGTGAAAAGTTGATATCCAGGGGAGCTCACCCTGCCCCAGCAGAGCTTCAAGGCGCTCACGCATTTCCGTCGCCGCCTTATTGGTAAAGGTGACCGCCATAATTTTCCATGCGGGAACGCCGCGTTCACAAATCAGATAGGCAACCCGATGAGTCAGAGCACGGGTCTTTCCTGAACCAGCACCAGCCAACAAAAGTAATGGCCCATCCTCGTGCAGAACCGCCTGCCGTTGCGGCTCATTTAACGCATCCAGAAGATCAGCCATCCTGTTCCCCCAATGTTCGACTCATCAGAGCGCGATTATAGGCGGAAATCATATCGCGCCGAGAAATAATCCCATAGAGTTGACGATGGGTTTCGCGATCAACGACCGGAAGTTGTTCTATATTGCGATAACCTATCTTGCGCATCGCAGTATCCAGATCTTCCTCTGCATGCGCTGTGATAACATCTGTGGTAGCAAGCTCCTTGACCACAATCAGATCCATCAGTTCCTTTTCAAACACCACCCCCATAAAATCCTGAACCGATATAATTCCGGTTAGTTCCCCAAGTTCGTCAACCAATGGGAAATTAGTATGATGAGTCTGCTCAATAAACTTGGCAAAGTTTCCCAATGTCATATTCTCAGGGACAGTTTCAACCCGGTGAGACATCACATCACCGACAGCAAGTCCCTTCATAATATTGCGCTCTTTTCCCGCTTCCAGATCGATACCAAGGCGGGTCAACTCCACCGTTTCCAAACTGTCTTTTTTCAAATGTCGAGCGACAGACGTCCCGATAACACAGGCCAACATGATCGGAACAATGACCTGATAACTGTCGGTAATCTCGAACAAAAGGAAGATGGCAGTCATCGGAGCATGGGTCGCCGCAGCCAGAAAAGCCCCCATCCCGACCAGTGCATAAGCTCCGGCGGAAAGCCCGGCATCAGGGAAAATCAACTCTAGAACCTGCCCATATGCGCCACCTGCGACAGCTCCCAAAAAAAGACAGGGGGCAAATAAACCTCCCGGCATCCCTGAACCGAGAGTAATTGAGGTTGCCACCATTTTAGCAATGACCAATAGCGCCAATAAATACCAGGGGTGCTGACCGAGCAGAACCGTGCCGATAAATTCATAGCCGTTGCCAAAAACCTGCGGCAACCCAATTCCAATCAACCCAACCGCCAACCCGCCAAGAATCGGCTTGCTCAAACGCGGCAGCTTGATCGCATCAATCCGATCTTTGATTTTAAAGTGAAGGTAGATGAATCCAGCCGCCAAAGCACCAATAAGCAAGCCGAGCAGAACATACAACCCAATTTCCCAGAAACTACCCAGAAAATATGGTGGGGTCACAACTTCTGAGACATTACCGAGGAGCGCACGGGAAACAACCGTCGCCATCCCGCTGGCAATAACAATTGAAGTAAAGCTGGCCACCTCGAAAGAGGAGAGAAGAACAATTTCCGTAGCAAAGAACACTCCGGCAAGCGGAGCATTAAAAGTTGCAGCAACACCTGCAGCCGCACCACAAGCTACCAGCACCTTGATCCGATCGCCACTCATCTTGAACATTTTACCGAATTGGCTGCCAATGGTTCCACCGATGACAGCAATCGGCCCTTCCTGACCAGCGCTACCGCCCGTGCCAAGAGTGATGGCAGACGCCAGACCCTTGGTGAAAAGAGGCCGAAATGGCAATTTAGCACCCTTCAGGTTGACCTTGACCAGAAACCCGGAGAACCCACCTTTCAAATCCTTGGCAAACAGCATCCACAGTGGAATAACTAACAACCCACCGATGGCAGGGAGAAACATCACCAGAATTCGTTGCATCGACCAATGTTCAAGAGAGATATCAAACAGTTCAAAACTCTGCTCAACAACCGCCCAATGGATCAGTTCAATCGTCTTACGAAACAGGTAGTTTCCCAAACCACCGAGCAAACCGACAATCACCGCAAGGATTATGAGAAAAGTATTTTCACTGATTTTAAAATGACTGAGAAACTGATGGGTCAGTCTCCGCAACTTGCGAGTGTATAAAGGAAATAAAGTTGGCAAATGATTTTTCTTCATTGTTCAGACTTTTCTGAGCAGCATAAAACTTCAGATTTTCAAAAGAAGGAGATCAAACTGTCCGCAACATGATTTTCAACGCTGAAAATAAGGTAAACTGTAATTTGTACGACAAGGGTTACAGCAGGTCAATAGAGAATATTTCCTTCCGATTCAATACTTTCGCCTAAATCTAAAATCATTTTGGGTTATGTCTGAAGTCCCAGACAAAGAAGAAATTTATTTGGATTAACTTATGAGGTTCTGAGCCAAAAATAAACGCTGGCAGAGCAGTTGAAAATGAGGCAGAGTCTCCAAAATTTAGTTTTCAAAAAATAAAACCTGATTTTTGATAATCAGACTATACCTATGTCCTTCTCCCCGCATGGACTACATTTTTTTAGTGCTGTGATAAGTTGACACCAGGCAACCGGGCGCTCCAAAGTGATAACCTGGATTGGGACATTAGATACCAACAAAAACGAGCGATGGCAAATTCCGATAACTGATAATCTACTTAGAGTTGCCTCCCGACTGATTTTTTCAGATAACAAATCACCATCACTCACACTTGATTTTGCTTCGATAAGCGCAATATCAAAAGAATTACTCTTGTCATTGACAGTAACAAGTCTATTCCAAGCTTCTTCTCCGGTTGCTACGGGAGATACCTGACACCCAAAGACAGAAAGCATTTGTTGCAACGTTTCTCTGGTAAAGGGGTTCTCAACTTGCAGGAGAACCCGGCTATTTTTCAAGAAGTCAGGGACCTCTGGTTGCTGTTGTTCAACCAACTCAAACGGAAGTGTAACCTTAAAACAACTTCCTTGATGCAGCTGACTTTCTATGCTGATCTCTCCCCCCATCAAATCAACCAATTGTCGAACAATAGCTAACCCAAGGCCAGAACCAGAAAATTTACGCTCTTGAGAGCTGTCAACTTGAGTAAAGGCTGAAAAAACCCGTTTCAAATCCTCCTGAGTCATACCGATTCCAGTATCCTGAATTGTAAATTGAAAATACCCATGATTATTAGAAATTTCTTCAAGGGTTACCTCAACCAGAATATCACCCTGCAGAGTAAACTTAATTGCGTTGCTAATCAGATTAACTAGTATTTGTCGCAGCTTAACAGGGTCTGCCTTAACTCTCCATAACGCCTTATAGTCAATCCGTCCGGAAAGATTTAGGCTTTTATCCTGAGTACTTTCAGACAGTAATTGAAGCTCACCCTCAATTACTGTCGGTAAATCAAACTCGACATTATCAAGAGGTAGATTCCCAGATTCGATTTTTGAGAAATCAAGGATATTGTTGATTATCAACAACAGATCCTGCCCAGAATTTTGCACCGTTTCTACCAACTGTTGTTGCTGCTCACTTAATGGTGTCCGAGCAAGTAGTTCATTCATGCCGAGAACCCCTCGTAAAGGTGTCCGCAACTCATGGGTCATATTGGAGAGGAATTGTGATTTTGCTTTATTGGCTGTATCAGCTAAAATCTTGGCGTGTTGTAGTTCCCCTTCAAGCAGCTGTCGACGTTGAATGTCCGATTCCAGTTCCCTCTTTTGTGCTTCCAACCTATAGGTTTGTTCTGTAACTTGTCCTTTAAGTTTGATGTTCATCAACCAGATTATGATTGTTATGATGATAGATAAAAGGACGACAGTCGACAGACCAATAATTTCCCATGAAAATCTGTATCCGACCATACTTGGAGACCACTCGTTGACAATCGCCTGACGTTCATAATTGGTGATCGCTTGCATTCCTGCATTGACATCTCCCAGCAAATGGCTTCGTTTCTGTAATGTCCCGGCTCTAACATGGTGCTGATAAAAAGGTTTTTTCGGGTAATAGAGTTTGAGAAGTTCTTGTCCTTTGATAGAAAAATTAAGATTGGTATCATTTGCAATGAAATAATCAACTTTCCCTGAAAGCAAGTCGTTTAGCATACTCTGGTAGGTCGGATAAAATGTAATCTGTGAAGAAGGGGGAATCGCTGGGGCAATGAATGCCTTGTCTTTTGCAATAATACCAATACGCAGAGGAAATTGCTCAGCAGTTTTTAAATGTAAACTCTTTAAGCTGAAAAGAAAGTAGTTATGTGTAAAGTATGAATCGTATAGACGGGGGACATTCTATATTGGCCCCGTCAAGAAAAAAATTTAACCATTATAAATCAGTAGGTTAGAAATATAGGCTGTTTTTTCGCGCACCACTCCCTCTGTTTTTATTCCGGC
>JAQIBX010000137.1 GCA_027858895.1 Desulfuromusa sp. | reverse complement strand
GATGCAATTATTCCGAAACAATTTCTTAAATCAATTGAAAGAACCGGATTTGGCCCTTATCTGTTCGATGAATGGCGTTACCTGGATCACGGTGAACCAGGAATGGATTGCAGTGATCGACCGTTAAATCAGGATTTCATCCTCAATCAAGCCCGTTACAAAAATGCTCTGATTTTATTAACAAGAGATAATTTCGGCTGCGGTTCCTCACGCGAGCATGCCCCATGGGCGCTGCTCGATTTTGGGATTCGAGCCTTAATTGCTCCCAGTTTTGCTGATATCTTCTACAATAATTGTTTTAAAAACGGTATCTTGCCGATTGTTCTTCCACAGAAGGACATTGCGGAACTATTCACCTCAGTGGCGGCATCACCCGGTTATTCCCTGAAAGTTGATCTTGAAACACAAAATTTGACGCTGCCTCAGGGAGAAAGCTTAAGTTTCGAGATCGATCCCTTCCGTAAGCATTGCTTGCTAAACGGTCTGGACGATATTGGTCTGACTCTGGAAAAAGTGAGTCAAATTCGTGCCTATGAGAATCGACGGAAGCAAGAAGTTCCATGGTTGTTTGCTGGCTAAATGCTTTTTTTCAGACTTGTTGCTACCTCAACCGCAGCATGTAACGTTTTGTGAACCGGGCAGCGCTCAGCAATCTCCAGTAATTTCTGACGCTGCTCTGGACTCAAGTCACCGACCAGTTCCAGTTCGCGACTGAAACGGTCAAGTTTGCCATTTTTCGCTTCACAACTGGCACAGTCTTCGGCGTGTATTTTTTCATGACTCAATCGCACGACCGCTGACTGCAGCGGCCACTTTTTCCTTCGAGCATACATCTGAACGGTCATACTGGTACAGGCTCCCAAGGAACTCAGCAGATAATCGTAAGGAGTCGGGCCGCGGTTGGTGCCACCGTAGGTAATCGGTTCGTCGGCAGTTAGCGCATGACCATTGGCAAACAGTTCGGTAAAAAAGCCTTGCGACCCGGTTCGCACTGTCACCCGATTATCAATAACATCGGCCTCAATTCCCTCAGCACTCAGTGGCTCCAGATAACGACAAGCCCAGTTAGCAATCATGTGTCCGACATAGCGAGCATCGCTGTCGCGGCTGAGGAGATGATCAGCTTTGTCGAGGCTGATAAAAGATTTAGGATGTTTCGCTGCCTGATAAATTTTCGTGGCATTTTCGATTCCGACTGACTGATCAACCGGCGAGTGCAGGACCAGCAGGGCAGACTTCAAACGACCAATCTGCTCTTCTACCTGCTGTTCAGACAGGTCGACGAAGAATTGGCGCCGGAACCGGAACTGACGTCCAGCCAGAGTCACCTTGGCCTCTCCTTCTAACTTGATCTGCTCAAGGCTTTCGCTAAACAGATGGGTCACGTGTTTGGGATCGAAGGGTGCAGCGATAGTGGCAACCGCGCGAACTTGTGACAGTTGTGCAGCCGCCTGTAAAACAGCCGCACCACCAAAGGAATGACCAAGTAAAATTTCCGGGGTTTGGTACTCTTCTTCCAGCCACCGGGCGGCGGCAACCAAATCGGCGACATTTGAACTGAAATTACTTGCTGAAAAATCCCCCTCACTCTCACCCAGCCCGGTAAAATCGAACCGCAACACGGCAATTTTCTCCCGAGTCAAAGCCCGGGCGATCATGGCACTGGATTTAAGGTTTTTACCGCAGGTAAAACAATGGGCAAACAGTGCCCAGGCACGCGGGGTTTCATCTTCCGGCAGATCAATCCGGCCAGACAGCTGTTCACCTCCTGCATTCGGGAATTTTACAGGGTAGCTTTTCATCCTATCAACACTCCTTCCCCTAAGGCTTGCAACTAAGACTTTTTACACTTTTTAACTCGTCACAGCTCCCGCTGACGCCGAAGAGACCAAACGTGCATACTTAGCCAGCACTCCGCGTTGGTAACGCACTGGTGGAGCTTGCCAAGCTGTCCGTCGTTGTTCGAGTTCAGCGCTACCAACCAACAGCGACAATTCTTCACGCTCCAGATTAATTTCAATCTGATCTCCCTCAACAACCAAAGCAAGGATACCGCCGACCTGAGCCTCCGGTGCAACATGTCCAATCATAATACCGTGAGTGCCACCAGAAAAGCGGCCATCGGTGATCAACGCGACACTGTCTCCCAACCCTGCACCCATCAGCGCTGCCGAAGGAGAGAGCATTTCACGCATGCCGGGACCGCCTTTTGGGCCTTCGTAACGGATAACGAGGATATCACTCGGGTGGATTTGACCACCCAGAATAGCCGCCAAAGCATCTTCTTCTCGCTCAAAAACCCTGGCCGGACCGCGCATATTCTTCAATGCTTTCCCACTCTGTTTTAATACACAACCCTCTTCAGCCAGATTGCCATAAAGAATCCGGATATGTCGACCGGCCTCGGCATAGGGAGCAGCAACAGGAAACAGAACATCCTGATTTGCGGGAAATTCAGACGCATCGGCCAGATTTTGAGCAATTGTTTTTCCTGTCACCGTGAGACAATCACCATGCAGAAACCCTCCATCCAACAACAATTTCATCACCATCGGCACACCGCCCAGTTGATGTAGATCATTCATCAGATATTGGCCAAAGGGCTTGAAATTTCCGAGTAATGGAACTTTAGCCGTTATGGCAGAAATATCTTTGAGAGAGAGATCAATTTGCGCCTCCCTGGCTAAAGCCAGCAGATGCAGAACTGCATTGGTCGAGCCGCCAAGTGCCCAGGCCACTGTTAAAGCATTCTCAAACGCTTTACGCGTCATAATTGTTCTTGCCGTCACACCTTGCTTAAGCAAAGCAACCAGGGCTTGTGCACTGCGGCGAGCATCTTGGCGCTTGTCAGCAGAAATTTGGTTATCCCGATCGACCGCCATATTCGATGAAGACCCGGGCATACTCATCCCCATCGCCTCAATTGCGGACGCATGGTATTTGCCGTATACATCCCGCCACAGGAGCCAGCACCAGGGCAAGCATAGCATTCAATAGCATGCAATTCCTGATCGTCTATTTTTCCCGCCGAATGAGCCCCGACCCCTTCAAACGCACTGACAATGTTGAGATCTTTTCCCCCATGCTGTCCCGGCAAAATACTGCCCCCATAAAGAGTCAAACCAACCAGATCATTACGCGCAATCGGCATCAATGCAGCGGGGATGGTTTTATCGCAACCCGACAGGGTAATAACTCCATCAACCTGGTACCCTTCTGTCATCAGTTCAATGGCATCGGCAATCACTTCGCGGCTGACCAGTGAATATTTCATCGCCTCGGTGCCCATGGAAATACCATCGGAGACGACCGGAGTCCCGAAAACAATCGCCTTGCCTCCAGCAGCCTCAATCTCTGCCTGCAGTAGATCTCCCAGCTCGCGAAGTTGGTCATTACAGGGGGTCCCATTGGAATAAGGAACCGCCAAAGCAATCAATGGCTTGGTAAAATCCTCATCAGAAAAACGCACTGCCCGCAACATAGTACGTGAAGCGGTTCTCTCAACCCAACTTGACTCCCCATGCTTCCCGGTAATCAGTTCGCTTCGCCGTTTCATAAATCTCCCATTATTTTTCCATTGCGGTGACCCCGGTTCGGGCAATTTCGATAATGTGTTCCTGCCCCAATTCATCGAGAAAAGCATCGATATTTCGGGTCGAACCTGACACCTGTAACAGATGAATATCCTCGCTTTTTTGCTCAAGAATCTCGAAATTATAACGCCCGTGGAAAGCGTCCAAATGGGCAACATCAACTTCCAGTTTGACAATAGCAACCTCACGCCAGTAACTGTGATCTGTATCCAATTCCTTAGCTGAGATGACCTCAGTAAACTTTTCCAGCTGTTTTATTACCTGAGTCACCTTGGCTTCATCCTTCTCTTCCAGGGTGATTGTCATCCTGCTGACTCCTGGGATCCGCGAACGGCAAACAGTCAGAGTATCAACGTTGTACATCTTTTTCCGGATCAGCAGCGAAACCTTGTTCAATACACCAGGGCGATCAAGCATAAAAGCCAGAATGGCACGTTTTCTCATGCAGCTTCTCCTTCATTTTTTGCAGCTTCCGTCCGCGGATGTTTAATAATCATGGTGTCAAACCCTCCACCCGATGGAACCATCGGCAATATCACTTCCGATGGATCGCAGATAAATTCCAGAACAATGGCCCCGCAGTGGTCGATTGCTTCCTGCAGAGCCGGAGCAACATCTTGAAGTTTTTCTACCCGTCGGTGCGGAATTCCGTAGGCTTTGGCCAGCAAACCAAAATCTGGACTTTGCATTGGAGTTCCTGCGTAGCGACCATCAAAAAAGAAAGTCTGCCACTGCCTGACCATGCCAAGATGACCATTGTTGAGAATGATAATTTTTAGATCAATTTTCTGTTCCATGATAGTCCCTAGTTCCTGGGCATTCATCTGAAAACCACCATCTCCACTGATCGACCAGACTCGTTCTTCCGGGCGGGCCAGCTTTACCCCGATTGCCATCGGTAGTGAGCAACCCATAGTTCCAGCACCACCGGAAGCGAACCAGCTGTTTTTAGTCTGATAATTATAGAAGCGAGCCGCCATCATTTGATGCTGTCCAACATCAGGAACGATCAAATCACGCCCTTCGGTCAATTTTGAAAGTTGATGGATAATCGATTTCATCAGCAGCTTATTATCATCGCCAAGCCCTTTTTCAATTTCCATCTCCAAATCGTCAGCCATCACTTTGCGAAAAACGGCAATTTTGTCCCACCAGCGGCGCCTTGGTTGATAAGTCAGCATTGGATCACCAAGCAGAACATGCAGAGTCCGGTAGACATCGGCATTGATGGCGACTGAGGTTTTGACATTTTTATCGATCTCCGAGGGATCGATCTCGACATGAATAACATCTGCATTCTGCGCATATTCACTCAGTTTCCCGGTAACGCGATCATCAAAGCGCATGCCGAACGAGATCAGCAGGTCAGCTTCCATAATCACGCGGTTAGCCTCGACTGTGCCATGCATCCCCATCATGCCCAAACTTAAGGGATGATCGGCCGGCATTGCCGATAGACCATGCAAGGTAAAGGCAACGGGGATATTGACCTTTTCCGCAAGCTCTTGCAGTAACTCTCCGGCATTACTATTAATGACCCCATGACCGCAAAAGATCACCGGTCTTTCACTTTTGTTAATCAGCTCGATCGCACGCTGTATCGGTTCACGTTCAGGAGTTGGGGTATAAAAATAACCGGGCAGCTGGGGACGATATGTTTTCACATCAAACTGGTAGTCTTCCCCAACCTGCTGGTTTTGCACATCCTTGGGGATATCAACCAGAATCGGTCCTCCGCGGCCAGTGGTGGCCACATAGAAGCCTTCGTGAATGGTCTTTTCAATCTCTTCAGCGCTCAGCGGCATATAGGTCTGTTTACTGATGGGCATCATCACCCCAACAACATCACTTTCCTGAAAAGCATCAGTCGCGATAACCCCGGTTGCTACCTGCCCGGTGATCGCCATCATCGGCACCGAATCCATGTGGGCATCGGCAACACCGGTGACCAGATTCATCGCACCTGGCCCAGAAGTGGACATACAAACACCGATCTGCGGAGCATCGGTCGAGAGCGAAGCACGGGACATCCCCTGTGCCATAAAAGCCGCTCCCTGCTCATGACGTGACATGACAAACTTAAAGATATCCAACTTTTCCATTTCGTCAAATATCGGCATGATTGCTCCACCAGTATAGCCAAAAATGTGCCTGACTCCCCGATCCTTCAACGCTTTCAGCAATAATTGTTTTCCAGTCATATTGGCCTCTGTTTTTATGAAATTTATGCGTAAATTCAATCGAATTGGAATTATAGCAAAGTTAGTTATAATTTGCCTTGAAATTTATATTTTTTGTGAAGATAGGATGAAAATTGATCTCAGGAATGGAATTGGGTGTGCAAAACTTTGGGATGAGAAAGCTATGGAGTAAATATCCCCGGCAAAGCCGGGGAGTTACATCTTGTATTTTAAAAAGGGGGCAGGCTGTTGATACCCCGCTACTTACTGAGAATATAGGTCACTTCACCGATCGACGGATATGAATCTCCCTTGCCAACGTATCATCTACCGCGAACTGCGAGTTCCCAACCTTAAAAATATAGCTGGGAAATTTTTGCGCCAAGTGCAGTTGACTACCCGGTAGCACTCCCATACTCATTAGCTTCTGCATTTTCTTGTCATCACTTGCAGCTAAATAAGCGATTTCTCCAGACTCACCAGACTTCAATTCAGTCAGGGCAACAATGCCCGGTTCGCCCTGCTGCCGCGCCTCAAAGCAGCATTCACCAGGTGGAATCGGGTTACCATGCGGGCAGGTGGTGGGGTGGTTCAGCAAAGTACAAAGTTTGGCATCAACCCCCTGGCGCAACAAATGCTCAAATTCACAAGCCTGATCATTCCCCTCATCCCCTGCTATCCCGAGAATATCCATGGTTAAGCGCTCAGCTAAACGATGTCTACGGACGGTCATCTGAGCTTCCGGACGACCTTCTTTACGAAGACAAACCCGCTCGCCCCTGATTTCAACATAAGATCGTTGGATCAATTCCAGCAGTTCAGCCGAATCGGGAGTAACTTTAAGAGCCGAAAACATGCAACCGACATTATCTCCCTCAACTGTCATGACCCAGAGGGATTCCAAAATTTCTTCCGCTTTTTCTGAAAGTCTTTTCATGGTTATTTATCCTTTTCTTTCTTCTGTAAAAAACGACCTAAAAACTTTCCTGGAGCCGGATTAGCATAACCACAATGGGGACAATGGATTTTGTGACAACCACCCAAGCAGGCACCACAGCTCTTCCCACCAGCGGGGGCTCCGACTATTTCTTCTATTTCCTTATGACAAAAACCACAGTTCACGCCAATAGCCCCGTTGCAAGAAGAAACCTGTTAAGAAACCAACCGGAAGAGAATGCCAGAACTGTCACAAATACAAATATTGCCATAGCAACCATAATACCACGCTCTTTTATCATCACCAGAAACTGGGCAATACAAGGGACAAAAAGCGTTAAAGTGACAGCCGCAACTGTCAATTGAGCCACAGTCAACAACCCGGATGACTGTAAATCATAGAGTCCGGCAGCACCAAAGTCGCGGCGGAAAAAACCGAACACGAATGCCGTAGTTGTTTCAACTGGCAGACCAATAGCCTTGACAACCGGGGAAAAAGAACTGATGACATTTCCCAGCGTCCCAGTCATCTTACCGGCCCAGAGAATCACTGATGCAAACAAAAACAGGGGGAGAATCTCGACAAAATAACTCTGCATTCTGGTCAAGGTTTTCACCACCACATTACGCAGTTGCGGCAATCTAAGCGGCGGGATTTCCATGTAAAAAACCGGACTTTCCCCAGGCAATATCTTTGCTGATAAATATCCAATCAACACAAATAGCAACGACAGGAACACTGTCCATACAAGCAGCGCATTTGGGGCAGCTGATAATAGGCCCAAGATAACCCCCAGTTGGGCGCTACAGGGGATAGCCAAAGCCAATAACATTGTAGCGATAATCCGTTCACGTTTGGTCTCCAGGGTACGCGTGACCAGTGTCGCCATAGTGTCACAACCAAAACCAAGCACAATCGGGATAACGGCTCGACCCGACAACCCGATTTTTTTAAA
>JAQIBX010000041.1 GCA_027858895.1 Desulfuromusa sp. | reverse complement strand
CTAGCGCCATTCGGAGCATAGCAGAAAACCGCTGGGGACGCTATTTCGATCAGTGATCTTTATCCTTGAGAGACACACAGATTGTCGCTGACCCTATCAGCTCTCATACACGCTTAACTCTTTAGCGTCGACCAAGTAGCCGCAGCAGACCATCTAGAGCGGTGTAGGGGTGGGGAGGACAACCGGGGATATAGAGATCAACTGGCAGCAAGTCGCCAACACCTTGATGAGTTTCCAGACTGTTGCAGAAAGGGCCGCCACCGATAGCACAAGCACCAGACGCAATGACCAGCTTGGGTTCGGGAATGGCGGCATACGTGTCGAGCAGGGCACTTTGCATGTTTGCAGTGACAGGTCCAGTAACTAAAATGCCATCAGCATGTCGAGGTGAGGCAACGAATTGAATACCGAACCTGCCGAGGTCAAAGACCAGGGTACTGAGCACGTTGAGATCTGCCTCGCAAGCATTGCAGCCCCCGGCTGAAACTTGGCGTAGTTTTAGCGATCGGCCAAACAGCTTGAGCATTCTCTTATTGAGTTTTTCAGCCAGCCGATAAACGTCATCCCCCAATAACAGATCTTCACGCCGGCTTGCCGCTAATCGGTAATCCCGACTGAAAGTTAAAGCGCCATGTTCGGTCGCCGCAGGGCAATCGGCACAGAATAAGCAACGACCAAGATCGATGTTTAATTTTTCACTATCGTAACTAAGAGCGTTGAACGGGCAACTAGCAGCGGCAGCGACATAAATCTGCGGAGCAAGATTTTCGACGATCTGGGGCAAGCCACGAAAGCATTCTGGCAATTGAGGTTCAACTTTCGGGAACTTTCCGGTGCGGTGCCCCTGGCGCAGGCGTTCACGGATAATTGTCAACATAAGGGCGCTCCCTAAAGATCAAAACCACAATACGACAAGTTAAAGCTCTTGTTGCACAGTGGAAAGTCAGAAATTTGCTGGCCACGTAGGGACAACGCAAGCCCACTCCAGTTGTGAAATGATGGATCGACAATCTTGTATCGATCAATCTGTCCGGTAGCGTTAGTGATTGCTGCATGGACCACTTCACCACGCCAACCTTCACAGAGAGAAACCACGAGAGAATCGGGGGCGAGTGCCCCCAGAGGGGAATCTATTTCTCCTGCAGCAAGCCGCTTGAGAGAACGATGGATCAGTTTATGCGAAGCATAGATCTCTCGCCTGCGGATATTGCCCCGGGCGAAAACGTCGCCATCGATCTCAATGATCGGCGTGTCGATGTTGTTTCCGCAGCTACCGAAGGCGTGGTGGAGTCTGGCATCACGAACCAGACCACAAGCCCTTGCTGCAACGCCAACCAACCCTAGAGCCTCGGCGTCATCTGTCGCTATGGTTCCGGTCCCTTCGAATCGAGCTAAAACTGAAGGAGAATCGAAACAGAGTTCGATAGCCCCGCGAGTTTCGGTCTCAAGAATGGCCAAGCGTTTTATCAGCGCCTCCACCAAAGACGCGTCCAAATCGAACTGGACATTTCCTGGTCGCACCAATCCACGGCCAAAACGGCTACCGCAGAGTTCCGCCATCAGGTTCAGGTAGTCGCCACGTAAGCGGCCGCAAAACGAAGCTGTCGGCAGAAAACCGACATCTCCAGCAAGGGCACCAATATCCCCGACGTGATTGGCTAATCGTTCCAGTTCGAGGGCAATAGCGCGGATAGCCTGAGCGCGCAATGGAGCTACAGTCCCTGCAAGGCTTTCTATCAGCTGGCAATAGGCGGTTACGTGGCCGATTGTGGTATCTCCGGCAACAGTTTCAAGCTGATAGATGCTGGTTGGATGTGGACCCCCTATCAACATCTGTTCGATGTTGCGGTGCTGGTAACCGAGAGAAATTTCCAGATGCATGACCTCTTCGCCATGACACTGAAAGCGAAAATGCCCCGGTTCAATCACCCCTGCGTGGACCGGCCCGACGGCCACCTCATGGACTTCCTCCCCCTCAACCCGATAGAACTCCATGTCGCCGGGAACCGGGTGGACCCCCTTCGGGCGGCCCCAGATATCAGTAGCATCAATCCAGGGGGCGTGAAAACGAACCGGCTTCAGCCAGGGATGATCTTCAGGGCGCACCCCGTACTGTTCGGCCAATTCACGTTCGAACAGGTGCAGTTGCGGGCACTGAGGTGTCAGAGATGGAAACGACCCGTTAACACAGGTGCGCAGTAACTCGACTTCCCCCTCCCAATCACGAACCAGGATGGCGTAGATTTCCAGTCCATTCTCAACCGGTCGGCCAAAATAACTGGCAACTCTGGCATCTGTCGCCACCTCTGCCAACAAGGATTCGCTGAACTGGGTGTAATCAAGTTGTGGCAGCTTATCCAGTGACACAACCCCACCATTACGGGAGCGAACCAATTGCGAAGCAGTCATGGGTGCACCTCCAACAGCTCGGCAGCCTCACGCAGAGCCGTTTGCAACGATTCGGGAAGGTAAACTCCGAGCATGAGGACCAAGAATAGAAACATGATCGGTGAAACGACCAGCAGAAAGCTGTCTTTGAATTGGTTATCAACTTTCACCGGTCCCCCTTGTGTCGCACTCAGTACGGTTGCTCCCATACCGATAAAAATCATTGCCAAAAGCGCCAACATCAACAGGCCTACCCAGATCTGACCGCTGCCGAAGATGCCCCGCAGGATGGTAAACTCACTGATGAAAAGGCCAAAGGGAGGAGACCCGGCAATTGCCAGGAATCCGGCCAGAAATAAACTGCCAGAGATAGGCAGGGTGGCGATTGCCCCATGCACCTTGGAAAGCTGTTTGCTGTCATAGCCTCGCTGAATGTTGCCAGCGGAGAGGAACAAACAGCCCTTGGTCAAAGCATTGTTAACCAGATGGAGCATGGCCCCAAAGGTCGCCAGACCCCCGATGCCGACCCCGATGGCGAGAATCCCCATGTGCTCGACCGAGGAATATGCCAACAATCGCTTGATATCAGGTTGGCGGACCATAAAAATCGCTGCTATCAATAGCGACAGCAATCCCATCCCGAGCAGCGCCTGACGTGCCATAGCGCCATCTCCGGCGGCTGACATGAGTTGCATGACACGTAAGATGGCAAGAAAGGCAACACTGGTCAGTCCCCCTGCAAGCAAGGCACCAACCATGCCCGGAGCTTCACCATAGGCATCAGGTTTCCATGTATGCAGAGGAGCTAAGCCCATTTTGGTGCCAAATCCGACCAGCAGGAAGACAAAGCCAGCATGCAGCCAGGGACGAGATAAATTGGTGGCGCCAGAAAGCAGGGAATCTATATGCAAGTTGACAGGCACCGCGCCACCGACCAGTGCTGCGTATGCAATAAACAGGATACCGAGCATTGCCAACGCAATGCCAACTGAGCAAAGCAACAGGTATTTCCAGGTCGCCTCGATCGACAAGCGGTTGCAGTTGTAATAGATCAGCGGTGCACTGGCGATGGTTGTTGCTTCAACTGCCACCCAGAGCAGACCGAAGTGTCGAGCAGAAATTGCCAGGGTCATTGTCGATAAAAAGACCAGCAGATAGGGGACAATGGCCTTGTTACCTCGGTCTCGGCGCAGATTGAGATAGCCGACGGCGTAGATGGCACAACCAAAATAAAGCAAGCTAATAACGATCAGGACCAGTTTAGAAAGGGCATCAAGCCCAATCCAGATACCGAGGACAGCACCAGATTCAGTAACGCAGAGTGCAGACAGCAGCAAATGCAGTCCCCCGCTGATAGGCAGTAACCAGGAACGCCCTTGGTACCAAGGGAGCAGCATGGCTAAACCGGCCATCGCCAGCGGAAACAGAATTAAAAGTAGCAACATGGCCTATTCCTTCAGTGCTGTCAGACGTTCGGTGTTAAGGGTGGAAAATTCACGGTTGATCTGGTTAAGCACGATCCCCATGACGAAGACGCTGACCAACAGATCAAGCAGTATTCCGGCCTCAACCATCAGCGGAATAGCCACCGAAAGAAGGACAGAAAAAATAAAGATTCCGTTTTCCAGCATCAGGTATCCTAGTACTTGAGTAATCGCTTTACGTCGGGTGATCAGCAATAGAAAGCCGCTGAACATGGTGGCTAGAGCTGCCGGCACAAACAGCCCTTCATGATGTTCCTGAGCTAACGGAAGAAAATCGGCGAAGATAAATGCCCCGGCGGTGACCAGTGCACCAAGCACCAAGGTTGCAACGAAACCGATGTAAGGTTCCACTTCGCGGCGGATGCGGGCTTCTCGGATTGCTCGCAGCAGCAGCCAAGGGATCAAAATACCCTTGAAAATCAGAGCCCCGGTGCCAAGGATCAGGGCGTGCCCAGACATCCCATGGGCTACCAGGGGCAACAACGAAAGCAGGGCTCCCTGTACGGCAACAGCGCGGATACAGGCAACCAGGCGGGCGCTACCGAGGGTAAAGAAATTAATAAGAATAACGGTAATAAGAAGCAAATTAGCCATCAAAATTCTCCTAGCGCAAGACCAAAACCAGAGCAAAGACCGACAGCAGCATAGTGCCGACCAGAACCTGCGGTACCCGTGGCAGACTCAGCCGAGCCATGGTGGACTCAACCATGCCGATGAGTACAGCCAATCCCATTAGTCCCAACAAAAAGACCAGTAAATCAAGAAACAGCGACCCGGTTTGCAGCGGCAGAACTATCCGCACCAGCAGTGCACTCATCACCATCAACTTAAGGGCCGCACCATAGAGAATCATGCCTAAGGCTGGACCACTGTGATCGAGCACCATCACTTCATGGATCATGGTCAGTTCCAGATGGGTGTTGGGGTCGTCGAAAGGTATGCGTGAATTTTCAACCAGCAGCACCACAAACAGACAAACCACGATCAGTCCAAGCGAAGCTCCGATCTCCGTTAGCCATTGGTTTGCTAGCTGTGGGCCAAGTAGAGCCCCCAGAGAGAGGCTGTCGGCACTGCGAGCCAGAACCAGCAGCGAAAACAACAGGGTCGGCTCGGCCAGGCAGGAGAAGGTGACTTCACGTGCAGCACCCATCCCTTCGAAACTTGATCCGGTATCCAATGCCGCAATAGCGGTAAAAAAACGTGAGAGTCCGAAGAGGTAGACAAAGAGGATCAGGTCACCGGTAAAGGAGATCGGAGCTTGCAACCCACCAAAAGGGAGCAGTTGTACGGCTAATAGCGGCACAACGAGTCCTACCACCGGTCCCGTCAGAAACACCCAGGTCGTGGTGCGACTGAAGACAAACCCCTTTCGCCAGAGCCGGGCCAGATCGTAATAAGGCTGCAGCAGTGGCGGCCCGATACGACCGGCAAAAAGCGCCTTGGTCTTATTGATCACCCCCAATGGAAGCGGGGCGAAGAGGAGCAGGACAGTAAGTTGCAATGCAATCCGGCCGATCATTGGTTATCTTCCTTTCAGCGGAGCAGCAAGGTTAAAAGTACGATCAGGGTCAGTGCAATATAAAGAAGATAGATTGCCGCAATACCGTTCTGTATCAGGCTACGCAGCCAGCGGAACAGCCAGGCCAAGCCGGTAAAAGCCGGGGTCAGCGCTCGGTCAAGAACCAGATCGGGGGTGTGGCTGGAAAATTCCTCCCGCCCTGGAAAGAGTCCACGGACTTGCCCACCGTGGCGTTTACTCCACAGACCGAAACGGAACAACCGCACCAAACTGTCGGCAAAGGAGCTGGAAGTGTATTGCATGCGCATAGCCGGGAATTGATAACCGCATCCCCAGGTCCCAATATCACGCGAAGCCTGGGCACTTTGCCGGTGTAACAGCCAGCCGATAAACAGCAGCAGGCCAAGCACCAACCAGCCCGCAACGCTAATAGCGCTTAACGGGGCGAGATTGCCAGTCAGTTTCGGCAGCGTCAGATTCCCCGACCAGTCTGTAGCGGCCCTTTCTAGTAATGGCCGTAGGCTGGTCGGGAGTAAGCCGATCCAGATGCAAGCAAGCAACAAAAATCCCATCGGCCAGAGCATAGTACGCGGAGCTTCATGGGCCTTTGCAGCCCCGGAACTACGTGGCTCACCAAGAAAACTGATGCCGAAGATTTTTACGAAACAAGCTAAAGCCAAGACACCAATCACGGCCAATGCCGGGGCTGTGAGTAGGGCAAAGGACAGGCTCGAGCCGGGGTGATGGATCGGCTGAAAAGCGCCAAGATAGATGAGCCACTCACTGACAAAACCATTGAATGGTGGCAGGCCACTGATCGCAACAGCACCACCGAGAAAGTAGAGGCCGGTCCAGCGCTGGCGTTTAAGTAGACCGCCGAAATGGTCGATTTCCCGACTCCCGACCGCATGAATGACCGAACCAGCACTCAGAAATAGCAGCGACTTAAATAGGGCGTGATTGACCACATGCAGCAAACAACCGGAAAGGCCGAGCAGCACCAGTGCTGGCTGATTATAGCTGCGCCCAAGCAACGCAAGCCCCAGACCCAGGGTGATGATGCCAATATTCTCAACGCTATGGTAGGCGAGCAACCTCTTGATGTCGTGTTGAGCGATTGCCAGTGCCACACCAAAAATTCCCGAAATTGCGCCCAGAATCAGCAGAGTCCATCCCCACCAAGCAGGAATTTCAGTAAAAAAAGAGGTCATCCGCACCAAGCCATAGATGCCAGTCTTGATCATGATTCCAGACAATAGCGCCGAAGCATGACTGGGGGCTGCGGCGTGAGCCCCCGGCAACCAGATGTGCATTGGCATCAGCCCGGCCTTCATGCCGAAACCAAATAAACCGAGAAGAAATATCAGACTGCTCCCGGCAGCCGGCAGGGTTCCCATATCTGGAAATAACAGAGATTCTGAATTGTGACCGAGTAGGGCAAAAAGGGCAAAGAGGGCCAATGTGCCCGTATGGGTGGCGATTAGATAGATAAATCCGGCTCGGCGAACTTCCTCTTTATGCTCTTCGGTGATAATGAGGAAAAAACCGGCTAGTGCCATAATCTCCCACGCCATCAAAAACAGCACCCCATTGCGAGCTGACAGGAGGAGGATCATTGCTCCGCTAATCAAACCGTAAAACAGGCGTAAGTTGCGGCCGTTGCCGGGGTTGTTATGTTGCGGCCAATAACCGAGGCCATAAACTGCCCCCGTCGCAACGACGAGAAAAAGGGGCAACAAAAAAGCGGCGGTAATCGCATCAAGGCGTAAGGCCAGAACGCCTCCGGGCATTGACCAGGGGATAGCGAATTGTATTACGTTATCCGACAGCAGGGTTAGTGCCACTGCAATCAGCCCACTGCCGCAGCCGGCCAGTATCAACCCGCAGGCAAATCGTTCTCCACCAGAGCCTTCCCGACGGTAAAATAGCCCTGGGACACCTGCAAGCGAAGTCAACAAGATGCTTCCTACCAGCCACATCATATCATCCTCCTCCATGTCCACCAGCCCAAATACTCCAGGCCATTAGCACCACACTGGTAACAAAAATATAAACCAGATAGATCGGCATCTTTCCCTGCTGCAACCAGTGCAGCCATTGGCAACGCTCGGCAATTGCTACGAATATGGGCTGCAAAAAACGCATTAGCACCGGATCGGTTGAATGCTGAGCCAGTGCAGTGGGGGGAGGGAAAAGCCCGCACACCTTGCCGCCACTGACTTCAGGGCGCATGACTCCTGGCAACAGATGTTGCGAAGCGAATCCTGCATATCCCTCGCCGGTGTAAGACATTCGTGCTGTTGGAAAACGATAGCCGCAGCCCCAAGTAGCTGCCTGCGCCAGAGGTCGAAGATGACGCAGCCAGACAAGTAATCCAGCAAGAACAACCAGGCTAGCTAAGAGCATTAAATTCCACTGTCCCAGAGGGGCAACAGCTTGAACCAACTCTTCACCAATCGGCAACCGTGTGACTTGAGAGAGAGGTTTCATTAGCAACCTCAGAGCCCCTTGTGGAAAGGTCCCGATCGCTAAACATCCCGTTAACAGACAGCCAATACAGATCAACATAATTGGTGGCGTATCCTGGGCGCAGGCAACTGTTGAGTTACGCGGTTGGCCAAGAAGGCAGATGCCGATCAAGCGGGAGAAAGTAACCAGGGCCAGAGCGCCAACCAGACCGAGAAGACCAAACAGCAACAGTGGCGCCAGAGCAGCGTAGCCTTCCAGAGCCGTACCTGCTTGGGCCAAACCAATGTAGATCAACCATTCGCTGATGAACCCATTGAGCGGGGGTAAAGCGCCAATCGCTAAACTCCCACCGATCCAAAGCAGCCCTGTCAAAGGCATGCGCCGTAGCAGTCCTCCCATGTGGTTCATATCACGGGTCCCCGTCGCATGCAGCAAAGCACCGGCACCGAGAAACATCACCCCCTTGAACAGGGCATGATTCCAGAGATGCAATAATCCTCCAGCAAAAGTGAAAAGCGCTATTGTCGGATGGCCCCCGGTAACAGCCACCATGCCAAAACCGAGGGCAAGAAAAATAATGCCGATGTTTTCAACGGTTGAATAAGCCAGACAGCGTTTGATATCCCGCTGTTGTGCGGCCATGGAAATTCCGTAGACAGCACCACCTGCGCCAAGCAGTGCCATCAGCCAGCCCCACCAAGCTGGAGCTGGTGGCAAAAAACTTAGAATGCGCAGAATACCGTAGATACCGGTCTTGATCAAAACGCCCGACATCAAGGCAGAGACATGGCTGGGAGCCGCGGGGTGTGCATCCGGCAGCCAGATATGAACAGGAAAAAGTCCAGCCTTAACCCCGAAACCAAACAGAGCGAGCAAAAAAAGGAGTGAAGCGATGCTGAGTGGTAACTTCGCCAGCAGACCGAAGTCACTAAAGTTGAGACTTCCGCAGTAGCGACCAGCCAGAATAAACAAAGCAATCAGTAACATCATGCCGACGTGAGCAGCCAGGAGGTAAAGCCAGGCAGCCTTACGAACATCTTCGAGATGATGATCCCAGGCGACCAAGAAAAAGGAAGAAATGGTCATGATCTCCCAGACTGCTAAAAACAGCACAGCATTGGATGCTGTTACCACCAACAGCATGGCAAGCACCATAATATTGAAGAAAAACCAGTGCGGTGTTAATGGTCGAGTTTGACCATCATGTTCCAAGTAGGCTCCGGCATAAAGTGCACAGAAAAGCGAGAGTGCCGATATTGGCAGTACGAAAAATGCTGCGAGCGGATCAAGTAAGAGATTGAATTCTGCACCAGGAACAGACCAAGGCAAAGAAAGAGACAGTGACTGACCAGAGAGCAGAACTTTCAGCGCAACGTAACCAGTCAGGGGCGTAGCCAACACGGTGGTCAACGTGCCCAGCAGCGCCGCTAAGGAGGATTTGCGGATTGGCAATACAATGAGGCTGCCGCCAAACAACAGAATCAATGCGCACAAAAATAGGTTCATTGTCTCAAGCCTATTTCCTGAAGAAAATTCTCAGTGATTGTTATCACGCTTTTAATTTCCCCTCGGCACATGCCAAAGCGGCAAAGATTTTTTCTCGGCTTTCTTCGCCGTGCAGAACCTGAAGGAACTCTGGATCTCGGAGCACGAAACCTAGTCGAGAGAGCAGGTGCAGATGCGAGCGAAGGTTCGGGGCGATAATAAGGAGTAGAATTTTGACTGGCTTGCCATCTAAAGCGTAAAAATCAACCGCCTGGTCCAAAAAGCAGAGCGTCACCTTTGCTCGTTGAGCATTCAACAAAACTGGGTTGCGTGGGTGAGGGATGGCAATCCCATCGCCAATGGCGGTTGAGGTAAGCTCTTCACGAGCGCGCAGCACTTCCAGCAGATAGCCTCGGTCGACATTATCCGATAATCTCAGATGGGTGACCGCAGTCGCCAGAACCTCTTCACGGGTGAGACCTTCAATGCGGTAGAACACACCACCACTCTCTAGCGCTTCAACAAGGTTCGGCAGCGGAAGAACAGCGGACTCTGAGTCACAGGAGTCCTTAACTACAGTGCCCTTCCGATTAGAGGTAGCCCAGTCCAGAAGTTCGCCCCTGCTAAAACGGTAGTTGCCGCTAATCTTGTAAACTGGGATGATGTCCTGTTTGACCCACCGATAGATAGATTTTTGCGAAACTGACAGCAACTGTGCAGCATCTTTAACCGAAAGATTCATTTCCACCCCACTCGTGACAAAATATCTCTTTAGTAGACATTTATGGACATTGCTCCCGACGTACGCCCATTGTCAAGATCCAAATTGACCATTTCTGGATTTGATCCGTGCAATAATAGGTGGCTACCTTAGTTCTTTTTTTTCATCACGATTTGTGCTAGAATTCACCGCACAGAAGAATGGAGGCAATAATGATGGCAGATGTAACTAAATTTCTCACTGGAATTGAAACTTTTCAGCAGCAGCACTTTGGTGAAAATTCGGAGCTAGCTAATACTTTGGTCGATGGTCAGAAGCCTCAAGCACTTTTGATCGGCTGTTGTGATTCCAGAGTTGATCCGGCTTTGTTGATGGACTGTTCTCTTGGGGACCTGTTTATTTTAAGGAACATTGCGAACCTTGTTCCTCCTTACCTGAAAAATGATGATTATCATGGCGTTAGTTCCTCTCTTGAATATGCGGTTTGCTATCTGGAAGTTTCAGATATTATTATCCTGGGTCATTCCAAATGTAGCGGCATCGGAGCACTGATGGCATCTGCCAATGGCAAAGAAGCGGGGGAATTTATTGGTAAGTGGGTCAATATCGCAGCATCGGCTCGTGATAAAGTTTTGCAGGAAATGCCGGATGAGTCGCCAGAAAAACAAGCACGAGCCTGCGAAAGAGAAGCAGTCCTGGTTTCGCTGAAGAACCTGATGACCTTCCCTTGGGTCAAAGAAAGAGTTTCTAAAGGGCAATTGAGCTTGCACGGCTGGTACTACAATATTGAGACTGGACAGCTGAAATACTACAATCAGCTGACTGGAGCATTTGAAATACTGGTTAAACGCTACTCGCCTAAAGTGCAAGAAAACCCGCTTTAGAAAAATAACCGCCAATTAAAACCGTAAAGGAGCATCTCATGCCGATTGCCCCTCCCGCTGAAAGCTTTCTTGACCAAACCCCAATGGATTTGATGGAACTCTATGGGAGGATGCGCAGCTTGACGGATAAGGCCGGTTTTGAAAAAACCCTTCCCGCCATTTGGCAGTGTTCGGATGAAAGCCAATCGATCAAAAAAGCCCTTTTTGGCTATGTCTATAATTGTCCTACCTTCAATTTAGGGCGAGTGGGTGCATTGCTTGATCCGACCCGTCTTGCAACGACTTCTCATCACGGAAAAGATGTCGTTATCCTCGGTGGCAGCCATATCGGCGCCCAAGAATCTTCAGGTATTGGTTATATAGAAAGGATCAATGGCAATCTTGTCCCCTGCTGCGGAATGTTGGGAAGAGTTTTGGATGAATATTTACAGATTTACCGGCGCGCAACCCAGTTGATTAAAATTTTTCGGGAGGAAAATATTGTCAAAATTGAAATCCCTTATAAATATCTTTTCGAGAAACCTGTAAGCGACACCGCCCGCATAGTCATTAACGTCAATGGCTTGGTTGATGGAAGCGCCCTTGGCGAAGGAACCCTTGGCAAAATTTATCGGGCGCACTTCAAAATTGCCAACGAAGAATCGGAATTACTGGAATCACTGCAAGAACGTCCGCAACCTATCGGAAACTTACTAAAACCCGGATTGTTTTCGTTCAGAAAAAATCTGAACCATGAAAGTCATGAACCCAAGACTATGCTGGAAGTTTCACTTTTTGACTTCATGCCCGAAGTCGTTGCTTCATCCTTCCCCCATCGCCGTTTGGGAAACATCAATACCTGGCGACAGTTCCACCGCATCGCCTCTTATATTACTGATAGTTTTGATGGCAGAGATATTAATGTTTTTGTCCTGGCCGGGCTGACGATAGACCACACGATTCGCCATAATACCATTATTCCGCAATTTGGTTTCTGGATGGAACATGGGCGGGCCTTGGAGGCGAGATATTTTGGCCCCCAAGAAATCTATAATTTGCTTGCAGAACAACCAATTTATAAACCTCCAGTCACTTTTCTGGAATATGCTGGTTTTTAACGGAGCAGCTATTTTTTTGTAGACATTCCTGACTTGCTGATACCTGTCGTTTCGACACTGTTTTATCGGAAAAATTAAATTCGTTGTGGATCAGGATGTATTCTGATCGATCGGTATTACTGTACTGCAAGATATTTACACAACTTTACATAATCCACACACCTCTTAACCCCCTCTTCAGATTCTTTTCTCTATAGTCAAATCATCAAAAACAAGCGGAGAAAGCCCGCATCACTGAAAAGGAGAAAAGAGATGAAAAAGCGTATTATTATTTCGACAGTATTGATTGGTACATTAATGACCGGCGGTATTGCTATGGCAAAATCTTTCGGTTCCGGCTCCTGCAATGGCAAGCACAATTCCAAGGGGCAGGGCATGATGACCGAAGAACAGCATCAACAGCGTGCAGAGAACCGCTTGGAGCGGATGGATGTTATTCTTGATCTGAGCGATAGCCAAGAAAAGCAAATCAAAGCACTGTTCAGCAACAAGTGGCAGGGCAGACAAGCTGTGCGTGCAGAAATGCGTGAAGGTCGTGACGAACGCCGTACAGGAATGCGTAGCGGTGATCTGGACGAAGCGGCTCTCCGCAGCAACCTGGCCAAGCAGGCCGAGTTTAAAGCTGACCGAATTGTGGAGCGGGCACAAGTGAGGAAAGAGTTGTACGCAATCCTTACCCCTGAACAGCAAAAAAAGGCCGAGAAAATTTGGGCAACACATGGCAGCGATCGCAAAGGTCGTAGTGGTAAAGGATTTGCTCTCTAAATCTAGCTGTATGGATCAGACATAGACAACGAGCAGGTTTGATAACTGAAGCCTGCTCGTTGTCTTTTTTATTCTGTCATGAACAGGCAATCAACTGAAAACGAATTTCGTTGACGATATATGTCAAAAAACATATTTATGATAGACTTCATCGACCCATTCCTCACTGCCAATGTGCGTTTAATAAACAGGTGGTTTTGGACTTTAGAGAAAGTGAGGACAGATCATGTCCGTAGTTGTTGCAAAACAGTTGGTTAAAACCTACGTCGCGTCGACCTGATAAAGAGCCTTCCTGGAACCTTGCAGACAATTGCATTAACCGGAGTACTGCTACCGGTTTGGGAAGATGTCAATGATGATTTTGGCGAGCAGGACCATGTCAATGTTGCTGCCAAGCTTTATCTTCTCTATCGGGATACCGATATTGATTTTATTCTCTTCACCGGAGACAGTCGCTCTACCCGGTACGGGGTTGATTTCTCAAAAAATCTGGCGACCAATTTTGAAATTCATGGCGAGATTGCCCACACCCCCAAGCAGAGAATTCAACTACTCAACAGCTCGGGAATTTTGGCAAGTGATGAAATAGCAGTGACCAGTTACTTGCTGGGCCTGCGCTACTTAACGGAAAATGACGTCACCACTATCCTCGAATTCTACCATAACGATGCCGGATACTCTGCAACAGAGATGGATCGCTTTTATCAGCTGGTCAGTGCTGCCAACACACAATATATCGCCACTGGCAATGATAGTCTCTTCGAACAGGCTTCCTCAATGAGTAAAAGAGGTTATGCAAGGCCCCAGATTGGACGGAACTATATCTATGCCAAGATCACCAAGAAGGAACCGTTCGACCTGCTCTATTTTACCCCCGGCCTGACCGCTATCCTCAATCTTGAGGATGAAAGTTATTCCTTGAGTCCAGAAGCCATTTATAGTGGTTTTACCAACTGGGAATTGCGGCTGCGCTATGTGAGAATTGATGGTGGAAGGTTCACTGAACATGGGGAAAAGCTCAATGAAAGTAAGTTGGAATTACGCGTCCGTTATTATTTTTAAGTTGTTTTAAATATCAAATCGTCACGGCCCACCTTTTCTCAAGATGAGCCTTTTTTAGGCTATCAATGCATTATCAACAGATTTATTGAGATTCCACGACTCGACCACGCTTAATTTTTAACAAATAAAGATTTTTGATGGCTTCACCATACAAATCAAATCCAGTTGTTCCGGTAACCCCCAGATAATTGTTCAAATCGACCAGCTTTCTCCGCAGGTCATCGCGATTTACGACTTCGGGATCATTGATTATTTGTAACAGCAGTGTTGCAATATCAAAACCTTGGGCTTCGAGAAAGGTTGGTTCTTCCTTATATGTCTGGCGATAAAGCTCCATGAACCGCTGAACTTCGGGTTTTTTACTGTCGGGGTAGAACGTGTCAATAAACACCGCAGATTTAAGAAAACGTCCCGCTCCACCGATTAATTCAGGGGAATTCCAGCCGTTGATCCCAAGCAGGGTGACGTCTTTGATACCATAAAACATCAGCTGCGGAGCGATCTGGCTGATTCGGTCGGCATAATCGGGAATGAACAGAGCGTGGAAGGGCGCCAGTGGATATTCCAGTTTCTGGATCCCTTTTTCATCTTCAATCTCAGTTGATGTTTTGGGAATTTCGACTTTCCGATCTTCCCAAAGTAATTGCTGAATTTGTGTCCTGAAGTCGGTACTATCTTCCGGGTAGCTGATAATATCGACAATTTCACCACCAGCTCTTTGCATTTCTGCAACGAACAGCTCGGTCATTTTTTTGCCCAGCCGATTTTCCGGACGTAGAATCGAAAAAGAGATATGTTCGGTTGCTAAGGCATAGTCGGCCAGCGCTTTTACTTGCTGTGTCGCTGTCAGGGTGTCACGAAAAATAAAATTGCCAATTTCAGGAAGACCTTCAGTTTGTGCCAGGGTGACCATCGGTACCATTTCTTGTTGGGCTCTCTGGGCTGCTTCTCCAGCAGTTGTGCCAAGCAACGGACCGATGACAGCCATCACTTTATCGTCATCGGTCAAGCGGCTAACCAGCTGCGCAGAAGTGACCCCTGCAATGGCCGTATCTTGATAAATAAAGCGGGCTGGAAGGCGGGTTTTATTGTGTTCCCGCAGCGCCAATTCCAATCCCTTTTTGACCAGTTCACCGTAAGAAGCATAGTCGCCACTCAATGGTAGAAGGACTCCAATACTGTCGCGACTGAGCCAGTTATCGACACTGGTTCTTTGTAGCAGCTGTTCAGCATCTTGCCAGTAGGGGAAGGTGACAGAGGATGCAAACAGTTTCTGTAAATGCTGTCTAGCCTGATCTGGTTGTTGTTGAACCAGGGCCCGGCGTGCCAACTGTAGGCGTGCATCCTGTCCGATGGCTGTTTCCTGCCACATAAAAGCCGCTTCCGCAAGATCAACATCGTTGAGGCGGCTTTGCAGTATTTGATGGGACTGAGCGAGTATTTCTGCCGGATTTAAGCTAAAAGGGAGTTGTCGTTGCAGGTAAAACAGAGTCAGGAGAAATTGTTGTTCTTCAGTTGAGGCAATAACCAGCGCCTGATATAGCGTGGTCTTGTCAGCTGAAGTTAGAGGCTCACTGAGCAGAGGCTGCAATAGCTGTAACCCCGCTTTGAATTCACCTGTTTTGATCAGGCCATCGCCCAATAGCAATTCGACTTCAGGACTCCGATAAACGGGTGAAATTCGCTGGAGATAGAGAAGTGCATCGGCATAGCGATGTTGCTGCAAAAAAATCCGCCCAATCAAAGCAGAAGCGTGAGCCGTTTCGGGGGAGTCTGGAGATTGTTGGACAAAATTGCGCAGAACGGCCAGCGCCTGATTCAGGTTTCCGGCCTGAAACAGTTCCTGTCCTTGTTTCAGCTCGGCGTCTTCAGCCGCAGTAGCAGTGGATGCAGAAGCAGTTAACAGTAGGGTCGCAGACAGGGTTCCGACGAGAATCAGGCAAAAGATCCGCTTCATGCGTGCTCCGTAATTTTCAATGAGGCAAAGGAAATATCAGTCAAACAATTCTTTGACTTTATCAAAAAACCCCTTCCCTAGGGGATGAATATCTTCACCGCCTTCTTTGGCAAAATCTTCCAGCAGTTCACGCTGACGAGCATTGAGTTTGGTGGGAACTTCAACTTTTAGTACGACCAACTGGTCGCCGCGACGATGATGTCCCTGCAGGGCAACAATTCCTTTACCCGAGAGTTTGAAAACTTTACCCGTCTGGGTTCCAGCCGGAACCTTCAGGTTGAGTTTTCCTTCCAGAGTGGGAACTTGAAGATCGCAGCCAAGTGCGGCCTGGACAAATGAAATCGGAATTTCACAGATGACATCCTGCCCATCACGCTTAAATATCGGATGTTCTTCAACGCTGATGACAACATAAAGGTCCCCTGGTGGACCTCCTTGAGATCCGGCATCCCCTTCACTGTTCAATTTCAGGCGGATACCATCTTCCACTCCAGCAGGAACTTTCAGTGCGACGGTCCGTTTGCTTTTGACCTGTCCTGTCCCGCGACAATCTGGACAGGGATCGGCAATAATTTTCCCATTGCCGTGACAATCTGGACAGGGGCGAGTCATGGTAAAGAAGCCCTGTTGATAACGAACCTGACCAGCACCACGACAAGTGGAACAGGTTTGTGCTTCAGTTCCCGGACGGGCACCGGAACCATGACAGGTTTCACAGGCTTGCTTGCGTGGTAATTGTAGATTTTTTTCAGTACCGAATGCCGCTTCTTCAAAACTGATGGTCAGATTATAGCGCAGATCATCGCCACGTTGTCCCCGCGATCCTCGGCGCGACCCACCGCCAAAAATATCACCAAAGATATCGCCAAAAATATCTTCAAATGGTGCCCCGCCAAAACCACTGCTCGAAAACCCTCCCGCGCCGTTGACCGCCGCATGTCCAAACTGGTCATAAGTGGCTCTTTTTTGCGAATCAGAAAGAACCGCGTAGGCTTCAGTAAGTTCTTTAAATTTATTTTCTGATTCACTATCGCCGGGATTTTTATCGGGGTGGTACTGGATGGCTAATCGGCGGTAGGCTTTTTTGATTTCCGTGCTGCTGGCATTCTGATTAACTTCCAGAATTTCGTAGTAATCGCGCTTAGACAAAATAACAATCCTGATCTATAAAGAGAGACGCCGACCCTCTAACGAGTCGGCGTCTCGTGTCTTGAAATATTACTTTTTCTCGTCAACGTCTTCGAATTCAGCGTCAACAACATCATCGGCAGCACTTGCACCACCATCAGAATCTTCGGCAATGTCACCATCATCCTTGGATTGTGCATACATCGTTTCTGCCAGTTTGTGGGATGCCTGGGCAAGAGTTTCACTTTTCTTCTTGATATCTTCTGGATTATCGCCCGTAATCGCTTGTTTCAGATCTTCCAACGCATCTTCAATTTGCTTTTTGGTCGCACTATCCAGCTTTTCACCATGCTCAGCTAACGATTTTTCTGTGGTATAGGCCAGTCCATCGGCCTGGTTACGGGCTTCAACCAACTCACGCTTGCTTTTATCATCACTGGCGTGAGCTTCAGCGTCTTGAACCATCTTTTTGATCTCTTCTTCGGATAACCCGCTTGATGCAGTAATCTCGATAGATTGTTCTTTGCCAGAGCCAAGATCTTTAGCCCAAACATGGAGAATTCCGTTCGCATCAAGATCAAAAGTGACTTCGATTTGTGGAACTCCACGCGGTGCAGTTGGAATCCCTACCAGCTCAAAGTTGCCGATGGTTTTGTTGTCGGTCGCCATTTCCCGTTCACCCTGCAGAACATGCACCGAAACAGCTGGTTGATTATCTGCTGCGGTGGAGAAAACCTGGCTTTTTTTACAGGGAACAGTGGTGTTTTTCTCAATCAGTTTGGTCATTACACTGCCAAGAGTTTCAATTCCCAGAGATAATGGGGTGACATCCAGCAGCAGAACGTCTTTAACATCACCGGTCAGAACACCAGCCTGAATGGCTGCACCAATGGCAACAACCTCATCGGGGTTAACTCCTCGACTCGGGGTTCGACCAAAGATCTCCTTAACCCGCTCCTGCACAGCAGGCATCCGGGTCATGCCGCCAACCAGAACAACTTCGGTGATTTCACTGGCAGACAGGCCGGCATCTTTCAGTGCGGTTTGGCATGGAGCGGTCAATTTATTAATCAAGTCGCTGCAGATACTTTCAAGCTTAGAGCGAGACAGCTTGAGATTCAAGTGTTTCGGTCCCGATTGATCAGCAGTAATGAATGGCAGATTGATATCGGTTTCCATCGACGAGGAGAGCTCACATTTGGCTTTTTCTGCAGCTTCCTTCAGCCGCTGCAGTGCCATTTTGTCGCCACGCAGATCGATTCCCTGATCTTTTTTGAATTCGTCGGCGACATAATCAATGATCCGTTGGTCAAAGTCTTCACCACCGAGAAATGTGTCACCATTGGTCGATTTAACTTCGAAAACCCCATCACCGAGATCAAGGATAGAGACGTCGAAGGTACCACCGCCCAGGTCGAAAACAGCGATGGTCATTTCATGTTTTTTATCCAGCCCATAGGCCAGGGATGCAGCGGTTGGCTCGTTGATAATACGCAGAACATTCAGTCCGGAAATTTTCCCTGCATCTTTGGTTGCCTGGCGCTGAGAATCGTTGAAGTAGGCCGGAACAGTAATAACAGCATCGGTCACTTTTTCGCCGAGGTAGTCTTCAGCGGTCTGCTTCATTTTTTGCAGTACCATGGCTGAAATTTCAGGGGAACTATATTTCTTACCCCGAGCTTCGACCCAGGCGTCTCCATTATCAGCCTCAATAATTTTAAAAGGACTGATCTTCATGTCCTTTTGCACCGCCTCGGACGTGAACTTCCGGCCGATCAAACGCTTGATTGCAAAGAGCGTATTTTCTGGATTTGTGACCGCCTGACGCTTTGCTTGCTGGCCGACCAGACGCTCTCCATTCTCAGTAAAAGCAACAATTGATGGTGTTGTGCGTGAGCCTTCAGAGTTGGCTATAACAACTGGTTCGCCTCCCTCCATGATGGCCACGCAGGAGTTGGTGGTTCCTAGATCGATTCCAATAACTTTACCCATAATTTCATATCCTCCTTAGAGATTTGTCAGAGATTTTTTAATCTTCGTCTTTTTCTTCTATTGTGCCGATACCTTCATTATCTTCATTTTTTATTGTTACCGGAGCTTTGGCTAACAGAACAAAAGCTGGGCGCAACAACCGCTGGTTGAGCTGATAGCCTTTTTGCATCTGCTGAACAACGGTATTAATTGGATAGTCTTCCGATTCCATTTGTCCCATCGCCTGATGGTATGCTGGATCAAATGGCAGGCCGACAGCGTCCACATGTTTCACTCCGAATTTACTGAGTAACTGGCCAAACTGGGTCAGGGTCATCTGCACCCCTTCAAAAAGGCCATCATTACTTTCGGCCTGTTCTGCATGTTCAACTGCCCTTTCCAGATTGTCGATCACCGGCAGGATTTCACGCAGGATATGCTCATTGGCAAATTTAGCCATTTCTTCCTTGTCTCTTTGAGTCCGCTTGCGCAGGTTGTCCATATCAGCCAAGGTTCTCAGGTATTGGTCCTGATGTGTTTTGGTATCAGCTAGAGCCTGGGCGAGTTCGTTACGTAGCTGGTCAATTTCATCTTCTACTGCTTCACCTTTCAGCTCACCGCTGGCTGGAGTTTCCAGTTCAGAGTCCGGCTCCTGTTGCTCAGTTTTTTTTGCCACCTTTTGTGCTCCTTATCGCCATCATTTTTTTTCGACTTCTCGATCCAGCACCCGACTGATAAGTTGGGCGGTAAAATCAACAATCGGAACGACCTGTGAATAGTTCATTCGAACCGGACCAATAACGCCAAGGGTGCCTATTGCCCCCTTTTGATTAGAAAAGTTCGAGGTAATCAAACTGCAACCTTCCAGATCTATGTGACTGCTTTCGCTGCCGATAAAGATCTGTACCCCCTGCGCTGATTGCCCCCGATCCAACAATTCAATGAGAATTTTTTTACTCTCAAATGTCTTGATCAGGCGCCGCATCTGCTCCGGGGTGGAAAATTCAGGCTGTCCCAGCATCAGGGATGCACCAGAAACATAAAGCAAATCTTCAACTTCATCCTGTAGCGCTGCTGAAGAAAGTTTCAGCGCGTGCTTTTTTAATTGATCATAACGAATCCGATCTTCTTGTAACTCGCGCTTCAGTTTGATACGGACTTCTTGAATCGATAGACCATTGAGCTCGCTGTTCAGATAATTGCTGACTTGCTCAAGGTCTTGTGCTGTGAGCGTTGGATCAGCTTCGATAACTTTGTTTTGCACCAGTCCGCTTTCTGAGACATATATCACCAGTAATCGTCTCTGTGATAAACGAATAAATTCAATCTGCCGAAAAACCGTCGAAATAAATTTGGGCGCCATGACCAGCCCGGTATATTGGGAAAGCCCCGAAAGAACCCTGCCGACTTCCTGCATAATATCTTCCATTCGCATATTCTTGAAGCGGTAGCTATTGCGCAGGTTCTGTTTTTCGTTTCGGTTGAGATTGCGGACCTCAAGCAGTGTATCAATATAGTACTGAAAACCTTGTCTGGTCGGAATCCGGCCTGAAGAGGTATGTGGCGAACAGAGCAGGCCCATCTCTTCCAGGTCCGCCATCACATTGCGAACCGATGCGGGAGATAGATTGAGATTGTGCTTGCGACTGATCGCACGACTTCCAACCGGCTCAGCGGAAGCGATATAGTCTTCGACAATCGCTTCAAGAATATTTTGGCTGCGTTCGTTTAATGTGTCAGCCATACAAATTGTTGCTCCAGAAAGTTCACAAGCGATATATAAAACTTTGATTTCCCCGACTTGTGTTAGCACTCGATGATGGTGAGTGCTAATTGGTGAGACTATCAATGCCGTGCCCCTTTGTCAAGACTTATGGCGGCGGAGATTAACCCATTTGTCATGTATCGGTCGTTGATGGGAGTGGTTTCTAGAGGAAGTGACTAATCAAATGATCGTAAAGTAGCCAGCCGGTCTGTTCAAAAGAGTAGTGATCATTATTTGAATGCAGATACTTGCCGGTATTTTTGAGTGCGACGGAAAAGACTTCTTCCATTGGTCGTTCAAATCTCCGTTTAAATTCGTGCAGATCAGCCCCGCCACTGGTACGTAAGGCAAGATAGACAAATTCTCTCATCGCTCCCTGGTGGTCGTATGTTTCCAGGAGTTCAGCGGGGTTTTCCCCCTGTAACAGTGATTCCTTATATTTCTGCAGGTTTGTGGGTATATGCCAACGTTCACCCCACCCCTGTTCAATAAAACTGTGGGCGCCGGCTCCGATTGCCAGGCAATTTCTGCGTTGCCAGTAGATTTGGTTGTGGCGACAGCGTTGCCCCGGTTGGGCGAAATTGGAGATTTCATAATGTTCATAGTCCGCCGCGACCAGCTGATCATGCAGTAATTGATATTGATCGGCGTAGAGATTATCTCCGCAGGATGCCAACTCACCTGATTGTCGCCGCAGAGAAAACTCGGTGCCCTCCTCAAAAGAGAGGCCATAGAGGGAGATATGCTCCGGGTTCAAATTCAGCAGCGCAGAAACTTCCTGTTCCAGTGACCGCAGATCTTGACTGGGAAGAGCAAACATCAGATCAAGGCTTAGGTTGTCGAATCCGGCGGTACGTGCAGCGAAAATACTTTCCCGTGCCTGTTTAACACTATGAATCCTGCCGAGAAGTTTTAAATTTTTCTCGGTGAGTGATTGAATGCCAAGAGAGAGTCGATTGACACCAGCCTGTCGATATCCTTGTAGCTTTGCCAAGTCCACTGTTCCGGGATTAGCTTCCAGCGTGATTTCAGCGTCCATCGCTATGCCGAAGTTTTGCTCGAGACTATTGAGTATGGATTCTATCTGCCTGCTGGAGAGGAGGGATGGCGTCCCTCCGCCAAAAAAAATTGTTGAGAATGGGGGGGAGGGTGAACTATTCCGTTTCAGGATCTCGATATTAAGATTTAGTAGTTCAACATATTCATCAATGTGTTGCTGAGAGCCAACCTGAGAAAAAAAATCGCAATAAGGGCACTTACTAGCGCAAAAAGGAATATGTACGTAGAGGGAGCTCATCTGTTGCTCGGCCGCAGGGTCAACTTCTGGGTGAATTGAATAACAACGTCAATACACATTTACTCTTTTGGTCGAGATAATTTGCGGGTCTGGTCTTCGAACTCGGCTTGTATCTGTCGGCATTTTTCGACATCACCGTCCGCGCAAACCGCTTTAATGGATATGTTGCTCTCGCAGGCATCTATCGTACAATTGGTGTCCGAGCCGCAGAAACATTGAATGTCGAGAAGCTTAGCTTCATTACTGCTGCAGCTTCCAGAGATTCCTTTACGACCAAAGATAATGCCGATGGATAACCCGGTAAAGGCGAGCAGGAAGATAATTAATGCGGGAAGGAGCAGTTCCATAGTTAATCCTCTTCTGATGTGAGATAGGGCTCAAAAGCCAAACTGTGTTGCTCAATAAAATGATCATCTTGTTTTACCAACATAAAAATTGCAAACTGGTGTTGTCTGGCAAATTCTAACCCTTTTTCCGGCCCCATGACCATGATTGCAGTGGCCAGAGCGTCAGCACGCATACACGAGCTATCGATGACAGTGACTGATGCCAGCTGATGTTTTATCGGGTAGCCGGTCGCAGGGTCAATAGTGTGCGAATAGCGGGTTCCTTTGTCTTCAAAATAGTTACGATAATCACCAGATGTTGCCATGGCAACATCTGCAAGATGTAATCGTTTTCGGATGCTGCGTTCTCCAGCTAGCGGGCTTTCAATGCCGATAACCCAGGGTTGCTGTTGTTGTTTAGTTCCATGGGTAATAATTTCGCCACCGATTTCCACCAAAAAGTTGACGATCTGCTTTTCTAACAATAATCTGGCAATAGCATCGACTGCGTATCCTTTTGCGATTGCCGATAGATCAATATAGATCTCTGTGCTGTTTGTACGTAATGCTGGAGGTGTCTGGCGTAACTCCAGTTTATGATATCCAACCTGTGACAGCAAGGCCTGGATGGCATCAACTTCCGGAATTGCATCAATATTGATGGTTGGCCCGAAGCCCCACAGATTAACCAATTTTCCGATCGTGATATCGAAAGCACCATCGCTCAGCAGGCTGATCCTCTGAGCTGCATTGAAGACAGACATGGTTTCAGCTGAGATTGACATCCAACTTTGGTTTGAATGACGATTGAAGCGTGAAACTTCTGAATCTTTTTTATAGGTTGACATCTTGCCGTCAATGTCAACAAGGCGAGAACTGATCTGCTGTTTAAGGGCGGGAAGATTGATTTTTTGCTCAGCTGTCGGCGCTAGCTTGATATGATAGCTGGTGCCCATGATTGTTCCGCTAATATTTACCAGCTGATCATTGGTCGTTTTATTCTGGTTCAGGTAGATCACACCACCTATGACCAGTAGTAAAACAATGATAATCAACAATCGCCGTTTCATGATTTCTCCAAAAAAAAGCCGCATCAACTGATGCGGCTTTATAATCCTGTCAGCAGGATGAGCTTACATATTGTTTATTTCAAGTGCGATTCTGGCCAATTTATGTTTTTGCTGTTTTTCCATCAACAACAAATCATTAAAAATCTCACGCACTTTTGGACTGTTTGCAGTCTCTGCCATCCCTTTGTACGATGCAACGAGACAGCTATCGATATTGAGGCCGATTTGCATGACTTCTTCAACCGTCATAGCCTTCGAATATTGGCTGGTATCGAATGGTTGCAGCAGACATTGCTCTTGAGCATATTGGTACCAGGCATTCAGGGCTTTTGATCTGATTTCTTCTGTATAATCAGCTAATGCACGATCCAGGTGCGCTTCATGGCGGACCAAGTAGTCAAGCAACATTTTAACCCGGGCACCTTCCGCTTTATCGGCAAGTTGCTGGTAAAATGTACTGGCTCGTTGATGAAACGCCCGGGCGGAATCAATTATCTCTTTTGCTTGTCCGTAAGACATCAGGTCTCTCCTTTATTGATAAAATCAAGCGTGCACATCACAGCTTTTTTAGCCAAAATCGTCAAACATGATGTTTTCACGCTCTACACCCTGATCAAGCAGCATATTGGTCACTGCGTTCGCCATCAGCTGAGGACCACACATGTAGTATTCGCAATCTTCCGGCGCTTCGTGGTCTTTAATATAGAGTTCGTAAAGGACATTATGAATAAAGCCAACCGGGCCGGTCCAGTTATCTTCCGGGATTGGATCTGACAGAGCGCAGTACCACTTGAAGTTTGGATACTTCTCTTGTAATTCGTTCAACTCCTCGACATAGAACATCTCTTTAAGGCTACGTGCTCCATACCAGTAAGTCATCTTCCGCGTCGTGTTTAAGCGCAGTAGCTGATCAAGGATATGGGAGCGCATCGGTGCCATACCCGCACCACCACCGATAAAGACCATCTCGTTGTCGGTTTCACGGGCAAAGAACTCACCGTAAGGACCAGAAATAGTGACCTTATCGCCGGGCTTAAGATTAAAGATAAACGATGACATTTGTCCTGGGGGAGCGTCTGGCACATTTGGAGGCGGTGGACAAACCCGAACGTTTAGCATGACCATCCCTTTTTCCAAGGGGAAACTCGCCATCGAATAGGCGCGCATGATGGGTTCTTTAACGATCGATTTATAACGCCACAAATCAAACTTATCCCAATCTTCCTTGTACTCATCTTCAATATCAAATTCGGAGTAGGAAATTTCATGCGCCGGGGCTTCGATCTGGATATAACCACCTGCCCTGAAATCACAATCTTCCCCTTCAGGAAGGTTAACGATCAACTCTTTGATAAAGGTGGCTTTGCCATCATTTGATCTAACGGTACATTCCCACTTTCTGATATCGAAAATTTCTGCCGGGATACCGAGTTTCATATCTTGCTTGACGCCAACCTGACAACCTAAGCGGAGCCCCTCTTTCGCCTGACGTTTCGTGATAAAGCCCGTTTCGGTCGGCAGAATATCGCCACCACCGTCAAAGACATGAACATGACACTGACCGCAGGTGCCACCACCACCGCATGCTGATGGGATAAAAATCCCCTGGTCAGCCAACGCCCCTAATAACTTTCCACCAGGCTTAGAAATAAGAGTTTTGTTCGGATCATCGTTGATGAAAAAATTGATTTCGCCACTGGGTACCAAGCTCTTTCGTGCCACCAGGATGATGGCAACCAGAGCGAGAATAACTCCCGTGAACATAGTGGATCCGGCTATTATCAGTGTGAAGTCCATACTATTATCCAATCCTTATTGTTCTTGGTTATACTGCCGTTAAAATTGCAGACCGGAGAATGCCTTGAACGACATGGCCATCAAACCAACGATGATAAACGTAACCCCTACCCCGCGTAGGCCCTTAGGGATATCGCTATAGACTAATTTTTCGCGGATGCCGGCCAATAGACAGATAGCTAAACCAAAGCCAACACCAACCCCCGCACCATAAATTGTACTCTCTACCACAGTGTAATCGCGCTCAACCATAAACAGAACAGCACCGAGGATGGCACAGTTTACTGTGATCAGTGGGAGGAAAATTCCTAAAGCGTTATAGAGGACTGGAAAGTACTTATCTAAAGCCATTTCGAGAATCTGTACAATCGCGGCAATAACACCGATATAACAGATAAGGCCCAGAAAGCTAAGATCCAGATTCGGATAACCTGCCCATGCCAATGCCCCTTTTTTCAAGAGAAAAGTGTAAAGGAGATTATTGACTGGAACCGTAATAACTTCGACGGCGATGACAGCAGCACTCAACATAATCGCAGTACTGACCTTCTTTGATACAGCAATGAAGGTACACATGCCGAGGAAAAAGGTAAGTGCGATGTTATCGATGAAAACCGAATTAAAGAAAATCATGAAATAATGTGACATTGTAGCTATTCCTATTCTTGGAGTTCAGGTTTCCAGGTACGCAAACCCCAGATGATAAAGCCGATCAGGAAAAAGGCACTGGGAGCAAGCAGCATCAAACCGTTAGTGACATACCAACCACCATCGTTGACAGTGTTAAGGATGGTGACGCCGAAGAGTTTTCCCGAACCAAAAAGTTCGCGGACAAATCCAACTGCCAGCAAAACTATTCCGTAGCCAAGGCCATTACCAACACCATCGAGAAAACTTAAACCCACTGGGTTTTTCATCGCATAGGCTTCAGCACGCCCCATAACGATACAGTTTGTGATAATCAGACCAACATAAACCGACAGCGCCTTGCTCATCTCATAGAGGTAAGCTTTGAGCATCTGATCGATAATAATAACCAGGGTCGCAATAATGGTCATTTGCACGATGATCCGGATACTGTTGGGGATATGGTTGCGGATGGCACTGATTGCCGCATTGGAACAAGCCGTAACAAAAATAACGGCGACAGTCATGGTTAATGCCGTAGACATTTTGTTGGTAACAGCCAGTGCTGAACAGATACCAAGAATTTGCAGGGCAATCGGGTTGTTATTAAATAATGGATCCAGCAGGGCGTCTTTTGCTTTTGCCATGATTAACCTCTCTCTGCTTTAAGTTTGGCCAGATATGGGGCAAATCCGTGCTCACCAAACCAGTAGCGGATAATGCCATGAACCTTGCTCCCGGTAACTGTTGACCCGGCAATACCATCAATCGTATTGACAGCGTCAGCAGCACTTGGATTGTATTTTCCCTTTTTAACAACCTTAAGTGCGAGCTTGCCGGAGCTATTAAACACTTGCTTGTCGGGCCATTGTTTCTTCCAGTTGGGGTTGTCAACCTCAGCACCAAGACCCGGGGTTTCAGCATGCTGATAGAAAGTAAAGCCATTGATTGTCGTTCCATCGGCAGCAATAGAGATGTAACCGTACATAGGGCCCCACATTCCAGCACCTCGAATTGGCAAGATAACTGCGCCGCTTTTATCCAAGTAAACAGCAGCGTACTTAGCCCTGGAGCCGATAGCTGCTAAATCTAAATCAGCGGGGATTTTCTCCGACAATTCTGGATTGTCTACAGCCTCTTTTTGATCGTAAGTAGCGGCATCAACTGCGGTGGTATACTCACCAGTCGACAAATCAACCAGCTTCAACTCCATATTCGAGGTGAACAGCTCATCAATATCACCACCGTCGTCGATCTGTTGCTGAAAACCACCAGCAAAGAGAACCGTTTTACGTATTTCAAGCTGCTTGTTATAGGCTTCCTTATCGATCCGTACAATTGCCGCCAGGCAGACCAGAATTGAACAGACGACACAGAGCAGGAAGGCAACCAGGAATGTTTTAAAAATAGAATCATTAGACATGGCGCAACTTCCTTTTCTTGATGTGTGCGTTCACGACCAGACGATCAACCAATGGTGCCAAAACGCTACCGAACAGGAGAATAATTCCGACACTTTCAGGCATCGTCGGATTGTAAACACGAACGGCAACTATCAAAAATCCAATCAACAAACCGCAAATCCATTGTCCTTTCACGGTCATTGCTGAAGCTGAATGATCTGTTGCCAGGAATACGGTGCCGAATGCCAGACCACCAAGGACCAAGTGCCAGGCTGGACTCATCGCCTCAGGATTAAACATAAATAGAATTGAGGAAAAAGCGATCACGCCAATCAGGATTGAGGCGATGGTGCGCCATGAAGCTATACCGGTGACTAGCAGGATCACCGCACCGAACAAACAGGCCAGCGCCGAGGTTTCACCCATAGAACCAGGAATGGTTCCCAAAAATGCAGCCTGCCAGGATATTCCCTGAGCAGCCAAGCTGGAAACTCCATCGTTCAGAGCCATCGCTAATGGCGTTGCGCCAGTGTAGCCATCAACCGCGGTCCAAACTGCATCGCCCGATATAGATCCCGAATAGGCCAAGGTCATGAATGCCCAGGCAACCAGAGCCGGGTTCAAAAAGTTCATTCCAGTTCCGCCAAAGATCTCACGACCGATAACAACCCCGAAAGATGTTGCCAGAGCCACTTGCCACAGCGGTGCCGTTGGGGGCATCAGCAACACAATCAGGACTGACGTCACTAGAAAGCCAGAGCCGATCCTTTTTTTCCGCATCGAAGCAAAAACAGCAACCCAGACAGCCTGGGTCAACATGACGACAACCAGCAAGGGGAGAAAAATCCACAGCCCTTTGGTCATGTTGGCACAGATTGAGGTACTGTCACTGAGGCTCGGCAGAACGTCTATTTGCCCGGCCGCCAACATCTGGTTCAGGGTTAAGTTTGCCTGGTATCCACTGTTCCACATAGCCATCAGGATGCAGGGCAACAATGCCAGCATAATGATACTCATGACCCGTTTGTGATTGATACTGTCACGCACGTGAACAGAACCAGTTGTCACATCAGCAGGTGAGTAGAGCGAAGCATTGACCGCTTCCTTCAATGTATCGAATAATTTCACAGCCGTTATCCCTCTTTCTCAATGGTGGTGAGTGCGTCACGCAACATCATGCCGTAATCATTTTTACCGGAACAAACATAGTTGCATAAGGCCAGATCCTCTTCCGCCAGTTCCAGACAGCCAAGATCTTGAGCCTGATCCGTATCTCCGGAAGCCAGACTGCGCAGCAGGTAGTTTGGCAGCATATCCAGTGGCAATACTTTTTCAAAGGAGCCAATGGCCAGAATATTTTCTTTGCTTCCATATTGACTGGTGTTCATCGCTTTCGATGGTCCACCGGTGAATGCTGATAAGAATACTCGCTGGATCGAATATCTATCTGCTCCAGCGGTCATCGAGGCAATAAACTCTCGGGTCCGCTTTTCTGGCAACACAGAAACCTGCAGATGATAGCGACCCAGAAAGGCCATCGGGCCGACAGCCGTGGTGCCAGCAAGAACCGAACCGGAAACAGTCCGCTGCTCACCAGGGTTAATCTCATCAGCCATCAACTCTTCAAGAGATGCACCGACGCGGGTGCGTACCAAGCGTGGCTTTTTAACGCCGGGACCACCAAGCGCAATAATACGATCGGTCGGCAATTGGCCGGTGATAAAGAATTTGCCGAAAGCAATCACATCCTGATAGTTGATCGACCAAACTGTTTTTCCTTCACAGACCGGATCCAGAAAATGGATATGAGTGCCAGCCAGGCCCGCCGGATGGGGGCCATCAAATTCTTCTTTGCTGGTTCCATTGACCGCTGGAAGAGTAACGCCTGGCTTCTGACAGACATAAACTTTTCCCTCTGTCAGGCGGGTCAGAATTTTGAGGCCGTTGGTAAAAGCCTGCTCCTCCTCTTTAACGATCAGCTCTGCTTTTGCTGCCAGCGGGTTAGTATCCATCGCTGTGACAAAAATTGAACGCGGGATGCTCTCGATCTCAGGAACTTTACTGAATGGTCGGGTTCTCAATGTCGTCCAGAGGCCGGAATCAACCAGGTTATTCACCACCTTGTCGCGATCCAGGCTTTCAAGTTCTGCCGCAGAAAATGAGTCGAAGCTTTCAGCATCAGTGCCATTCAGTTTAATAACAACCGATTGTAATGAGCGCCGCTCGCCACGATTGATGGCCACCACCTCGCCACAGCCTGGAGCTGTATATTTGACCCCGGCAGTTTTTTTGTCGGCAAATAGCTGCTGCCCAAGTTTGACCTGATCACCAACCTTTACAGACATGCTTGGTCTCATGCCGACATAATCTGGACCGAGTATTGCAACTGTTTTAACCGTTGCGCCATCAGAGATTGTCTGTTCGGGACTGCCAGTTATTGGCAAATCCAAGCCCTTACTGATTTTAATCATGTTAGTGCACTTTCTATAAAGGGTTGTGAATCAATCCGTGAGTCAATTTTTCACTGCCCGTCAGTATTCTTTGAGTTGCTGCTTGGCGGACAGAGCTCTAAACTTTTACTTCACGTTGTTTTTGAGGTCGCTCCGGAGTTGGTATCTCCTGGTACGATTTCAAAGCCAGGCCACCATTTTACAAAGCAGCCAAACAAGTATAAAATGCCCCCTACGGAAGATTAGCCTTGTTTGAATAAATGTGCTATTTGTTAAAAAAAATCGTACACAGTATACACGGGCAGCAGGGAAAAACAATAAAAAACATGACATTTTTTTTTCTTTTCACAGTTTCTTACCGTTAAAGAAAAGTGCACCAAGATCGGCTTAAAATATAGCCTGATGGAGTAAAACAGTATTCCATATTTTTTTAAAAGAGGAGAGAAAATGAAACAATTGATGTGCGCTTCAATCCAATTTAATATTGCTCTTGGGTCTATTGACGCCAACCTCGATAAGATAACCGCCGCTTTGAACCGGGTCGCACAGCAGGGAGCAAAACTGGTCGTATTACCCGAAATGTGGAGCTGTGGTTACGATTACCGCAACCTTGAAAAACTGGCTAAAGAAACTCCGCGCGTTTTGCAAGAACTGCAGAACAAATGCCGCGAGCTTGAACTGGTCACCGTTGGCAGTTTGCCGGAATTAGAGGATGGAACCATTTACAATACTGCTTATGTAGTTGATAAGGGTGAGATCGTTGGTAGCTATCGTAAGCTGCATCTGTTTTCAACGATGCGCGAAGATCAGTTCCTCGGCGCCGGAAATCACAGTTTGGTCGTAGATACTTCAGTTGGGCGATTAGGTGTGGCGATTTGTTATGATCTCCGTTTTCCTGAGCTGTTCCGTAAGTTGGCACTGGAGGGAGCGGAAATTATCTGCATTCCCGCAGAATGGCCGAAGCCGCGCCAGGAGCATTGGAAAACTCTTCTGCGTGCTCGGGCGATAGAAAATCAACTGTTTGTGATTGCCGCCAATTGTTGCGGTATTCAGGGTAAGCTTGATTTTTTTGGTTTAAGCCAATTGATTTCTCCATTGGGCAATGTTCTGCAAATGGCAGAGGAAGAAGATACGGAACTGGTTGCAATGTTTGATTTTTCCGAAATGGAAAAGTATCGTAAGAAAATTGATATTCTTAATGATCGGCGGGCAGATATCTATGGGACGCCTTAACTATCCTTATTTATCAAGCATTGCATCCGCTTCCGGCATTTTCCGACAGGCCAGAAAACCAAACAGCATGAAGACTGCAATTGCCAGCAGCATGACGGATGCCCCCAGCCACTGAGCAATTAAGCCGGTGATGCCGCTGACGATGGCGATAATTCCAACCATACTGTTACTGAACGCTGTATAAGTAGCTCTTTCCTCGTGCGGGGCTGCGTCAACCAGATAGGTTTTGCGCCCCAGACGCACCCCTGCTTCAGCCAGACCAATAAGCACGAATACCAGCATATAGCCAGCGTATTGAATTGAATAAACCGGCAGAAATGTCAATACAATGGCCAAAACGACTGAGCTGAAAGCGATCAGAGCACTGAGGGTCATGACATCTTTGCTGGAACGATCAGCCATCTGACCCCAGAAGGGGCTGCTCAGCATTTGGGAAATCCCGACAGCAATCACCAGCGAACCGATGCTTTGAATTTTCAGTTGCAACAGTTGTCCCGCGTGCAAAACGAAAAAAGGGGTTGCTAATTCAACCGATAGCAACAGACTTCGGGCTAGCAAAAACTGTCTGAAGCCACGCTGATGACGAAACAGCTGAAATCCCGCTCGCGCTTCAGAGATTGCATTACGTCCGCCCTGGACGGCTCCAGGAAACTCTCGAATCAGGGTAAAAAAGAGTGCAGCAAGGGCCCAGAGAACTACGGCAATCAGCAACAGAATCAGTACCGGGGTCAGATCTTGCTGGGTTCCCCGGTAGCGGTTTAACAATAGACCCGCCGCAGTCGTAAGGATACCGCCGACCAGTGCTCTGCGGGCCAACAGTTTGCCACGTTGCCCTTTGTCGATAGTTTTCCCCAGCACATCCTGAAATGCAACGGATGCGGTGCCGCTGGCGGTACTGAAAACAACTAAAAGTGCAAGCAAGGAGAAGCCAGCAGCAGCGGGTGGGAACAAAAGTGCGACTGGAATCATCAACAACAAGCAAAGAGCCTGAATAATTCCCGAACCGACCCAGACCCACTTACGCTTAGCCAGTTGGCGGATCCTCCCTGCGACCACCATTTGTGGAAGAAGTGAAAAGGTCTGTTTGATCGGCATCAGGAAGCCGAACATCCAGATGGGGGTGCCAAGCAATTGAAACAACCAGGGCAGGATCAGATTTGGCCCGGCAATCTGCTCTGCCAATTTGGATGCGGCGCCATTGCAAACGTTGATACGGAAGTTCCAAGGAGTTTCTTTGCAGGATTCTACCGGGATACTCTGACAGGCACGATCTAAATCATCATCTTCTGCCATAACACCGGAAAGATATTTTTTTAGATCGATCATGGGTTTATTCAGCCAGAGGCTGGGCGTCCTGACGATATTGATTCGGGACTTGCTGCAGGCTGTCAGCAAACTGTAAGGTTCCAGCACTATCAACATAAAGATAACGGCTGGGTTTTTTAGCTGTTTGTGCTGGGGCTGTTGCCGTTTTTTCAATCACGGCCTCGATGGCATCTGGTTGTGAACTCACATCACCCCTGACCATCTCAATCAGGCGGGTGCGGAAATCTACGTAGAATTGTTGCGTCTGTTTCAGTCCCGGTGCGCGCAGTGGCAGTTTGACCATCAGTTGATCAAACCCACCCGTCAACGCAAGAATCACTATGACCCATAAAAAATATTTGAACAATTTCAACATGACAGCTCCTCAGAATGGCACGGACATACTACCTGCGTTACAGCTAAAACTCAAGAAATCGATCAAGTGTTTCGAATGGATGTGATTTGACTTCATATATAAGTTCGATGTAAGTAATAAGGCTGCAAATTTTACTGAAACGTTTGTATGAATCAAAATTAGGGGCATGCCCCTACAAATCTATAATCGAGAATTATAGCCAATTTCTTACCTATACACAGGAGTCCAGAACATGAGTACAGTAGATTACGATGTCATCATTGTTGGAGGGGGCCCGGCAGGGATGACGGCTGGCCTTTATGCCTCCCGTGCACGCCTGAAATCATTGCTGCTGGAAAAGATGATCATGGGTGGACAAATGATGACAACCACCCTGGTTGAAAACTGGCCCGGATACCCGGGGGGAATTGGTGGACCAGAACTGATGATGCGCTTTCAGGAGCATTGTGTTGAGTTCGGTCTGGAAACCGATAGCGGCACGGTCGAACAAATCATTGATAACGGTGACACTAAAACACTGATCGTTGACGGCAAGGAGATGACCTGCAAAACGGTTATTATTGCAACGGGAGCTATTCCAAGAAAATTAGGCATTGAAGGGGAAGTAGCTCTCGTTGGCAGGGGGGTCTCCTATTGTGCGACCTGCGATGGTGCTTTTTTCCGTGAAGTCCCCATTGCGGTTATCGGTGGGGGTGATACGGCCGTCGAAGAGGCTCTTTTCCTGACCCGTTTTGCCAGCAAGGTGATCCTGGTCCATCGGCGTGATCAGCTACGTGCGACGCAAATTCTCCAGGATCGTGCTTTGGCCAACGAGAAAATAGAAATGGCCTGGAATTCTGTGGTTGACAGCTTTGAATCCGACAACACTGGTTTGACTGGTGCAGTGTTAAAGGACACCCAAACCGGAGAAACCCGTACAATTGAGATTCAGGGAATGTTTGTCGCAGTTGGCGTGACACCAACCACCGA
>JAQIBX010000027.1 GCA_027858895.1 Desulfuromusa sp. | reverse complement strand
ACTGGATCAGGATCAAGCAGGGCACTCCCGAGCATCCCGCGAGCATCGTCCAGAGTTGCTGGACAGAGTACTTTAATACCGGGGATATGGGCATACCAGCCCTCCAGACTATGAGAGTGTTGAGCGGCCAGTTGCTTACCTCCACCGGTCGCCATACGAATCACCAGAGGAACATTGAACAGGCCACCCGACATGTGCAGATAAGTTGCAGCATTGTTCATAATCTGATCAAGAGCCAGCAGACTGAAATTGACCGTCATGATCTCGACAATTGGGCGCATGCCACCTAGTGCGGCACCAATACCCGCGCCAGTAAAGGCTGATTCAGAGAGCGGAGTATCACGAATTCGCTCCGAGCCAAATTCATCTAATAACCCCTTACTGGCAGCGAAGCAGCCACCATAGCGGCCGACATCTTCCCCCATCAGAAAAACTCGCTCATCTTTCTGCAATGCCTCACGCAATCCTTCACGCACGGCATCTCGATAGGTCATTTTGCGTAGTTCCGGCGCTCCCATCAGTTCACCCCCGCATCGGAATAGACAAATCGAGTGAGTTCCTCGACCGCTTCCCATTCGCTCTGTTCGGCAAAGGTAACGGCTTCGGTAATTTCTGTCGTGATCTCCACCTCCAACTGCTCCAGTGCAGAAGCATCAATCCACCCTTTCTCTTTGAGACGATTGGTCAAGGACAGGATCGGGCAGCGTTGCTTCCACCCTTCCACTTCTTGCTTGGAACGATAGAGTTCTGGGTCAAACATCGAGTGTGGGCGGAATCGGTAGGTGCGGCATTCCAGAAAAAAGGGCTCTCCTGTCGCTCTGACCGCATCGCTCGCTTTCTGAGCCGCCTCGGCAACAGCAACAACATCCATCCCATCAACTGTTGCAGTCGCTACAGCGTAAGCCGCTGCCTTGCCTGAAAGATCGACAGCCGATTCAGAGCGTTGCAGTGCTGTCCCCATAGCATAGAAGTTATTTTCACAAACAAATAAGACCGGCAACTGCCACAGAGCCGCCAAATTCATCGACTCATGGAATTCCCCCTCGGCCATTGCCCCCTCACCGAAACAACAACAGGTCACCCGGTTTTTTTTCTGTAGCTGATCGGCCAGAGCCAACCCGACCGCCACGGGAAAGCCGCCGCCAACGATGGCATTTCCGCCGTAGAGTCGGTGTTCGGCATCGAACAGGTGCATAGAACCTCCCCGCCCCCGACAGCAACCTGTCACCTTCCCGTACATTTCCGCCATAATTGCCGCCATGCTCATGCCCCGAACCATGGCATGTCCATGCTCACGGTAGGTAGCAACCACAGCATCATCAGCAGTGAGGGCTTCAGCCACCCCAACCGCCACAGCCTCCTCACCAATATAGAGGTGCAAAAAGCCACGAATTTTCATCGCACTGTAAAGTTCGGCCGATTTTTCCTCGAAACGGCGGATACGCAACATCTGCCGTAGCAGGTGTAAACTCTGCTCTTGATCGACCAAAGGTTGACCGGGTGGAAGTTTCACCGTCGTCATCAGCTTTCCTCCAATGTTGAAATATCGCCCTCAGCAAGCCCCAACTCCCTGGCTTTGAGCAGCCGGCGCATGATCTTGCCGCTACGAGTTTTCGGCAGGTTACCGGTAAAGGCAATCTCTTTGGGAGCCACCGCCGAACCAAGTTTTTTACGAGCAAAACCGAGCAACTCTAAACGCAACTCTTCACTCTCTGCAAATCCCGGCTTCAGAGCGACGAACGCCTTCACCAGCTCACCGATCATCGGTTCCGGTTTGCCGATCACCCCAACTTCAGCGACCGCTGGATGTTCCATCAGGGCACTTTCAACCTCAAAAGGCCCTACCATATGCCCACTAGTTTTGATGATGTCATCGGCTCGGCCGACAAACCAGAAATAGCCATCGGCGTCCCGCTGCGCCAAGTCTCCAGAGAGATACCAGCCGCCGACAAAACATTTACGGTAGCGCTCGTCATCGTGCAGATAACCACGAAACATCGAGGGCCAACCGACCCTCAGGGCCAGCTCACCTTCGCAGTCAGGTTGGTCTTCCAGTTCGATTCCCCCCTCGGTATTTCGATGCACAATCGCCGCTTCGATCCCCGGCAATGGCCTGCCCATGGAACCGGGGCGAATTTCCATGGCCGCGTAGTTGGCGATCATGATGCCACCGGTTTCGGTTTGCCACCAGTTATCATGAATCGGCATTCCGAGAGCCTCTTCCCCCCAGACCACTGCTTCGGGATTGAGCGGTTCACCAACACTGTGCACCAGTCGCAATTGACTTAAATCAAACTTCTCACGCGGTTTCATCCCACTGCGCATCAACATACGGATGGCTGTTGGTGCCGTATACCAGACGTTGATCCGCTGTTCTTCCAAAGTGCGACACCAGCGTTCGGCTTCGAAATCGGCCTCATCGACCAGATTGGTCACCCCATGGGTCAAGGGAGCGATGATCCCGTAAGAGGTTCCGGTCACCCAACCACAATCGGCGGTACACCAGAAGATATCCCCGGGGTGCAGATCAAGAACATATTTGCCGGTCAAATAGTGGGTCAGCACAGCATTGTGGACATGCACCGCCCCTTTCGGCTTGCCGGTGGTACCACTGGTAAAATGGAGCAGCGCCATATCTTCGGGATCGGTTGGCGGAATGATAAAATGGGGGGAGGCAGCATCAAGAAGACGGGGCAGAGAAAGAACCGTTTCATCCTGATCCTGATCACTATCAGCTAACAGGACATATTGGAGTTTTGGTAAGGAAGGGCGCAACGCAGCAATTTTCTTGCGATAGAGTCGTTCGGTCGTGACAAGAACCCTGGCATCGCCACGTTCAAGCCTTTGGGCAATCGGTTCCGGACCGAAAGCTGAAAACAGTGGGCAGAAAACACTGGTATTTTTCAGAGTACCGAAAGCAGCAAAATAAAGCTCGGGGATTCTACCCGACAGGCTGAAGACCCGCTCCCCCTTACCCACCTCCAGTGAACGCAAAACATTCGCAAAACGGTTACTTTGAGCTTTGAGGTCAGCATAAGTAAAATCTTTAATTTGTCCCCCTTTACCCAGCCAGCGCAGGGCAACACGGGAAGAGCTCTCTCCAGCGGCATACCGATCGACAGCTTCATGGGCAATATTCAACCCTCCTCCATCGGGAAGCCCATCAAGTTCGCTTCGCACCGTGTCCCAAGTAAAGTCGGCACAAATCTTTTGATAATCGGTGAAGTTCGGCTGAATGCGCCAGGTGGAAGAAGATTTTGTGATCGGCAACCAATCCATTCCAGAAACCTCCATGCTCTGCCGGTGCATTCCGGAGGGTTCGATCCGGAATGTTCCGGGATTCAGGATATCAATTATGAAGTTACCATGTAAAAAGTATAACAACGATAATATTGATAGCAACTGCATGAGGTATCATTTTTTGCAGTTCTGTACATGCCAAAGATATGAGGTCTTCCAAATCAAGCAATCAACTGATTCTCAAAATCTTGGCACCACGAATTTTACGTTCTTTGAGTTCGAGCAGAGCCTGATTTGCATCTTTGAGAGGGAATACTTCGCAGGTGGGATGCAGCGGAATTTCCGCAGCTAATTTGAGAAATTCGGTGACATCTTTCCGGGTGACATTGGCAACGCTCTTGATCTCTTTTTCCATCCACAAATCACGCAGGTAATCAATTCTGGTCAGTAACTCACGATCATGAATCTCTTTGCCAATGGCATTGATGACCAGTCGACCACCAGGTTCCAGTTGCCGCATTGCTGCGACCACTGGAAGCCAGGCGGGGGTTGTATCAATGATTGCCTCCATGAGTGCTGGAGCTTGATCCTCAGTACCACCAGCCCAGGTAGCACCGAGTTCCATGGCAAACTGCTGCTCTTTTTCACTGCGGGCAAAAACATAGACGGGCAGGTCGGGATACTGATGTCGCACCAGTTTCAGCACCAGGTGGGCGGAAGCGCCAAACCCCGTCAGACCGAGAGCCCCACCCGAGTCAAGCCCGGCAAGACTCAGTGACCGGTACCCGATCGCCCCGGCACAGAGCAGTGGCGCCGCTTCTGCATCACTAAAGGTATCGGGGAGAGGATGTGCAAAGCCTTCCGGCACCACCATATATTCGGCATAGCCGCCATCAGCATCACGACCGGTCGCACGGAATTCCGGACAAAGATTCTCCAGTCCCTGAACACACCAACGGCAATGGCCACACGCTGAATAGATCCAGGCAACACCAACCCGCTCGCCGAGCTGCCTGTTACTGACATCGGCTCCGACTTTGTCAATCTGACCAACCGCCTGATGGCCAAGAATCACCGGAAGTTTTGGTGGTGGAGTGCGCCCTTCAATTTCATCCAACTCTGTATGGCAAACACCGCAAACCGCCACCCGGATACGTACCTCACCCGAACCGGGCTCAGGAATTGGATATTCCACCAACCGCAAGGGCTCGCGCTCAGACCTTAAATCGGATAGTTTTTGCAGCAGCATGGCTTTCATCATTGTACGCATAAAAATCCTCTGACACCACACATGACATTAATTGCTTTTTCCTGTCAAGCAATCACAGCTTGTTCTTTTTCAGCACCAGAAGCTCCAGGACACCAAAGTAAAATTGTTGAGAATGGCTGACTATAAAACCGGATTCATGCAGGATTTCTCGCAGTTGCTCGCGGTCTGGAAAGACCTTTAAGCTGGCAGCAATGTAAGCATGAACTTCTGGATTTCCATGCAACATCAACCCCCAAAAGCCACACCAGTACTTTAGGATCAGGTACTGAATCCGCTGAAACCAAGTATTAGGCGGTTTGGAAAAGTCCAGCAGCGCAACAACCCCTCCGGGCCTGAGAATCCGAGAAATCTCAGCGAAGGCCTGACGCAGTTCGGGAGCATTACGCACCGCATAACTGCCGGTCACAATATCCACACTTTCATCTGGGAGATCGGTCTTGCCCATGTCTTGGCGTGAAAATTTTACATTGGTTGCCCTGTTACGTTTTTCAGCTAATGCCAGCATCTGCTCGGTCAGATCGATACCAACGATTCGGCCACCCGGATATTTCTCTGCTAAGAGAAACGCGACATCTCCGGTGCCACAAGCAAGGTCAACACAGTCAGGCGCCGGCAACGCCGGCAGAGCTGCGATCAACTTGCGTTTCCAAGCCATGTCCCGTCCCAGAGACATGGCTCGAGTGGCAAAATCGTAACGACTGGCCGCTTCACCAAAATGTTGTTCATTGTAGTCTCGCTTGCGCTCCGGGACATGGATATAATCCTTGATTTTCAGTGAAAACTTATTATCTATAGACATTTATTCCTCCAGCTTCAGTTCTTTTAACAAAAGTATTCTTCAGTTAGATTCCACCCTCTGTTTCTGCCAGAGAGTCTCTAGCAATTCTGTCGCGGCAGCCTTATTGAGATGGAAACTATCCTGGATCATTTCAATCATATTCCCCTTCACATAGTGTGTTGGTGCCTTCCAGACCTGGATAGGTTCTTTTTCCTGCAGAAGCAGATTGCCGTAATCTCCAGCGATATGCGGAACCGAAAGAGCAATCAACCCCTGTTTCGAACTGAGGATAAATTCAATCACCAGATACTGTCGCAGCTCGCTCTTGTCAGCACGCTGCCGAAACATTGTCCAAACCCGTTCAGTCGCCCGGAACAACTCTTCGCGATAGCGCACTGAGGCGACATACCCCTCTCGCTCCTCAGGCCAGTGTTTCATCTCTTTTTTATCGATTGCAGCGGCGACATGTTTGAGGGCACGACTGGCAATCAACGTCTGAACCACCAGGAGGTCACCACGCTGGATGATCTGTACTTCTCCCTGTGGTTGGTCAGAGGATGGCACAACCGTCCGCATCAGAACCTGATCTGAACTATCATTCAGCAATTCATGGTTATTCACACTATCGGCAAATGAACCGGTCGAAATACTGCATATCAGGGTCATAAGGAGGAAAAGTTGTTTCATCTTGACCTCTCTTTTGGGCGAGAAGAACTCAACATAAGACAAGAAGGCAGGATCAGAAGGTCACAGACCAATGCACCAATCAGGGTTCCACCGACCAGAAAAGAAAAGTAAATCGTCGGTTTGAAACTGCCAAAGCAGCCGACCCAGAACCCCAGTGCCAGAGCTAGTGTGGAGATCATCAAAGCCCGTCCGATACGGGTCGTGGTCATTCGCACTGCCCTGTCAGCAAAGCCATTAAAAACCCGCTGGTAATGCACCAGATAATGAATCGTATCATCCACAGCCAGACCAAAAGCAACTGCACCAATCATTGCCGTTCCGGTACTCAAATCAATCCCACAGTACCCCATCAAACCCAGAGTCCAGAGGATCGGTACAATATTCGGGAATATCGCCAGTAAGGTCAGTTTATAAGAGCGCAACAACAAAAAAATAGCCAACATGACCAGAAGCAACGAAAGGGCAAAACTTTTGAGCATGTCGCTAACCAGCCGGTTCGAATCCTGAATCATCTGGTAATAGCTACCGGTCGGAACCAAATAATAAGTAGAACCAAAAATACTTTCACCAAGTTTCAACAGTTGGCTTGCCGTTTCAGAAGCCGATCGGCTGCCAATATCGTGAAGCCAAATACTCATCCGGGCACTGCTGCGATCTTCGGTCAAAAACCGCCGCGGCAACTTCTGATCCCCTGCCATGGAAAGCAAGTCGAGTTCATAGCGTAACTCATCGCCATCCATGGGCAGGACTAACGGATGAGAACGAGTCTCCGCCTGATGCAGTTGGCGCAACACCGGCAATATGGAGAAAACATTGGCGACGCCCAGTTGCTCCCATGCCAACAGTTCAAATTTTTCCAGCCTGGCATAATCATCAGGGGTAACCAGAGCATGGCCATCCCGTCGTGTCAGCATAAATTCTAGAGCATTGACCCCACCAAGATGGCGGTCAATATAATCTGTATCAATCGATAGTGGAGCATTGTTACGCAAAAATCCGACCAGATTCGTATTATTATGCAGCTGCGGCAGTCCAAATAAAGCTATCAGTAACAACAGGGCGGCAACTGCCAGGATCATTTTTGGCCTTTTGATCGTGACTTCGGCAATATTCCGTAACGTCCATCGCAGCAAACCTGTTCCATTCAGGTGACGCTGCTCGGGCAGAGAAAGAAAACTCAGAAAAATTGGCACCAGCGTTAGGCTGATCAACATTGAAAGAATGGCCCCTAACGCCGCAAACAGGCCAAACTGACGCACCGCCGGAATCCCACTGATTGTCAACGAAAGCAGCCCCAGAGCTGTAGTCAATGCGGTAAAAAAACAAGGAGTTAAAAGTTCATCGACTTTAGAAGATAACAACCCGATCCGTTGTGTATCCAAACCGTCAATATGCAGCCAACCATTATACAGATGGACGCTGTTTGAAACCGCTAGGATCATCACAACCGGTGGAAGAAGTGAGCTGATTGTATTGAGGTCAAAACCACACAGGGAATAAAAACCCATCGTCCAGATCAGACTGACAACTGTAGCCAACAATGGCAGGAGCACTCCCGACAGGCGCCGAAAAATTGCGCCCAGCAACAACATCAAAACCACAACGACCAGCGGCAAGACAACCCTTTGATCACGCTTGATCAAATCGGCTACGTCTATTTTCTGTACACCGACACCGGTTAAATGGAATTCAGCCCGATCAGCATAGCGGGCCATCAGGTTCCTGACATCTTGAATCAGAGTGCGGCGCAAGGATTCATCAGCACGACGATCCACCAATTCGATGATCAACCCTGCTATCCGGTGATCCGCAGAAACCAACAAGCCTTCATAATGAGGGTTATTCTGAAGAGCTTTTTTTATTACTACTGAGATATTCCCATATTGATCTGTCTGCGGTAGCAGCGGTTGGTCTTCAGCTCCATAACGTCCAGGCACCAGTTGTCGTGCGTTACTTAAACTCAAAACCTGCCGGACACCATCAATTTCAGCAATCTGTCGAGTCAGATCAGCAATCAGATCAAGTCCTGCCGGTTCCAGCAGGTGAGGCGGGGTAACACTCAGTAACAGATCTTCGTCATTGCCGAATAGATCGCGGAATTGAGTATAAGCAGCCACCTGATCAGGCTGTTGAGAGGACATGGAGCGCGTGTCCTGCTCAACTCGAAGTCCCCTGGCACTCAGTGCCATAAATAGCGTCAGCAACACCAACAGGGTCAGAACAGGAGCCCTACCGCGGGTCAGTAACCATAATGATATTGGAGGAGAATACCGCACACTCAAATTCCAACAAAAGGGTTATCAAACCAAGGCATCGTCAACCGCCAGCACGTACATATCGTTATCTTTTGCTACACCACGCTGCGCTTCAAGCAGCCCCATCTCAACCGTCAAACCAGGACCAAATGCCATAGCACACACATTCTCTTGTGCCGGACCATCGGCATCCGCCAGGATTTCCTGAAGAACAAACAGAATTGTGACACTGCTCATATTGCCATATTGCCGCAGCACGTTACGAGCCGCCAAGATCTGGCTTGCATCCAGCTCAAGACTTTGAGCAACCTTGTCAAGGATCGCCTTGCCTCCTGGGTGAACTGCCCAGGTACGGATATCATCCTGCCCAAGTTGGCCGGACGCCAGAAGCGGTTTAATTGCCTCCTGGATATTGGCACCGATGATCTTAGGAACATAACTCGACAGGGCAATATCAAAACCAAGATCCCCGATCGTCCAGGCCATGTCAGACTTGCCACTAGGAATCAGAGAGCAGTGGAATTCCCCAAGCCGATAGCATGACTGATCTGATTGTGGTTCACGGGCACTGATGATCACTGCGGCGGCTCCGTCACTAAACAGAGAATTTGCGAGCATGGAATCTTCACGGTCATTAAGTTGCAGATGGAGGCTGCAAAGTTCCAGACACATCACCAGCACCACGGCATCCGGGTTAGCTTCACAGAATTGTTTGGCCATCCTCATTCCTGGAAAAGCAGCATAGCAACCCATGAATCCAAGATTGTAGCGCTGTGTCGTATCTGAAAGACCGAGCTCATTGACAATATGATAATCAGGTCCCGGGTTACTGAACCCGGTACATGAAACAGTGATGACATGCGTAATATCTTGAGTTGCAGTCCCGGGGCAACCAGCAATCGCTCGCCTGGCCAGCTCTACCGACATACGATGTGATTCGCGGGCGTAGATCGCATTGCGTTCAGCGGTGGACAATTCACGTCGACGACCATCGGTATCAAGCGGGAAAAAATCACCGGGCAGATTCTGGTCGAAGCTGCTGATCACGCTGTAGCGTCGGTCAATTCCAGATTTCTTATAAAGGACGCGGATTAAACGACTCAGCCGATCATCATCTATCCATTCCTGCATTTTCCCGCTGGCATAATCCTGTGGAATGACATGCTCTGGGGTCATTGTTTCAATATGTTGAATCCAAACGGACATAAGTTTCTCCTTCAGTGTGAATGCTGGGTTACTCTGCAAGTTTTCCCTGTAGGTGTAAAACAACATCAATCTCTACCTGAACCTGATCACCGACCTTGATTATTCCCAAGACCCCCGGGGCCTTCAGCTTGAAGCTGGTAAGTGATACAGGAAATTCTGCAACAAACGAAATCTGTTCCGAAGTTTCTACCAGATCACGGACGTTAGCCTGCACCCTCTGGGTCACATCACGAATCGTCAAGTCGAACCCTAACAGCCCAGGCAGCTCATTTCCCGGTAGAAGTTGCTGCACAATTTCACGGGGGTTAAAATCACCAAACAGTCCCTTGATGACGGGAAAATGCTCTGCATCAAACATCTCGTTCATCTTTTTGTCACGTTTAGAATTGTCTGTGTCCATATCCGCAACCAGAACATTGACAGTAGTTGGGCGAATAATCGTACGACCCAAATCAGCACCTTCACTTTGCAAACTGAAAGGTTGACAGACAGACTGCCCTGCGAATCCATGCAACGTTGAATCCCCAGAGAAACGGATCTTACACTCCCCTTCTATAGTCATCGCTCCGGCAGTTGTCGCCATTAACAAAAAAGTGATTAGAACTGTCCATATTCGAAATACCATCATAATTTCCTACTCCCTCAAATAGAGATTTTGGTGTGACTACAATCAGTTATTTTTGACTTTGTTCGCTTAACCCTCTATTTCTGTTGTTTCAAGTTCCAGGGTTTTGCTAATAAGATTGAGGAGATTTTGGTTGTCAAAAGGCTTACTCAGATAACCTATAATTCCAACCTCCTGCAACGCTCCCTGACATTGGGCAGAGGCGTATGCGCTAAATACGATGCATGGAATATCACCAATTTCATTGTGGATCTGTCGACAAAAACTGATCCCATCCATACGTTCCAAACGTAGATCCGAAATAACCAGCGAGATATCTTCATCCTGCAAGATTTCCAGAGCCAATTTCGGATCATCGGCTAAGAAAACCTGATAGCCTTCACTTGTCAGTAAGCGCGACAGGATAATTCGATAATTCTTTTCGTCATCAACAACCAGAATTTTCACTTGACTGTGACCTCGCTTACCCATTTCTACTGTCCTCTATGTCAATTTTATCTGTGAAAGTAATAGGGGTTTTTATCTGCTCGTGCCCACAAGTTAAGCATCCACTCGCCATTGTAATTACAACTAATGCAGTCATCATGCCAACAGGTTAAGTCATTGAATTTACTCCCAAGGCATAAAAAAATCCGAGTCGCTTGTACAAATATCTGTACAAATGACCCGGACTAAATACCCACCCTGCCAATTTTTAATCAGTCGGCCATCATGCCGAATTTACGTAATTTATACTGTAGATTGCTGCGACTGATCCCAAGTAGCCGAGCCGCTTGAGCCTGGACTCCGCGGGCTTGGATCATTGTCCGCCGAACCAGATCACTTTCGATATCTTCAAGTAATTCGGGTAATGGTTTCCCAAGTTCAACAGTTCGAGAGACAGTTTTTTTATTGACGGAATCAGCATCTTGTAGGGAGTCAGGAAGATCATCCGGGGTCAGTTGCTCCCCCCCACAGAACAGAACTCCACGCTCGATGATATTCTGCAACTCCCGTACATTTCCCGGCCAGCGATACTTCTGCAACAACTGCAATGTCTCTGTGGCAAAACTATTGACCGGACGGCCCAGCTCGCGGGCATAGCGGCGTAAAAAATGTAGTGCCAACAGACCGATATCTTCAACCCGTTCACGCAACGGTGCAACCTGCAGAGCCACCACACTTAAACGGTAAAACAGGTCTTCACGAAATCCACCCGACTCCATCATAGCCATTAAATTCCGGTTGGTCGCTGCGACAACTCGTATGTCGCATGCAATTTCTACAGTCCCACCCACCCTTCGGAACCGCTTCTCCTGAAGCAACCGAAGAAGCTTAGGTTGCAAGCTCAAGGACATTTCACCGACTTCATCGAGAAACAACGTCCCGCCATTTGCCATTTCCAGCAATCCGCGCTTACGTTCGGACGCTCCAGTAAATGCTCCGCGCTCATGCCCGAACAGTTCACTTTCGAGTAAATTCTCGGCAAATGCTGCACAGTTAACTGCCACCAGAGCACCACTCCGACGCGGGCTGGCCCGATGCAATGCACGGGCAACCAATTCTTTCCCCGTGCCGCTCTCACCGGTGATCAGTACTGACGTGAGCGCCGGGCCAACTTGGGCAATGTCCTGTAACAACCGGTGAATTGCAGGACTCTGACCGATTAGTTCCCGGCCAAGGCCGGAATCTAATTGACGTCGCAACAGGGTATTCTCCGTCTGCAGACGTGCAAGGTTAAGAGCCTTATCAACAACAACCAGGATTTCTTCATTCTTAAACGGTTTCATCAGGTAATCAAAAGCCCCGGCCTTGATTGCCTGCAAAGCCGTTTCGACCGTGGCAAATGCGGTCATGATGATAAATGGAATATCCCCGTATTCCTCAAGCACCCGCTGATGCAATTCCATTCCATCCATATTCGGCATGCGCAAATCGGAAAGGATCAAAGAAACTTCTTCACGGGTTAATAAATCCAGCGCAGCAAAAGGGTTTTCTGCCAGAGAAACCGTATGCCCCGCATCTGACAGAAGCTTGGAAAGCACAATTCGATAATTTTTTTCATCATCGACAATCAGGATATGTGCCATTTAAACACCCTCCAAAGGAAGAGATACAGTAAATGTGCTGCCTTTGCCGAGTTGGCTTTCTACACTCAGGTCACCGCCATGACTCTCGATAATCTTGTAGGCGTTGGCAAGACCAAGTCCAGTTCCATTGCTTTTGGTCGTAAAAAAAGGATCAAAAACCTTGCCCAGATTTTCTTCTGGGATGCCACAACCAGTATCACTGACAATAATATCAAGATTAGCGGTTAGCCGCAGCACAACCTGAACCTTGCCGCCTGACGACGTGGCAGCCAGTGCATTGAGCAGTAAATTAAGCAAAACTTGCTGAATCATATCAGCATCAACATCAGCCTCACAGGGATCACACTGACAATCAAACTCAATAGTCACACCTTTTTGCTCCGCAACATTGTGTAGAGAATTAATGTCACGTGTGATGAGGCCGCTAAGGTTGCATATTTGTCGCTGCGGCTCCAGTTGTCTGCCGAAAATCAGAAAATCAGTTATCAAACCATTCAGTCGAGCCGACTCCTCTTGGATAATATCAAGTAATTGCCGGTCGTCCTCACTCGTAAACTCGCGGTCGAGAAGCTGTGCTGAAGAGGAAATAATGCCCAGCGGGTTACGGATTTCATGTGCAATCCCCGCCGACATCTCGCCCAAAGAAGCGAGACGTTCCTTGGTTCTCAGGGTTGCCTCGGCAGCTTCGAGTCGCTCCAGGGATTCTTTGAGATTCTGTTGGTTTTCCAAAAGCTTCACGTTGAGCTGCTCTTTTAACTGCAATTGTTGTCGGTGTTTCTGAGCAAAATTGTAGACCAGAATCCCAACCATAAAGAACATAATGCCAAAACCTATGAGCTCAGGAAATTCTTCGACTCTTTCTTTATGATGCAAATACATTCGGGGGGGAAGATGACCGATAAACAGCAATAACGCTGCACTGCAGGTGATCAGTGTGGCTCGAAATTCCAGATTTGAGGCCGCAATGATAATCGGGAGAAAGAAGACAATCCAGAAAGGGCTTTCCTCGCCACCCCTTGTTGTCCAGACGACCAGGGTACAGAGCAACAGGTAGAGAACAACGTATGAAATTATTCGACTCGATGATGAGGCATGCTCGGTCTTTAAACGATATTCAATATAGAGATGGCAACAGATCAAAAGGGCAAATGACAACCCGCCGTAAATAAGGCTATTTCCTTTCTCACAGACAAGCAACAATATCAGCAGAAGAAAAAACAGACTACTTTGGAACAGTGCCAAAGCACGCAATCGATTGGAGTCTTGCACGAAAATATCCCTTAATCGAAATATGTGTAAGTAAAATCACGCTGACAGAGGAAGAAGTTCAATCTGGCTTCCCCCCATTCTCCAGAATCCGATCTTCAAAGACGAACCGGTCTGGGCGTACAATCAACATCCGCCGCTGGCAACCAGCCAGCCATTGATCAAACACCTTATAAGCGGAGAAGGTTTCACCTTCAGGGCGTAGCCAGAGATAATCGATCCCGCGTTTTTCCCATTGGGATTGTTCTTCCTCTGACAAAATTTCTTCCGCAGGGCAATCAAAAGTAATGAGAGTAAAATCACGACCTAAATACTCATCAAGTAACCCATTTTCACCGATAGTTGGCTGCGGGATATAATGGCCAACTTTAGATCCTTTGCGCATATTTTCATAGCGATAAACGGGGGTAACATTCTGACCGCGGATTTCCATCATTTTTTTTAATGTCTCAACCTGTTCTGCAAAAGAAAAAAAGAACTTAATCAGAGTTGCTTGCAGAAACGTACGCGGCATCATCATTTGGCCCATGCGTCGAGCCAATTTCAGCATTTTTACCTGATGAGGACGTCTTTCCCACTCATAGCTCTGGAGAAGTTTCTGTGGGGCGGATCCACGCAGAACATGAGCCAGTTTCCAAGACAAATTTGCAGCATCACGCAAGCCGGTTGCCATCCCTTGTCCCGCGAACGGGGGCGAAAGATGTGCAGCATCGCCAGCTAGAAAAACTCGTCCCTTTGAATAGGATTGCGCAATGCTTGCCTTATATGCATGGATCAATCGGTTGATGACCTGAGCATCCCCCAAAGGTTTACGCCGGGCAATCATCTCACCAATAATAGCATCATCCAAATATTCATCCGATTGCACATTTTTCCGCAACAGAAATTCCCAACGCCGATACCCTCCCGGAAGAGGAATGGTCGCTGTAGGACATTCTGCATCACACCAGACCTCGACACCCTCTTGCAGTTTTTGAGTTACCTGAGAGGGTGAAAAAGTATCAGCAATCAACCAGGATTCAGCATAAGAAAAACCTTTTAATTTAATATCCAGAGCGGCTCTTACCGTGCTGCGCCCGCCATCACACGCGATCAGATAGTCGCATGAATATTCACTATCAGCTCCAGCGGAGTCCTTGCTCTTTACAACAACACGATCTGGAAATTGTTCAATAGTAAAAACAGTGTGGCCTGGTCGGTAATCAACCTCCGTGAAACGGTTTAAACCATTAGTCAGCTCAACAAGAGTGTGATGATGCAGGAATACATTGCCACGTGCGTAGCCATAGGGGCGTCCAGATTGAATTAAATTGAAAATTTTCTTGTCTGTTTGGGTCCGGTAGGTAAAAACAACATCTCCTTCCGCACCCTGAGCAACAAAGGGAAGGATTTGATCTATTAAGCCGCACTGCTGCCAAATTCGCAGGCTTTCATCATCCAGAGAGACGGCTCTCGGCAAATCGGGCGGCGCCGTATTTTGCTCCAAGACCAAAGTATGGATGTTATGAATCCCCAGGAGGTTCGCAAGAGTCAGCCCAACGGGACCGCCACCCACAATAATAACGTCATAGGTGTGATCCTTGGCAATATTCACCGGTACTCCCGCAAATGGATAACCAAAAGAAATTTATCTGGGACAAGCCTGAGACCCCAAAAAGTCAGTCTTTAATCAGCTGCTGGTACAGTTCCTGATACTGTTCTGCCGAATTCGTCCAGCTGAAATCCTGATTCATCCCTCGCTTGACAATGGTCAGCCAGTGGCGGCGTTGCGAATAAAGCTCCAAGGCCCGATCGATTGACTGCAATAGTTCCTGCGGATCGGAGTGGTCAAAGACAAAACCATAGCCCGCTTTCGGCTTTTCGTTCACATCAACAACTGTATCTGCCAAACCTCCGGTTCTACGGACAACCGGCAAGACCCCATATTTCAAAGCAATCATCTGGGTCAGACCACAGGGTTCGTAGAGGCTGGGCACCAGCAGCAAATCAGCTGCAGAATAAAGCCGATGTGAAAGATCTTCGTCAAAAGTAAGGTTGAGTGAGACTCGCCCCGGATATCGGTTCTGCTGGTCTTTCCAGAACTGCATCTCCTGACGATTGCCCGAACCGAGCAGAACAAACTGGATATTTCTTTCCAGAAGCTCCGTCCAGACGGTTTCTATCAGATCAATGCCCTTCTGCTGAACAAGACGGCTGACGACTGCGACAATCGGCAGATCTGAACGTAGTTCGAGACCCAATTCTTTCTGCAGTGCCTTCTTACAAATCCCTTTTCCGGCCAGATTCCGGGAGGAATAGTTACGAGCCAAAGCCTGGTCATTGACCGGATCCCATGAGCGTGCATCCAGACCATTGATGATTCCATACAGATCATCACTGCGCTCACGCAAAATTCCGTCAAATCCATAGCCCTGTTCAGCCGTCTGAATTTCCTCACAATAGGTTGACGATACTGTCGTGAGAATATCAGTATATTGTATCCCCCCTTTTAGAACCGACAGATCACCAAAATATTCAAGCCGAGCTGGAGTTCCTAAGCTCTCTGGCAGTTCCAGTTGCCGCAACAGTTCAAGCGGGAAGATCCCCTGATAGCCAAGATTATGAATCGTCAACAGGCTTTTAGTCGCAGCAAAGAAAGCGTCCTGCCGATAATCGGTCTTCAATAGAACCGGGATAAAACAGCTCTGCCAATCGTGCAGGTGGATCAGATCAGGTTGAAAATCGAGACATTCAGTCATTTCCAACACGGCTCGGGCAAAGAAACCAAAGCGAAATCCATTGTCGGGATAATCACCATCGGCGGTTGCGTAAAGGGTATCCCGGTCAAAAAACTCCGGGGTGTCGATAAACCAGTATGGGACCCCATCGTAAACAGCCTGTTTAAGGCTGGCGCGATAAGCAGTTTCTTGCAGCGTTATTTCAACACTCTGATTCCCCTTGGACAACCTGTTCGCACCCTTTTCTGCCATCTGATAACAGGGAAGAATAACTCGTACGTCGTGCCCTAGTTGCCGCAACGCTCGCGGTAATGAACCAGCCACATCGGCCAGTCCGCCAGACTTGGCAAAGGGAGTGGCCTCAGAAGCGACAAAAAGGATCTTCATCCCCCCTTTTGTTTTTGCCGGGATGATCTTTTCAGTGACCGGAGCCCGATCCAGGCGCTGGAGGAACTCATCAACCCGATAGCCAGAACTTTCAGCAAGCTTGAGCGTCTTCTTCAATTGCCCCAATAACGTAATAACTTCATCTCTAAACTCGGTACAATTTACAGTGGCAACCTGGCGGCTAGTAAATATTTGATATTGGAGAAAAATTTGACAAAACTGGCTAAATTCATGCTGACCAAACCAGTCGATTCCTTGATGATAATTACATTTCAGTAATTTTCTCAGCTGGCGATGATTGAAAAAACGATCAAGAAGTTTGAACATCGACTGTTCAGCATTGAGTGATTTTGCGGCCAAGAACTCAACAAAATCAGGAAAAGACGATTTTTCCAGATCAGCCCAAGGGAAAACAACATGAACCAGCAATTCTAGAAAACGCTCTTGGGAGATCGTAGCTAAATCAGCGAAAGCATAGGTTTCATCGAGCTGCGCTAGCAGCTCACCGATCCGAAGTTTAGCCCGGTCAGGACGGGCTATCTCCAACAAGGAATGAACCGGATCCCAGGTCGGTTCAATGGATAGGGCAGTATGATCTAAGAAGATATCCCGCCGTCCGCTGTCACCATAACGTTGCCAAAGCTGTTGCCAGCGCCCATCTTCGTCAGTGAGACCGTGGAACTCCGTCAGGACCCGGTGACAGTATGGTTCGAGATGAAAATCACCCCCGGCAAGCAGCAGGTTCGCTGGATAGAGATATTGCAGACCGTTCCCGATGTCAGCAATCGAAACAAAATCTGAAAAAGCATCTATAGCGCAAGCCCGGTGATAGCTTACCCCTTCCTTATCGGCCATCATCACTGGCTGTCCAACTTTTCCAGAAATAGATTTCGAGGAATTGTTACAGAGAATCAGAACTGTTTGATTCGCATATCTATTGCTGTAAACAAAGACATCCTCTTCGATTCCGTAAGTGGAAATAAAATCGTACAACTGAAACATCTCAGCGCCGCTGAACAGCGCCCGTTTACGCAGTAAGGGAAATATCTGTTTTTCGTGTCGTTCAACCAATTGCCGGTTCGGCTGTTCCTGCCAACGCGGGGCAAGGTATTCCATCCCGTATTTTTCATGCAAACCTTCGATCTGGCCATGGCCAAACATCGGCAGTCCCGGCATAGTTGCCAGCATGGTTGCGATACAGATATATTTATCCCCATCGCCGAACAGTTCGATGGCCGGTTTTTCATCCGGGTTGCTCATGAAATTGACAAACCGCTGCAGGATTTCCGCGTCAAATGCCAGAATATTTTTCAGCGTCTGCCGATATTTGGCATTTTCTTCCTGCTTCAGCATGTTCATAAAAGCACTATTGTAGACCCGGTGCATCCCCAGGGTACGAACAAAATAGCCTTCCATCAGCCAGAATGCTTCGGCAACCAACAGGGTATCTGGAGCTTCAATACGGATTCGATCAACCAGTTCGCGCCAGAATTCAATTGGAAAATGGCGATTGAACTCTTCCTGACTCATGGCATAATCGCCGCGTGATGGGACCCCTGCACCACCACCCGGTAACGGATACCAGAGGCGTTGAAAATGTTTTTTGGCCAATGTCATCGCCGCGTCGAAACGGATAATCCGAAAACGCCGGGCGACATCAATGATCAGTCGAATCATCGCTTCGCGGACTTCAGGCAGTAGATAGTTCAGCTGAGCGGTATCATTCCAAGGCAGATG
>JAQIBX010000015.1 GCA_027858895.1 Desulfuromusa sp. | reverse complement strand
CGGCAAGAAACATTACAATATAATTGTTGACAAGAAAGAGTCGTTCCGCTAGAAGATATATGGTTTATTTACACCGATGAAGAATGTGTGAATACACAATGGAAACGTGCGCAGGCATACATCAAAAAATCTCTGGCGCGCAGTTTTCCACTTAACGGAGGCATGATTCATTATGATTGAACAGTATTTGGTCGAATATATGTATGTGTGGGCGCTTTTGGCCATGGGAATTGTCTGTGGTCTGGCCCCGCTGATTATCTCCGCACTTTTTGCGCCACGTGAGTTGTTTGGTAAAACTCGGGAAACGTATGAGTGTGGGATGGATCCCTTCGGCACCGCATGGAATATCCGCTTTGATGTTTCCTACTATCTTTATGCCCTTATTTTTCTGGCTTTTGATGTTGATGTTCTATACCTGTTTCCCGTTGCCACTGCCTTTGACAAGGTGTCTGCAGCGCGGGGAATTTCTGAAATTGTGATTTTTGTTGGTATTTTGTCTCTGGCGATTGTTTATGCCTGGGTTAAGGGAGTATTTACGTGGCCGAACAGAAGAAAAGCCTGCTAAACGTCCACTCCTATACCAAGGAGTGTATGGAGCGCTATGATGGCGCCTCTGCGCAGCGAACCAAAACCTCAGAGGCGTCCCCTCTGATCCAGATGAAGTTGTCTGATGCAATTTTTAATCTGTGTCGAGCCAATTCCCTCTGGCCTCTCACCTTTGGTCTTTCCTGCTGCGCTATCGAGATGATGTGCAGTGGTATGGCTCGTTTTGATCTGGCTCGCTATGGGGCTGAGGTATTTCGACCTTCTCCACGTCAGTCTGACTTGATGATTGTTGCTGGTACGGTCAACCGTAAGATGGCTCCTGCTCTTGTGACCCTTTATGAGCAGATGCCAGCACCTCGTTACGTTATTGCTATGGGGAACTGTGCTGTGGCGGGTGGTCCCTTCGACGTTGAGGTAAACTACAGTGTCGTCCTTGGTGTTGATAAGCTGATTCCTGTTGATATTTATATTCCCGGCTGTCCACCACGTCCGGAAGCTTTGATTGAAGGTATCCTGCAATTACAAGAGAAGATTACTGGCAAGCGTTTCCCTTTCCCGCAGAACAAGATGCCGGAGGGAGCGTAAAGAAATGGATATTAATAAAGTAAAAAAACAGTGGCAGGAGCTGTCAACAGCTGTCGAAGATATTGATTATGCAGTCAGTGGCTATGACTATAGTGTTTGTCTTGAGCGTGACAAGGTGCGCGACTTTGCTGCAATGATGCTTGATGAAGGGTTTTATCTGGTTGACCTGATGGCGGTCCATGTGACTCCGGCTATCGAAGTGGTATATCAGTTTGCCCATTTTGAAACACGCTGTCGGGTGATGGCGCGTGCATTTGTCGATGATCAAGTTGAAATTTCAACCATTTCCGATATTTATCAGGGCGCTAATTGGCACGAGCGCGAAACCCGTGATTTCCACGGTGTGGTGTTTGTTGGTCACCCCTATCTTGAGCCGTTGATTCTGGCGGAAGAGGATGTGGATCTGAAACCACTGCTGAAGGAAGAAGCAAAACTCCAAGATGTCGATGCTGTGAGACGTCAACCTCCTGAACCAGCACCAGAGCCTAAGGCTAAACCTGAACCTAAGCCAGAAGCCAAACCTGAAGCCGTCAAGAGTCAGGAGCAGAGCTGATGAGCATGGATATCGAAGTATTAGAAGATAGCAGGCACCATCGTTACGTACTGAATATGGGACCGCAGCACCCAAGTACTCACGGAGTATTGCGGGTTCTTCTGGAGCTTGAGGGCGAGTATGCGATGGAACTTCTGCCCGTGTTGGGTTACGGGCATCGTTGTCATGAGAAGATTGCTGAATTCAAGCCAGCCAAGTCATTTATGCCTAATACGGCGCGGATGGATTATCTGGGGGCCTTGATCTACAATCAAGGGTTTGCCCAGTTGCTGGAAAAAGCTGCTGGGATTGAAGTTCCGGAGCGGGTTGAGTATATCCGCGTTATGGCTTCAGAACTTAATCGAATCCAGAGTCACCTGCTTTGGTATGGCGCCTATTTGCTCGACTTGGGGGCATTTACCCCGATCATGTATGCTTTTGATGATCGTGAACATATTCTCGATATTCTTGAAGATGTGACCGGTTCGCGTCTGACCTATTGTTACTTTCGGGTTGGTGGCGTGAGCAAAGATATCGATGATAAGTTTGTCACCAGCACCAGGGCTTTCATTGATCGTTTGCGCAGCCGTTTCCCGATGTACGAAGATTTGGTTAATGGCAACGTCATATTGCAAAAACGTTTAATTGATGTTGGTGAGCTCACTCCACATATATGCGCACGTTATGGTATCACCGGCCCGATGCTGCGTGGCACTGGTGTTGCTTACGACCTGCGTCGTGCAGAACCATATTCAATTTATTCTGAATTTGATTTTGAGATTCCAACCGAAACCAAGGGTGACTGTATGGCCTCCTTCCTGGTGCGTTTTCGCGAAATGGAACAGAGTCTTCGAATCATTGAGCAAGCCCTGGATAGGCTGCCTGAGGGTCCAATCATGGCCGCCAAGGTGCCGAAGAAGTTAAAAATTCCGGCTGGTGACTACAATAGTTCTGTTGAGGCGCCGCGTGGTGAGCTTTCGTACTATCTTGTTTCTGATGGATCAGATGTCCCGTACCGTCTCAAAGTGAGGACGCCGTCCTATTCTAATCTCAGCGTTGTTCCTGAAATGTGTCAAGGGATGCTGCTTTCAGATGTGGTATCGGCGATGGGCTCTCTGGATTTGGTAATCCCCGAGATTGACAGGTAGGGTATATGGAAATCTTTTATAGTATTCTTCCGGAGCTGATTCGGATTGTTGTCTGTGCCGTGTGTGGAGCCGTTATCGTGTTTGGTAATGCACTGGTCATGGGTTATGCCGAGCGAAAATTGGCGGGTCATATCATGCTGCGTCCCGGTCCGATGGAGGTTGGCCCCCACGGTATTTACCAGTTGGTGGTCGACGGCTTGAAGCTGATGGGCAAGCAGCTGGTGGTGCCGGCCAAGGCTGATCCTCTGTTGTTCAGGTTTGCTCCGCTGCTCGCTTTTGCCCCGGTTTTTGTGCCACTGCTGGTCATTCCGTTCAGTTCTAAACTCCAGGGTTTTGATCTCGATATCGGGCTGTTGGTTATATTGGCGCTAGCCTCGATAAATCTACTGGCAGTTTTGATTGGTGGTTGGTCATCAAACAATAAGTACTCACTGTTTGGCGCTTTCCGGGCCGTTTCTCAGAATGTTGCCTACGAAATTCCGATGCTGCTCTCGTTGCTGTCAATTATCTTCATGACGAATACTTTCAGTTTGAAAGCAGTTGTTGCGGCGCAGAGTCCAGTCTGGTTTATCGTCATTCAACCGTTGGCTTTTTTGATTTATCTGGTCTCCATTGTTGCAGAAACCAACCGGGCGCCATTTGACTTACCTGAGGCAGAGAGTGAGCTGACAGCTGGCTTCCATACCGAATATAGTGGTATGAGCTTCAGTCTGTTCGTGTTGGGCGAATATGCCAACATGTTTATTGTCAGCAGCGTTGCCACCGTATTCTTCCTGGGTGGTAGTTCAGGGATTCCACTGCCATATTTTGAGTACAGTGGGATTATCTGGTTTATGTTAAAGGTTTATACGTTGATGTTCTTCCTGGTCTGGATTCGCTGGACTTATCCTCGGACCCGCTTTGATCAGTTGATGAATTTTTGCTGGAAATACTTGATTCCATTCGCTCTGGTTAACCTCCTTATTACTGTCGTGATGGTGAAGCTGTTATGAAGTCCTATTTCTCAGAGTTGTTCACGGGAGCATGGAGCCTTATCCTTGGCTTGAAAGTCACGATCAAGGCACTGTTCTCACCGATTGTTACTTACCAGTATCCACGCGAGAAGCTTGTGGTTACCCCTAACTATCGTGGCCATATAGATCTGGTTAAAGATGCAGAAACTGGTGCGCATAAGTGTATTACTTGCGGAAGCTGTATGCGCGAATGTCCATCAGATTGTATCTTTCTGGATGGTGAGAAGCGTGAAGGAGTCAAGGGGAAAGCACTGACGATATTTACCCTTAACTTCACCAAGTGCAGTTTGTGCGGAGCTTGTGTTGAAGTTTGCCCGACTGATGCTCTCGACTACTCTAACGAGTATGAACTCGCAGGTTTTACTCGTGAAGAATTTCACTACGACCTCTTAAAGAGAGTGGAGGAACGGGAATGATCGTTTATAAGTACATCGCCGAAGTCCTCTTTTATGCTTTGGTGATTTTGACCTTTGCGGGCGGCATTATGGCAGTCAGATCCAAGCTGCTTATGCATGCAGTTCTGGGTTTGGCGGCGACATTGTTTGGTGTTGCCGGCCTCTATTTTCACCTTGGCAGCCCTTTTCTGGCGATGATGCAGATTCTGATTTATGTTGGAGCCGTGTGTATCATCATTGTCCTTGGGGTCATGCTAGGCAATACCCCTGATCAGCTGGCAGCAAAACACCTGACGGGCAGGAATCTGCCGTTGGCTTTACTCGCCTGTTCGACCGGTTTTATCGCCTTGTTTGTCGCTACGATTGCCCGAACCGAGTTTACTGTGGCGACAGAGAAGGTGGGCGATATGTCAATAGAGTTTGTCGGTGAAAGCTTGTTATTACAGTACTGCATGGCCTTCGAATTGGTTTCGGTCCTATTGCTAACAGCTATTCTTGGTGCCATCATCCTGGCACGTGGCGGCCGGGAGGAAAAATCGTCATGATGATTAGTGGCAATTTAAATACCTATCTGATTATTTCAGCTGTTTTATTGGTCATCGGTTTATACGGGATGATGCAGCACCGCTCTTTGATTGGCATGCTGATTTCAAGCGAGTTCATCCTCAATGGGGCTGCTTTAAATTTTATGGCTTTTAATAGCTTTGTTGCACCTAACCCGGCGGTTGGACAGATTTTTGTTTTGTTCATTATGGGAATAGCCGCAGCAGAGGCGGCAATTGTGGTCAGTATTATCATTGCGGTGTACCGCAAGTATCGTAATGAAGATCCTGAAGAACTTCAGGATATGAAAATGTGATAATGCTCGTCTGACGTTTTGCAATTGGTAACAGCAGTTACGTTGATCTGCTAGCACGACACACCACTTGAGAAAGAACATGCAATGAACACAATTATCACCAGCAAAATTATTATAACAGTGCTGATCCCAATGGTTACGGCTCTACTTGTCATGATTTCGGGGAAAAAGCCGAATTTGCGTGACAGTTGGTCTACGATCGGTGCGATCCTGACTTTTGTTTCAATTCTGACTTTTCTGCCCGTTATTCAGGGAGGGGATCAACTTCAGTATACCTTGTTTGAACTCTACCCAGGGGTCAGTGTGAAGCTTAATCTGGACCCACTCGGGGTGATTTTCGCCATGGTGGCGTCTTTCCTCTGGATCTTAGCCAGCCTCTATTGTGTTGGTTATATGCGCGGGCTCGATGAGCATGCCCAGACCCGATTTTATGTCTGTTATGCTGTCTCGGTTGGTGCTGCGATGGGAGCCGCTTTTGCAGGCAACCTGTTTACCCTGTATTTGTTCTACGAAATAGTTTCAATTTTTACCTATCCACTGGTTATGCATCATCAGGACAAAGAAGGATACGCTGGCGCTAAGAAATACATCGTTTATTTGATGTTTACCTCCAAAGCGTTCCTGCTGCCAGCTATGGTGATCATCTATGTCCTTTGTGGGACCCTTGATTTTAACTCCGCCAGTATTGCCCACGGTATTTTCCCGCCCGATGCAGATCGTTTTGTCGTCGGTATCGCCTATGTCCTCTGTTTGTTTGGCTTTGCAAAAGCTGGCATTATGCCTTTCCATAACTGGCTGCCAGACGCAATGGTTGCACCGACTCCTGTCAGTGCTTTGCTGCATGCCGTGGTCGTTGTCAAGGTCGGTGTCTTCTCCATTTGTCGTGTCATGTTGTCGGTTTTTGGTACCGACATTCTGGCTGAGACTGGCTTGGGTTTACTGACCGCATATTTTGTCTCATTTACTATTTTGACCGCTTCGGTCATTGCGCTCACCAAGACCAATCTCAAAGCAAGACTGGCTTACTCAACTGTCAGCCAACTGTCTTATATTGTTCTTGGCGTGGCTATGCTGACTCCGAATTCTATCACTGGTGGCCTGATTCATATTGCGAACCACGCATTCGCCAAAATCACTCTGTTCTTTGCCGCTGGTTGTATTTTTGTTGCCAGTGGAAAGAAGGATATCTCTGAAATGGGGGGGCTTGCCAAAAGAATGCCTTGGACTATGGCGGCATTCGGGCTTGCTTCTCTGGGGATGATCGGTGTTCCTCCGGTGGGTGGTTTTGTTACTAAGTGGTATCTGGCTTTGGGAACGATTGATATCCATAACTGGATTTTACTCAGTGTTTTGCTGATTAGTAGTTTACTCAATGCAGGTTATTTTGTGCCGGTTGTCCTGAAGGCTTTTTTTGGCAAGCCACTGCCTGCTGATGAAGGGCTAACCAGCAGTCTTGAGGGTAAGCCGCTGATAATGTTTATGGTTATTCCGCTGGTTATCACTGGAGCAATCTCGGTTTTGATTGGTGTTTATCCTAACTTGTTTCTGGACCTCATTAACCTAATGGTGAAGTCATGATTGTAAATTTCCTAACGTACTTGCGGGAAAGACCAAGTCTGCTGAAATGGTTATTTTTGGCCTATTTAGCCTTTGCGCTGGTCTTTGATTTCTTTGCCGACCGTTCTTATGGTCATTTTTGGGGCGATCATCTGGTCGGCTACTGGGCCGTGTTTGGATTGGTAGGGTGTTTGGCGATGATTGTATTCTGTAAAGGGCTATCGCACGTTTGGCTGGAGAGGGACAAGGATCATTATGACAAGTAGTATATTTATGCATCCAGCCACCATGTTCATTATTGGTGCGCTGCTCTTGCCTTTAGCCAAGAAGTTTAATGTCCAAAAAATCTGGTTGGTCCTGGTACCGCTGGTGGCTTTTATCCAGATTAAGTTTTTACCAGAATCCTTCGGCAATGTTGAGTGGCTTGGGTTTGAGCTGAAATTTGGACGAGTTGACCAGTTGACGATGGTCTTTCTCCATGTTTTCACCTTAATGGCACTGATCGGAAGTATTTTTGGTCTCCATGTCAAAGAGAGTGGCCAGCACGTAGCCGCATGGCTATATGTCGCAGGTTCTTTGGGAACAACGCTGGCTGGCGATTATTTGACAGTATTTATCTTCTGGGAGCTGATGGCTTTTGCCTCCGTCTTCCTGATTTGGTATCGCAAGCGGAAACGTTCTATTGATGCTGGTTATCGTTACCTGTTGGTGCATACTTTTGGTGGGCTGGTGTTACTTGGTGGCATCTTTCTCCGCTACCAGAATGTTGGTGATCTGAATTTTGAATGGATATCTGTAGATCACGCCACGCTGGCCGATTATCTGATCATGATTGGTTTCATGCTCAATGCGGCAGTTCCACCTATCCATGCCTGGCTTCCGGATGCTTACCCTGAAGCCACGGTCACTGGTGCAGTATTTATGTGTGCCTTTACGACAAAAACTGCAGTGTATGTCCTGGCTCGTGGTTTTGCCGGGTTTGAAACCTTGGCAATCATGGGTGCCATTATGACCTTGTATGGGGTTTTCTACGCGGTTATTGAAAACGACGCTCGGCGTATATTGGCGTACCACATTGTCAGCCAGGTCGGTTACATGGTTTGCGCCGTCGGTATTGGTACTGAAATGGCAATTAACGGTGCCAGTGCTCATGCCTATGCCCATATTCTTTATAAAGCCTTGCTGTTCATGGGGATCGGTAGTGTTCTGGAAATGACGGGACGCTCCAAACTCACTGAGTTGGGCGGCTTATACAAATATATGCCATTTACGATGATATTTACTGTTATCGGTGGAATTGCGATCTCTGGCTTCCCTCTGACGAGTGGTTTTATCAGTAAATCGATGATTATCACTGCGGCCGGCAATAACCACCAACTGGTCATTATGAGTATGTTGCTCCTGGCGGCGGTTGGTACTTTCTTATCAGTCGGGATTAAATTGCCTTATTATGTCTTCTTTGGTCCCAAGGATAGTGGTCTTAAGCCCAAAGAAGCCCATTGGAATATGCAGGTTGCAATGGGTATGGCGGCCTTTATGTGTATTTTCCTCGGTTTTTACCCCGATTATCTGTACGACATGTTGCCCTACGCGGTGCAATATCACCCTTATACCAGCTACCATTTGGCCGAAACGTTTCATCTGATGGGCTTTACCGGACTGGGTTTCTATCTCATGGTCAAGTATCTCAAGCCACACGATGTTTCTAATCTTGATCTTGATTGGTTCTACCGTCGCGGTGCTGTCTGGTTCATGTGGGTCGCAAATAAACCGGTTAATGCAACCAATGAATGGGTCAGCAATATTTATCAGAATATTGGTCTACGCCTGACTATGGCTTTGGCTCGTGCCTTGTCCTGGTTTGACTGGGAAGGCATCGATTGGGCTCTTGATGGCAGCGCTCGTGGTGTAGTCAAGGGTGGAGAACAAGTACGGCAGTTTCAAACCGGGAAGTTGCAGCATTACATTGGTGCTGCAGTGGCTCTGTTATTCATTGTGCTTATAGTTGTGGTTCTGATCTGACCCTGTCTGCTGGTTGACGGTTGGTAAATTACTCATAGACAGTAGGAAGTCATGGAAAACTATTTAATCCTTAATACACTAAATTATCCGATTTTATCGATGCTGCTGATTTTGCCGGTGGTCGGAGCGATTGTGGCCATGTTTTTGCGTGGTGATACGGTACTCAAGGTCTGGGGCCTGCTAGTCACCTTGGTGACTGCCCTTATCTCAATACCGTTGTGGACCCGTTTTGATCAAACCACAGCAAAATATCAATTTGCGGAGTTGCGTCACTGGTTCCCGGCGTTAGATCTTGATTTTGTCCTTGGTGTTGATGGAATCAGTGTTCTCCTGGTGCTGCTCACAACCCTCGTGATGCCCCTGTGTATTTTGTGTTCCTGGACTTACATCAAAACCCGCTGGAAAGAATTCGTCATCGTTACACTGCTGATGGAAACAGCTATGCTTGGGGTTTTTGTCAGTCTGAATACAGTATTGTTCTATATTTTCTGGGAGGGGATGCTGGTTCCTATGTACCTGATCATCGCGATCTGGGGTGGAGCACGCAAAGATTATGCAGCGATCAAGTTTTTTCTCTACACGTTTACCGGTAGTATCTTCCTGCTGGTTGCCATCATTGCTATGTATATCACGACCGGAACCTTCTTCATCCCGGAGTTGATGGCTCATAGTTACAGCTTTGCATTTCAAGTCTGGATATTTCTGGCATGTGCGATTGGCTTTGCCATCAAAATGCCAATGTTTCCTTTCCATACCTGGTTGCCCGCAGCCCACGTTGAAGCTCCGGTTGCCGGATCGGTTATTCTGGCCAGCATTTTGTTGAAAATGGGTGGTTACGGTTTCTTGCGCTTTTGTCTACCCATGGCACCTGCAGCAACCTTATACTTTGTGCCGTTACTGATCGGGATGTCGCTAATCAGTATTATCGTTGGCGGTTATTTGGCCTTGGGCCAATCAGATATTAAAAAGTTGATTGCCTACTCTTCAGTTGGACATATGGGTTTTGTCACCCTGGGAATTTTCCTACTCAATGATGCTGGGATCAAAGGCGCCATGCTGCAGATGCTCAATCATGGTGTTACAACGGGTGCTCTGTTTATTCTGATTGGTATTATTTATGAGCGCACTCATAGCCGTGAGATTGGAGATAACAGTAAGCTGGGGATGTTTATGCCGATCTACGTTACATTTTTGGGCATATTCTCACTGTCATCACTCGCTTTCCCCGGTACCAACAGTTTTGTGAGCGAATTCCTGGTGCTCTTTGGTGCTTTCGATAAATACCCACTGGTTGGCGCCGTTTCAATTCTGGGAGCTGTTTTAGCGGCTGCCTACATGTTGCGCTTGCTGCAAAAAATGGTCTGGGATGATTCCGATGGTCACGTGCCACATGGAGAGCATGCGGAAGAGCGCAAGCGTATCCTGTTCGATTGTAATTATCGGGAAATCTTTCAGCTGGGGTTTTTGACTATCTTTGTTTTTTGGATCGGTCTCCACCCGACCCCTTTACTGGATATGCTGGATAGCACGGTGGCTCACCTTCTTCATCAAATTGATGCTGGCAGTATACTGCCAGAAGCGGCACAGAATGGTGAGAGTCACGCCCTGCTGGAAAATGCAGGAACTTGGATCAAGAACCTCTTTTAACTAAGAATCGGATCAACTTATGTTAAACACGATTTTTCTGCCAGAAATTGCCCTGATGCTAACGGTCCTGGTCTTGTTCTTCATGACCTTGGGCAACTTTCGCACAGGCACTGTTCAGGCAACTAGTCTGGTGCTTGCTGCAATCACTGTCATTGTTACCTTTGCCAGCATGGGTACTCAGGGTCTGATGTTTTATGATGTTTACCAGATCGATGCCCTGTCTCAACTGTTCAAAGTGGTGATTGTCTTTGGTTTATTCCTGATTTTTTTCCTTGGCAGTGGTTTGACTGGAATTCAGGATAAATTACATACTGAATACTATATGTTTCTGGCAATAAGCGCCTTGGGATTAATGTTTTTAAGCAGTTCTGTTGAATTATTGACCATTTTGCTCAGCCTGGAGATTTCATCTTTTGCTCTCTATGTTGTTATCCCTTTCCGCTGCGGTCAGGGCAGAATACATGTTGAGGCTGGAATTAAATATATTCTGTTTGGGGCAGTATCAACCGGGCTGACCCTCTACGGGATGAGTTATATTTTTGGTCTGGCACACACGACCTATCTAGTGGAACTGGCAGAAAAAATGCCGGCACTGGTGGCTACACAGCCTTTAGCAGTGATTGCAGTGGTTCTCGTGATGACTGCGTTCTTCTATAAGCTAGCAATGTTTCCCATGCACTTCTGGACCCCCGATGTTTATCAGGGGGCAGCGAATGAAACCACAAGCTTTGTCGCAACCCTTCCCAAGGTTGGCGCCGTATTGTTGCTGCTGCGGTTAGTTGCAGTTGCTGGTTTTGATGTCTCACAGGTCACTTGGGTATTGGCTACAATTGCAGTTTTATCGATGACTCTAGGCAACTTTAGTGCCTTGGTGCAAACAGATCTAAAGCGCTTGCTTGCCTATTCCAGTATCGCTCATGCCGGCTATGTCATGCTCGGTATTTTGACCGGCGCCGAATTGGGGATGGCAGCAGCTATCTTTTATGTTGTTGGTTATCTGTTGATGAACCTTGGCGTGTTTTATGTCATCTACAATATTGCCCCGGAGGGGCAAAATGTTACCTTTGATGACCTTAAGGGGTTATCGCGCCGGTCACCACTGCTGGCTTTAACTCTGCTAGTTTCAGTTTTTGGTATGGCGGGTATACCACCCACCATCGGATTTATTGGTAAGTTTATGATTTTTACCGGGGCGATCCACGAAGGTTTCTACGCTTTAGTCATTATTGCAGTGATGAATGCAGCGGTGGCTGCCTTTTATTACCTGAAAATGGCGAGAGCTGCTTACTGTGCTGCAGATGATGAGAAGGATGTAATTATTCTCCCCTTTGGGGCAAAGATTATGGGAACCTTTTTCATCCTCGCAATTATATTGATTGGTTCTTTGCCACAAAGTCTTTTGGCGGCAGCCAAAGCAGCAGTTGTCTCCCTGCTTTAACTGAATATGACCAATACCCATTTGTAGAAAGGCTCATCTTTATCGGATGGGTCTTTTTATGCTTTGACAGAGGTCTTTGAAAAGTACACATCAAGGTACGGTCCGGGTTGTTGTGATTCAACAGTAAATTCAACTTTATCTTGACAATTTTACAATTGACCATATATTATTCGCTGTTGCAGCACAATTTCTGTGTTCGTGGCTTTTGCTCTATGATATAGGAGAATATTAACAATGTATGCGGTGATCAAGACCGGAGGCAAACAGTATAAAGTTTCCGAAGGCGACCTGTTTAAGGTCGAAATGATCGACGGTGCGGTGGGTGATACCATCGAACTCGATCAAGTCCTCATGGTCGGTGGCGCAGAGGTTAAACTCGGAACACCTCTCGTACCAGGTGCTAAGGTTAAAGCACGGATCGTAGCCCAGGAAAAAGACAAGAAAATTCTTGTTTTTAAATCCAAGCGGCGTGGAGGTAGTCGTAAGAAATTCGGCCACCGTCAACCCATAACCCGACTTAAGGTCGCGGCAATCGAAGTTTAAGGAGGTCTCATGGCTCATAAGAAAGCTGCTGGTAGTACCCGAAATGGTCGTGACAGCGCGGGTAAACGGCTCGGCATCAAACGTTTTGGTGGTGAGCAAGTTTCTTCCGGTTCCATTTTGGTGCGTCAGCGCGGAACAACTTTTCATCCCGGAAATAATGTCGGTTGTGGCAAGGATTATACCTTGTTTGCGACGATCGATGGAGTCGTCAAGTTTGAAACTAAGGCGCAAGGACGTAAGCATATCAGCGTTTACGCTGCATAATCAGTTTTGTCATGAAACAATTCAGAAGAACCCGGTATCGCTATTGCGGTCACCGGGTTCTTCTGTTTCAGGCACAACTGGCAGAAAGATTATATGAAGTTTGTTGATCAAGTCAGGATCGAGGTCAAGGCTGGAGATGGCGGGCGTGGCTGTGTCTCTTTTCTACGTGAGAAGTTTATTCCCAAGGGTGGTCCGGATGGTGGTGATGGTGGTGATGGTGGTAGTGTCTCTTTTATTGTTGATGACTCACTTTCAACTTTACTCGATTATCGTTATCTACATCATTGCAAGGCCAAGAACGGAGCTCCCGGTCTGGGTAAAACCAAACATGGTAAAAATGGTGAATCTCTGGTACTGCGGATGCCGAAGGGAACCCTGGTCTATGATGATGAAACTAATGAACTGCTCGCTGATTTAACTGAAGTTGGAGAACCTTTGTTGTTTCTACCAGGTGGAAAAGGTGGCCGGGGAAATGCCCGTTTTGCGACCAGCACCAATCGGGCTCCGCGTCATGCTCAACCAGGAATCGCAGGAGAAGTTAAATCCTTACGCCTGGAATTGAAATTGCTGGCAGATGTTGGATTGGTGGGATTGCCGAATGCCGGTAAATCGACCTTGATCTCGTCATTATCTGCAGCTAAGCCAAAAATTGCCGATTATCCCTTTACTACCCTGGTGCCTAATCTCGGCGTTGTTCCCTATGGCGGGTTTAAAACCATGGTGATGGCCGATATCCCCGGTTTAATTGCCGGGGCAAGCGAAGGTCATGGTCTTGGCACCAGATTTCTACGCCATGTTGAGAGAACCGATTTATTTCTCCATTTGGTAGATACTTCTTGCATGCAGGAAGGGGATCCATTTGAAAATTTTCAGATGATCAATGCTGAACTGAAGCGCTATGATGATTCTTTGACCGACAAGCCGCAACTTGTTGTGCTGACAAAGATCGATGTTCCAGAAGTTCGTGAACTCGTTGCGCCGTTGGCAGAGCGTTTTGAATCTCTCGGTTATTTGGTATTTGCAGTTTCAGCGGTAACAGGTGAGGGATTGAAGGGTTTGGTGACGGCAGTTGGTAACGAGTTAGATCGGTTGCGCGAAGTCTCAATTTTGATATCACAATGAGGCAACTTTGCGTTTTAATTTTTTCCAATGTTTGAATGAGATTTTACTGAATTGAGGGGTTATGCGTAAGGCGTTAATTGCTCATGTAAAACGAGTGGTTATCAAGATTGGTAGTGGAGTGCTCTCTAATGTTGCCGGGCTGGAAGATGCCCGGGTGGGGGCAATATCGACGGATATTTGTCACTTGCTTGATCGTGGCTTGGAGGTGGTTGTGGTTTCTTCCGGTGCGGTCTCTGCCGGGAAAGGGCAGCTGGGAATTACTGGGCGTCCGCAGACTATTCCGCAGAAACAGGCCGCTGCAGCAATTGGTCAGACACGTATCATCCGTGAGTATCAGGAAACATTCCAGGCTTTAAACTACAATGTCGCACAGGTTTTACTGACGCGTGATGATTTATCAAACCGCCGCCGTTACTTGAATGCACGTAATACCGTCATGACTTTGCTCGAATATAGAGTGACGCCGATAGTCAATGAAAATGACACTGTTGTGGTTGAGGAAATCCGCTTTGGTGACAACGACAACCTTTCGGCTCTGGTCACTAATCTGGTGGAAGCAGATATGTTGATTATCCTATCTGATGTTGATGGACTCTACGATCAGGATCCCGCGGAGAATCCACACGCACAGTTGATTCCGGTGGTTGAACGAGTAACACCAGAAATTGAAGCGATGGGTGGAGAATCAAAAAGCAACCTTGGTACCGGAGGGATGAGCACCAAGTTGAAAGCCGCCAAGCGTGCAGCACTCAGCGGGGTCGGAACGCTGATTGTCAATGGTCGCAGTGCGAATATCTTGGCCCGGATTTTTTCCGGTGAAGATGTTGGTACCTACATTCTCCCGGCACAGTCCAAGCTGTCTGCGAAAAAGCACTGGATTGCATTTTCTAAAAAACCGCGAGGGAAACTGCTGATTGACGAAGGGGGTCAGGAGGCTGTCATCAGGCACGGGAAAAGTCTGTTGCCTTCCGGCATACTTGGTGTAGATGGTGGTTTTGAGAGAGGTGATGCAGTGCGGCTTTGCAACCTTGATGGCGCAGAGTTCGCCCGAGGAGTGATCAGTTATTCATTGGCAGAAACTCTGCAAATCATGGGGAAACAGTGTGCAGATATTGAAAAAGTCCTTGGTTATAAATATCGTGACGAAGTTGTTTGTCGCGATAATTTAGTTTTGACCATAGACGAGGAAGAGGAGGTTGATTAATGTCTATCCGTGCAGAGATGATTGATCTGGCTGTTGCTGCCCGTCAAGCCTCACGGCAGATAGCCAACTTGCCTTCGGCAATTAAAAATGAGTTGCTATTTAAAATGGCTGCAGCGCTGGAGAATGGTTCAGAACAGCTGCAGATGGAGAATGAAAAAGATCTCAGTCGGGCGCGTAAAAATAATATGGCGGCTGCAATGATAGATCGCCTCACCCTGACACCAGAACGCATTTGCGGGATGGCGGATGGTTTACGCGAGGTGGCTGCTCTGCCTGACCCGGTTGGCGAAATCACTGGTATGTGGCTACGCCCTAATGGTATTCAGGTCGGTCGCCAACGGATCCCGCTGGGTGTGATTGGTATTATCTACGAGTCACGCCCAAATGTGACCGCGGATGCCGCTGGCTTATGCCTGAAAAGTGGTAACGCCGTGATTCTTCGTGGTGGCTCAGAGGCGATCAATTCCAACCGTGCGATTGGTGTTATCCTGCAGCAGGTGCTAGAAGATCTGGACTTGCCGCCAGCAGCCCTGCAGGTGGTGACCACGAGTGACCGGGATGCTGTGATGGAACTGCTGCAGCGTGAAGATGAAATTGATCTTATTATCCCGCGTGGTGGTGAGGGGCTGATCCGGTTTGTTGCAGAAAATTCGCGGATACCTGTTATTAAACACTACAAAGGGGTTTGCCACACCTATGTTGACGCTGCAGCTGATCTGCAGATGGCTGAGGAAATCTGCCTTAATGCCAAGGTACAGAGACCTGGTGTCTGCAATGCTATGGAGACCTTGTTGATTCACTGTGACATTGCCGCTGAGTTTTTGCCACAAGTTGCAGCAGCTATGGGCCGGGCGGGTGTTGAGCTTCGCGGTTGTGAAAAGTCGCGACAGATCTTTGCTGGATTGATTCCAGTAACCGAGCAAGATTGGTCAACTGAATACCTTGAACTGATCCTGTCGGTGCGGATTGTCGACAGCTATGAGCAGGCTCGTCAGCATATCGAAACCTATGGTTCTCTCCATACTGAGGTGATTGTGACTAACGATTATCGATTATCACAGCAATTTCTGCGTGAAATTAATTCCAGTGTGGTGATGGTTAATGCTTCTTCCCGTTTTTCAGACGGTAATCAGCTGGGACTCGGTGCGGAAATCGGAATTTCAACATCCAAGCTCCATTCTTTTGGACCGATGGGGCTTGAAGATTTGACCACGCGTAAATTTGTCGTTCTGGGGGACGGACAAATCCGCGAATAAAGGAGATTTCATGCGTATCGGGTTGCTTGGCGGTACTTTCAATCCAATTCATTTCGGCCACCTGCATATCGCTGAAGAGGTATTGAAGGGTTGCAACCTGGATCATGTCTGGTTTATCCCAACCTGCCAGCCACCTCACAAACAGCTGGCAGGTGAGGTCTCCTTTGTTCATAGGCTGGCGATGGTCGATGCAGCCCTGTCAGCTTATCCAATGTTTTACAGCTGCGATATTGAAGGGCGTCGCGGTGGTCCCAGCTATTCTGTCGAAACCTTGCAGCAGTTACATACAGAATTTCCCCAGAACGAGTACTTTTTTATTATGGGACTTGATTCCTTTCAGGAAATTGGTACCTGGAAAGACTACTCACGACTGTTCGAATTTGCACACATCGTGGTAACCGCCCGACCCGGGTTTTCAGGCTCATTACAAGAGCTACTGCCGGTTGCCATCGCAGATCGCTTCTGCTATGATTCCGACTCAAAAAATCTTCAATGTGAGACAGGATTTTCGTTGATTACAGTAGCGCATACCTGCCGGGATATATCCTCCACAGAAATTCGTCAGCAATTGTCGATGAGCCGGGATGTCGGGAAACAGGTTCCACAGGCTGTCATCGATCATATTAGGGCTTATAGCCTCTATTTTAAATAGAAGATAAGAAGGTATTGATTTGCAAGCCATTGAAACTGCACTTTTAGCCGTTGAATTTGCACTTGATAAAAAAGCAATGAATCTTAAACTGTTTGATGTCCGGGGGCTCTCCTCTCTGACCGACTACCTGTTGCTGGCCTCTGGACGTTCCGATCGCCAGGTTCAGGCAATTGCAGAAAATATCAGGACAGACTTTAAGCATCAGCATGATGTGGTGCCACTGGCTATTGAGGGGATGGACCAGGGGCGCTGGGTATTGCTCGATTACGGTGAGATCATGGTGCATGTCTTTCAACAATCGGTCCGTGAATTCTATGACCTTGAGGGGTTGTGGAGTGAAGCCCCCGAGGTTGAATTGGTTCAGACTGAAGCGCAGTGAAGCTGAGACTGATTTGCGTTGGTAAGTTGACCGAAACCTGGCAGAGAAATGCAGCTGATGAATATGCCGGGCGGGTGCAGCATTATTTTTCGCTGGACATTGTTGAGCTGAAAGAAGAAAAAGGGGGGCGAAAAGGGGATACGACCGGATTGCTCAAACGCGAAGGAGCACGGATTTTGGAAAAGGTTCCTGAGCGAGCCTTTTTAATTGTGCTTGATGAACGCGGGCGCAATCTGGAATCAGAACAGTTAGCCGATCTTTTATCTGGGGAAATGCTGCATAGTGGCCGCACCTGGTGTCTGGTCATCGGCGGCCCTTATGGTCTTGATCCCGCCGTTCGTAACCGGGCTGATTTGCTCTTGTCGTTATCAAAAATGACTTTTACACACCAGATGGCAAGAGTTTTTTTGCTTGAACAACTCTATCGAAGTTGCACTATTATCAAAAATGAGCCCTACCATAATCGGTAGGTGGGTTTATGGAGGAGGATTGTAACGATGGAAGCAGATGATTTAGCAGAGATAAGGGCGCACCTATTGCGGGTGCGCGACGAAGTTTTAGCAGAGTCTGAGCGTGCTTACGCTGCCTCCCAGTCGCTGGGAAAAGATGGCGTTCCAGATATTGGTGATATGTCATCTAACAGCTATAATCAGCAAGTATTGATGTCTCTCAGTGAGACACAGCGATCCCGGGTGCGCGATATCGACGCCGCTTTGGAACGCATGGATAAGGGTGTCTACGGTCTTTGTATGCGTTGCGAAGAAGAAATTCCTGCCCGCCGCATGGAAGTTCGACCGTTCTCCCGTTATTGTGTAGACTGTAAAGCTGAAGTTGAAAAGTTTGGTGAGTAAATAACCCTGTGACCCATAACGTGGGTTAGCTTGGAGATGGTCATGATCCTGATTGCCCTGCTCGTATTAGCTTTTATCCTGTTCGCGGTTGGATTTCTTTATTTCTGGGGGATCAATCCTGGGGATATAACGATTTTTTTGACCAACGATCTGAGTTACACACTACCGTCAGCAATTATGTTGGTCTGTGTTTTGTTGATTGGTCTCCTGATTGGCAATGGCGTACATTTCTTAAGTGCCTTTCTCTATTCTTTCCGTAACTGGAAAGGGGGACGTCGTCTGAAACAAGCTGAAGAGGTTGGTTTGATCTACCGCCGTGGTGTCGGCCGCCTGCTTTCGGGAGATTTGAAACAAGCTCGGACGCTGCTGAAAAAAGCTTTAGATCGCGACCCGCAACGGGTTGATAGTCATCTGGCTCTGGCCAGTGTTGCTTTGCAGGAAGGCAATATCGAAGAGGGCATTGGGTTGTTGCAGACAGCACGTAAGCTTGACCCGAAAGAGCTTGAAGTTCTCTTCAAATTGGCCACAACTTACGAAGAAGATGGTCGCCGTGAAGAGGCGATGATTATCTATAAAGAATTGCTGGCCGAAGATGCTGATAACCGCAAAGCAATGCGTGCGTTGCGCGATATACAAATCGATCTTGGCAGTTGGCAGGACGCCTTGGCTTTACAGAGGAAGCTGCTTAAAACATCCAAGTCTGGTCCTAAGGCAGATGTGGAAAAGTTGATATTGAGGCAATTGCGTTATGAAATTGCCCGAAATGAGTTTGAAAAAGGCGACCGGGAACAGGCGATAGAAGTTTTCCGGGATATTATCAAACAAGATGCCCAGTTTACCCCGGCAAGGGTGACCTTGGGTGATGCCTACCATCAGGCGGGTCGTGATAGTGACGCTGTTAAGGTTTATCAGGATGGCTACAAAGCATTGAAGAGGAGCGTGTTTCTGGCGCGGCTTGAAGATCTTTATATTAATGCTGAGGATCCGGCTGCATTGCTGGCATTTTATCGTAGCCAGATGCAGGTTGATAGTGGCGATCTGCTGCTTAAGCTGTACCTTGGACGGCTTTGTCTGCGACTGGAAATGGTTGATGAAGCGATGAGCCACTTGACCGATCTGGAATCATCCGGAATCGATTTTACCAAGCTACACTTACTTTTGGCTGAAGCACAGCGCCGCCGCAATAATGTCGAAGAAGCGATTGTTGAATACCAGAAAGCATTGGGGATCGATGGTCATCTGCTGCTTGGATTTGTCTGTGATGCTTGTGGTGCCAGGTTCACCGAATGGCACAGCCGTTGTCCTGAATGTAAAACCTGGGATACCTTGGTTTTACCGGAGCGGAAACAGATCCAGGATGCCAAACTGATTGAGGGGCCGAAAATGATTCCACACGGGGCTCGGGAGGCATAACATGGCAGCAGGTCCGGTGGCATTGGTCATTTTAGATGGCTGGGGGATCAGTGAAAGTTGTGAGAATAATGCTGCTTGCCAGGCTAGGACACCAACCTTGGATCGCTTGCGCCAGGAATGGCCGATCAGCCGATTGAGCGCTTCTGGTTTAGATGTTGGTCTGCCAGATGGGCAGATGGGGAATTCAGAAGTCGGGCACCTGAACATCGGAGCAGGGCGGATTATCTATCAAGATTTAAGCCGGATCAGTCTGGCTATTGAAGATGGTTCTTTTTTTGACAATCTCGCTCTGAAGCGAGTCTGTGAACGTCTGGTTGCCTCTGGCGGTAAATTGCACTTGCTCGGCCTACTTTCGGATGGCGGGGTTCACTCTCACAATACCCACCTCTATGCCTTGGTGCGAATGGCACAACAACTCGGGGTCAAGGATGTTTGTATCCATGCGTTTCTGGATGGGCGTGATACGCCACCCAAAAGTGCTGGTGATTATCTCCAGCAACTTGAAGATGAACTGAAAATAATTGGTCTTGGCCGTGTTGCAACGATAACAGGTCGTTATTGGGCGATGGATCGAGACAACCGTTGGGATCGCGTTCAAAAAGCTTACCTGACTTTGACAGAGGGTGTTGGCCAGCCCGCAAATTCTTCAGCAGAGGCCATTTCCGCAGCCTATTTAGCCGATCAAACTGATGAATTTATCAAGCCTTGGGTTGTCGGACCGGCGGGCACCATTGATGACGGGGATGGCATTATCTTCTTTAATTTCCGAGCTGACCGTGCTCGCGAAATAACCCGTGCTTTGGCTTTGGCCGATTTTACAGAATTCCCGCGTAACAAAATACCGCAATTAGTCGATTATGTTTGTTTGACCGAATATGATGAAACTTTCGACCTTCCTGCCGCTTTTTCGTCTGCAACCTATCCTGATATTCTCGCAGAGGTTGTTTCAAATGCCGGATTCAAACAGTTGCGGATTGCCGAAACAGAAAAATATGCTCATGTCACCTTTTTCTTCAATGGTGGCGTTGAACGTGCTTGGCCGGGTGAAGATCGAGTTCTGATTCCTTCCCCAAAAGATGTTGCGACCTACGACCAGAAACCCGCTATGAGCGCCATTGAAATGACTGATGAAGTGGTCAAGCGGATTGAATCAGATGAATACCAGTTGATTGTTATGAACTTCGCCAATTGCGATATGGTGGGGCATACTGGGATTCTGGACGCTGCTATTGACGCGGTAGAAACCGTTGATAGCTGTTTAGAAAGAGTGGTCAATGCGATGACAAAGGCTGGTGGTAAATTACTAATCACTGCAGATCATGGTAATTGTGAGAAGATGGTTGATGAGAATGGTCGGCCCCATACAGCTCACACCACGAATCCGGTACAACTTATTTTTGTTGATCCAGCCAGGAAGGACCAACCTGTCCGTGACGGTATTCTCGCCGATCTGGCACCGACAATCCTGGAATTGCTGGCGCTGGAAAAACCTGCCGCCATGACTGGGCAATCATTGTTGGTCAATTAAGAGGTAGTCGGTGGGAACAGGGGGATTTCCAGGAATCAGACCGCTTTTATGGCCACTGTTTAAACACTTTTTTCCGCCCGCCTGTCCCCTCTGTGGTGATACCTTTCCAATTGATTATTCCAATGTTTTTTGCGCGGATTGCCTGACCGGCTTCAAACCCCTTCCTGATGCCCACTGTCCCCTTTGTTCGCTCCCTTTTGCCGGCACATTCAATAGTTCTCACTTTTGCGGTCGATGCATACAACAACCGCCAACTTACGCAAAGGTTTACGCAGTTGGACTTTATGATCAATCCTTGCGGCGAGCCATTCATCAATTTAAGTTCAATCGCCAAGTGGGGCTGGATCGATCATTGGGAGTTTTGCTTGAACAGCGGGTTGACAGTGACCTGAAAATTGACCTGGTGGTGCCGGTGCCGTTACATCGCAAGCGGTTACAGCAGCGGAGCTACAATCAAGCCCTTTTGCTTGCCCGGGAGTTTGCCCGAATCAGAAAGCTGCCAATGGCTAAAAATCTGTTGATCAAGGGGCACGAGACCGAGTCACAGCAAGGGTTGTCTGCAAAAGAACGGGTCAAAAATCTGCAGGGAGCATTTAACCTTCAGGGCACAGTTCCGGGAGGGACGATCCTGTTGATTGATGATGTTATGACCACCGGGGCAACGGTTGAAGCCTGCAGCCGAGTATTGGTTGAGGGTGGTGCGACTAAGGTTTATGTTGCAGTCATAGGACGTGCGGCATGAAACTTCGGGCGAAGAAATAAATTTTTCCATGCAAGCCGATGCAGTGCTATAGTCGGGTACTTCTCATTTTTTCATGATGTTTTCCCTTGGGAGACTTGATGACCTCGAACCTTTATCGGTTACTTGCCGAATATCCCCTCGAAACGCTGCTGCAAACCATTCCAACCGGACTGTTCCTGATAGATATCGACAAAACAATTGTTTACTGGAACGCTGAAGCAACGCGGATCACCGGCTATACAGCGGAGGAAACAGTCGGGCGGCATTGTTCTTTTTTGTCTGGTGATCCCTGCAATATGGAATGTCATCTTTTCTCTGCAACAACCCCCAAGCCAGATATTGGGCTAACCTGCTCATTTCAACACAAAGATGGTCGAACCATCGCACTGACAAAAAATGTCGACCTGCTTCGTGATCATGATGGTCAAATTGTTGGTGGTATTGAAGCGTTTGTTGATATCTCCCGCCTCAAAAAGCTGGAAGCCAGTCTTCGGGCTGCAGTCGAAGAACGTACTCAGGAACTTGAAAATGAGAAGGCCGTCCTCTGGGCTGTTCTTGATGGCATGCTTGATCCTGCTTATATCTGTGATAACAATTATCGTATCATCTTTGCCAATCAGGCGATGCTGGATATTATTGGTGAAGTTGGTGAAAAACCCTGTTATCAGGCGATCTATCAAAGAAATCAGGTGTGTGATGATTGTCCGTTGCCGCAGGTATTACAGGGGCACATAGTTCATCAGGAAAAGACTCTGAGTGAGTTCGGACGGACTTATGAAGTTGTCCATTCTCCCTATCCATTGGCAGAAAAACCAACCCACAAATTGAGTGTCAGTCGGGATATCACCGAGCGGTTAGACTACAGAAGCCGCTTACAACAAACAAATCGTGAATTGGATGCTTTTGTTTCAACTGTTTCTCATGATTTGCGTTCTCCACTCACACCGCTGATCGGTTTTGCTGAACTGCTTGAAGAACGTTATGGTGACCAGCTTGATGATCTCGGTCATGAATGTATTTTTGAAATCAAGAAGACCGCAGAAAAAATGAAAGACCTGTTGGAGGATCTACTGTCATTGTCACGTGTCGGGCAATTAAAATTTCCCGATCAATCACTTGATGCAACACGAATTGCAGAGGATGCTCTCCTTGAATTGGCAGATAAAGTCCTCGAGCATCGGGCGAAAATTGTGATCGATAAATTGCCAGCAGTGAAGATACCTGAATCATTGTTAACCGATCTGTTCAGAAATCTTTTAGAGAATGCGCTCAAATATGCTGCCCCACAGAATCCGCATATTGAAGTTTCTGGGCACCAATTTTTTGATCGAGTGCGCTTTGTAGTAGTCGATCATGGTTCGGGGATTGCCGCAGCGGAACGGGAAACAGTCTTTGAACCCTTCAAGCGGGGCAGTAGTAGCAAGGGACTTTCTGGAACCGGAATCGGGTTAGCAACCGTAGCAAAAATTGCCCGGATTTCTGGCGGTAATACCTGGGTTGAGGAAACCCCGGGCGGAGGGGCTACTTTTATTGTGGATCTTCCGCTATCCTGAAAAATATAAACTTAAATGTTGTCAGAAGTTTGACATTTTTAAAACAGGATTATATCTTGTCGTGAAGCATTAATTTTTTTACTAAACAACTAGAACTATCACCGGGAGATATTCATGGAAAAAAACAATCGGCGTGATTTCCTTAAAAAAGCGACGGCAGCTACGGCTGTGGCTGCTGCGGCAACAACGATTGGCGCTCCAGCCATTGTTCGGGCTGAAAAAACCTATAATTGGAAAATGGTGACAACTTGGCCGCCACACTTTCCCCTTCTCGGCGAAGGTGCTGACAAACTGGCCGAGATGATCGGGGTGATGTCTGGCGGACGGCTGAATATTCAGGTTTATGGTGGTGGCGAACTGGTTCCGCCATTGCAAGCCTTTGATGCCGTTAGCCAGGGAATGGTGCAGATGGGCCATGGTGCTGCTTACTACTGGGCCGGCAAATCTCCCGCTGCTCAGTTTTTTGCTGCAGTCCCGTTCGGTCTGAATGCGCAAGGGATGAACGCCTGGCTTTATACCGGTGGCGGGATGGCCCTCTGGGAAGAAGTTTATAGCAAGTTCAATCTGAAGCCTCTACCTGCAGGCAACACCGGGGTACAGATGGGTGGCTGGTTCAATCGTGAAATTAAGAGCATTGATGATTTCAAGGGTTTGAAAATGCGGATCCCCGGTCTGGGTGGCAAGGTCCTGGCCAAAGCTGGAGGTACGGCAGTTCTTTCTCCGGGGGGTGAACTTTACACTAACCTTGAGCGCGGTGTTATCGATGCCACCGAGTGGGTCGGCCCTTATAACGACTACAAAATGGGTTTTTATAAGGTTGCCAAGTACTACTACTATCCGGGTTGGCACGAGCCGGGAACCGTTCTTGAGTCTTTTGTTAACAAGAGTGCTTATGAAGCTTTACCGAAAGATCTGCAGGAAATTGTCGTGGCAGCAACGATGGCATCGAACATGTGGATGCTCTGTGAATCTGAGACCAAGAATAATATTTATCTTGATAAGATGGTTAAGGAAGAGGGGGTTGTTCTCAAGAAATTCCCAGATGATGTTGTCAAGCAATTGAGAAAGTATTCTGTGGAGGTGCTTGAGGAGATCGTTGCTAAGGACCCAATGAGTAAGAAAGTTTATGAGAGTTTTAGCAAATTCCAGAAACAGCAACAAGCCTGGAGTAAAATCTCTGAGAGGGCGTACTATTCTTTGTTTGATTAAAAGTGTTGACTGACTCAACATAAAAACAAAAAAAGCCCGCCAAATTGGTGGGCTTTTTTTGTGCTACCATTATAGTGGTCAGGAGGATGAAATATGGAATCGCTACGCCAACTTTACCGCATCGGTACCGGACCATCCAGCAGTCACACCATGGCACCGCGTCAGGCAGCTTTGACTTTTTTGGAAAAACACCCTGGCGCTGAACATTACCGGGTTACACTATTTGGCAGTCTTGCTGCAACCGGGCGTGGACATCTGACCGACAAAGCGTTATTTGGCGTATTTCAAGCGCATCAATCAGAGCTGGAATTGCTTTGGGTTCCCGAACAGCAACTTCCGTTGCACCCTAACGGGATGCGTTTCGAGGCAATGACCGTTTCTGGATCGCTATTGCATAGTTGGGAGGTGTATAGCGTAGGTGGCGGGGCTCTTCAGGATAGCGAAGAATTAGTGCTTCCACCGTCAATCTATCCTCTAACAAAATTAGCCGCGATTCTGGGGGACTTGGAGCGCAGCGGTGAATCTCTTTGGGAGTATGTTCAGTATTGTGAAGATTGCAATTTTTTGGATTTTCTCGATAAAATCTGGGATGTCATGTCCTTAGCAATCAGCCAGGGATTGAAGCATGTAGGAATTTTACCCGGAGGATTGGGACTGGCGCGCAAAGCCCATACTTTTTACCGTAAATCGAGTCTGTATGGGCCTGATATGAAAAATACCGCAAGAGTCTGGGCTTATGCTCTGGCGGTAGCGGAAGAAAATGCCAGCGGCGGCATGATTGTTACCGCACCAACCTGTGGAGCCAGCGGTGTCCTTCCTGCAGTCCTACAATATTTGAACGAAACTTTGGAGTGTAGTCATGAGGATATTCTTCGAGCTTTAGCAACCGCTGGTTTAATTGGCAATCTGGTGAAGCACAATGCTTCAATCTCCGGAGCGGAAGTTGGTTGTCAAGGCGAAATCGGGACTGCTTGTGCTATGGCCGCTGCAGCTGCAACTCAACTCCACGGCGGTACGGCCAAGCAGATTGAATATGCGGCAGAAATGGGATTGGAACACCATCTTGGTTTGACCTGCGATCCGGTCGATGGGTTAGTGCAGATTCCCTGCATCGAACGCAACGCTCATGCGGCGACCCGAGCCTTGAGCTGCTGTCATTTTTCTCTCCTATCCGGAGGGGAACACAAAATCAGCTTCGACGAAATCACCATGGTTATGCGAGAAACAGGCCACGCCTTGCCATCTTTGTATCGTGAAACTTCCGCTGGGGGGATGGCTCAAGCCTATCGGCAACGAAAGCTGGATTAAACTTTTTATCGAGCCATATATTTTGGCAGCCAGGTGACAGTTTCTGGCCAGACGACGACGATGAAAAGACAGATGAGTTGAATTCCGACAAAAGGGATTATCCCTTTGTAGATCTGTGTGGTGGTAATTTCCGGAGGAGAAACCCCTTTCAGATAAAAAAGGCTGAAGCCGAAAGGTGGTGTCAGAAACGAAGTCTGCAGATTCATTGCGATCAGAATTCCGACCCAGAGTAGATCGATGCCCATCAGTTGGAAGATCGGTGCCACCACAGGAACGATAATAAAGGTGATTTCGATAAAATCGATGAAGAAACCAGCCACAAAAACAACCAACATGACAATAAGCAGGAAGTGGTGTGGCTCCATTCCGGCACCCAGAATAAGATTGGTAATGTAGCGATCACCACCCATTCCCCGGAAAACCAATCCAAAGGCTGTTGCACCAACAATCAAAATAAAAACCATGCAAGTGAGTGTTGTGGTGCCACGCATGACTTCACGTAAAGTGTGTAAGTTTAATTTTTTTTGCCAGATGGTGAGAAGAGTGGCTCCCATCGCCCCAACGGCAGCGGCTTCTGTTGGGGAAGCGATCCCGGCAAAGATCGATCCGAGAACTGCAACGATTAAAAAGAACGGTAACAGGAACGCTCTAATAATCTTTCGGTACATCCCCGATTTACGAAAATCGGCGAGCTCCTGGGCGGGCATTGCCGGTGCCGATTGTGGACGAAAGAATGCGACAAGGATGATCCAGAGAATATACATGCCCACTAATATCAGACCGGGGATAATTGCGCCGATGAACATATCGCCAATTGGGACATTCAGGACGCTGCCTAGCAGTACCAGAACGATACTTGGCGGAATAATTTGCCCCAAGGTGCCAGATGCACAGATTGTTCCGGTCGACAATTCAGGAGAATAACCACGTTTCAGCATGGTGGGAAGGGACAAGAGACCCATGGTGACAACCGTTGCGCCGACAATTCCGGTTGAGGCTGCGAGGACCGCGCCGACAACGACGACCGATATAGCTAAGCCACCGCGCAGTTTGCCAAACAGCATCGCCATTGTTTCCAGCAATTCTTCAGCTAACCCCGATTTCTCAAACATCATCCCCATGTAGACAAACAGCGGAACGGCAATTAAAACTAAATTTTCCATGGTTCCCCAGATCCGCAGAGGAAGCAGTTGGAAAAAACCCATTCCAAAAGTAAAATAACCGAAGATCAGAGAAACCCCACCCAAAGTAAATGCGACCGGGAAGCCGAGTAACAATACTCCGAAAACTGTGGCAAATAAGACCAGTGACATATATTCAGGCATGTTGCTGTACCTCTTTATTATCTTTTTCTGCAATTTCTTCCAGTGGGCGACCGATCACAGTACAAAACGAACGTAGTGTAATTGCGATACCCTGGAGCAGAATCAATCCAAAACCTGTTGGAATCATTGCTTTGAGGAGAAAACGGTAGGGGAGCCCTCCGGGGTCAGGGCTGGTTTCCTGGATCATCCAGCTCATGCTGATAAAGCCCTGGCAGGCCCAGATCACTAAAATTGAAAAGGGAATCAAGAAGATAAGGCTACCGAACAGATTGATCCACGCTTTACCTCGAACGGATAGCTGGGTATAGATGACATCGACCCGAACGTGGCCATCGACTTTCAGGGTGTAGGCGGCTCCAAGCAAAAAAAGAACGGCAAAGATATGCCATTCAAGTTCCTGAACCGCAACGCTACTTTTGCGTAAAAAATAGCGGGTAAAGACGTCATAACAGACAACCAGAACCAGGATTGAGCTGAGCCAGGCAATAGCGTGACCTACTTTAGTATTGAGCCTGTCGATCAAGCGAACGACCAACTGGATGAATTTCATGGAGCCTCCACTTATATGGGGAAATGCCAATATGTAGAAATATTGAATCGCTAATAATCGGTCAACTGTGATTTCGAGTCAATGTGTAATTCATCGCTTTATATGGATTTTTATGAATCTACCAGGGACGATGTTAGCTGCTCGGCGACTTAATCTCTACCGCTGATTGAGTGATGCTGACCACTCGACGGAGAACTCTTTGCACAGGGGGTGAAATGTCTTTATGCTGAACAGGAATAGTTTTTAAAGGATTTCGCTATGTCTCTCATATTTGAACTTCTTCAGCAGACAGCGGTTATTATTGTGATCGCCTACCTGTTTAGTAAATCTCCGGCAATGGACTATCTGTCCGGAGCAAGGTTGCAACGTCGGCAGCTGCTGATCCTGTATATTGTTTTTTCCTCGTTTTCGATCCTTGGAACCTACACCGGGTTGCCGATTCAGGGTGCTATCGCCAACACTCGAGCCATTGGGGCGGTTCTTGCCGGCCTCATTGGTGGACCAGTCTTAGGCTTGTCGGTTGGATTGACTGCCGGTTTACATCGGTTCTCTCTCGGGGGGTTCACCGATTTTTCCTGCGGGATTTCGACGACAGTTGAGGGATTAATCGGAGGGCTGGTACACCTTTATCTGATACGGCGGAAAAAACCGGAACAGCTATTTCATCCTTTTGTCGCTTTTTCTGCTACGCTGATTGCCGAAGTCCTGCAGATGACAATCATTCTGGCCTTGGCTCGCCCTTTTGAGGATGCGGTTGCGCTGGTCAAGGTGATCGCACTGCCGATGATCTGTGCGAACTCTATTGGGGCTGCACTTTTTATCAGTATGGTGCGTGATCAGAAGCGGGTGCGCGATAAAGTTGGTGCAAGGTTTTCTTCCAAGGCATTCACTGTCGCGGATCGAACCTTGGGAATTCTCAGCCGTGGATTCAGCTCCGAAACAGCACGTGAAATGGTTGAGGTTATTCGCCAGGAAACAGGGGTTGGTGCTGTCGCAATTACCGATCGGGAGGAAATACTGGCTTTCTCAGGTATCGGGGCAGATCATCACCATGCTGGAAATCCTGTTGTGACCAAGTGGTCAAAGCAGGCATTGCGTGAGAATAAGGTTGTTTTTGTGAATGGCTATGATGAGCATTTTCAATGTCCTCTTTCCTCAAATTGCCCACTGGGGTCTGCACTGGTGGTTCCACTTCAGGTGGATCAGGAGGTAGTCGGTACCATCAGTCTTTATGAACCTAAAACAAAACTATTTCTGAATATCAATCGTTCTTTTGGCGAGGGATTGGCAACCCTTTATTCTCACCAGTTACTCCGTTCCCGCTTCGAAGAGCAGAAAACGCTGTTGGTTCAATCGGAATTGAAACTGCTTCAGGCACAGGTCAATCCACACTTTTTATTCAATGCTTTGAATACCATCATGGCGATTATCCGAAAAGATGCAGATCAGGCCCGGGGGCTGCTGCTGCAATTGTCTACATTTATTCGTACTAACCTGAAGCGGAACCGGGATATTGTGACTCTTGAAGAAGAACTGGCACATATCAATTCTTATCTTGAAATTGAAAAAGCTCGCTTTGGTGACCGTTTGACGGTTAATCAGGAGATTGACCCGATTTTGCTGGGGTTGAACATTCCGGTATTTACTTTGCAGCCATTGATTGAAAATGCCATCAAACACGGTGTTGCAGATTTGCTCGATCAGGGACAGATATGGGTCAGGGTCTATCGCCATAAGGGGCTGGTCGTGATTGAGGTGGAGGATAATGCCGGAAACTATCGTAAACCACTCGATTCCCAAGGTTTGGGGTTGCGGTTGGTGGATCAACGGATAAAAAATAACTACGGTAATGAATTCGGTTTGACAGTCGTTTGTGAACCCCAGCAGAAAACCTTGGTTCAGGTTAGGTTTCCACTAGTTGAAGAGTCGGCGAATGATTCGTGCGTTAATCATTGATGATGAACAGCATGCGCGGGAAGAACTCGAACATCTCGTCAAAGAGACGGGTGCATTTGAGATCTTGGGCAGTTGTGCCAATGCGATTGATGCGTTACGGCGGATTCGTGTCGAAAAACCAGAACTGCTTTTTCTGGATATTGAAATGCCGGCACTCAACGGTTTTGAATTGCTGACAATGATCGAAGATGAATTGATGCCACATGTGGTTTTTGTGACGGCTTACAATGAACATGCCCTGAAAGCGTTTGAAGAGAAAACCTTAGATTATCTGCTGAAACCGGTCTCTTTTGAGCGCTTGTTAAAAACAGTCCACAAAGTTAGGGAGACAATCCGCCGTGGTGAAGCACCGAAACACCAAGTAGAGTTATTGCGCCATGTTCCCTGTCAGTTTGCCAACCGGCTTAAGCTGATTACTTTTGCTGATGTCGAATATGTCTTTTCTGATTTGTCCGGAATTCACATTGTCACATCCGAGGGACAGTTTTATACCGAGTTGACCCTCAAGGTTCTGGAAGAACGGACTCCGTTGCTGCGCTGTCAGCGGCAGTATCTGGTTAATCCTGATAAAATCGACGAAATAAAGCTGCTTGAAAATGGTTCAGGAAAAATTAAAACCAAGCTGGGCAATCTTCTGCCGGTCAGCCGTCGCTATCTGCGTCAGTTGAAGGTGCGACTGAAACTTTAATGCTGCTTACCGCTTAACTGACCAATCCGACCGCTTACTTATTTACCCCGTTGTCTGCAATTAGAACTCTGGTTTAGTGTTGCAGAGTTTAAATATGGGGAGCGAGTTTCTTTCCCTTTTGACAACGTACTGTCAGTTGGGCTAGTTTCTGTAAACTATGACTACGTAGGTTTAGTTTTCAGGTGTCCCGTTAACCCAATCTTTAACCTAGATGGAGGAGAAGTATGAAAAGATCTGTATTACGCATGACCGTTTGTTTACTGGCCGTTTTCTCATTGTTGATGGTTGGAACCTTTGCCCCTCAGGCAGAGGCAGCGCCCAAGTATCGCTGGAAGCTGGCCCAGACCTGGGGAACCGGCTTCCCGATCTTTGGTGATGCGGTTATTAAAATGGCCGATATGGTCAAGGAAATGTCGAATGGCGAAATGGAAATTCGCATCGATTCAGCGAACAAGCACAAGGCTGCTTTTGGCATTCTTGACATGGTCAAATTAGGACAGTATGAGATGGGGCATTCCGCATCTTACTACTGGAAAGGTAAGGACCAGAATACCCAGTTCTTCACCACCATGCCTTTCGGTATGATTGCTCCCGAGCAATATGCCTGGTTCTACTATGGTGGTGGTATGGAGCTGATGAAGGAAGTTTACGATCGTCATGGTGTTAATTCCTACCCCGGTGGAAATACCAGCAACCAGATGGGTGGTTGGTTCCAGAAAGAGATTAACAGCCTGGATGATTTAAAAGGTCTGAAAATGCGGATCCCCGGTTTCGCCGGTGAAGTTATGTCTAAACTTGGTGTTGTTGTTACTAATATTCCCCCGGGAGAGCTTTATACAGCGCTTGATCGCGGGACAATTGATGCGCTGGAATGGGTCGGACCCTCTCTTGATTTGAACATGGGTTTCCACAAGATTGCACCATACTACTATACTGGTTGGCATGAGCCTGCAACCGAACTGCAGTTCCTGGTTAATCAGGAGAAGTTTAATGCTCTACCAAAGCACCTGCAAAAGATCCTGGAAGTGGCTATGGAGTTTGCTGCCTATGACATGTATGCACGCTCTTACAATGACAGTGCCGTTAACCTGGACAAGATTGATACGGAATACCCGAACGTCAAGATCAAAACCTTCCCGAAAGAAGTTATTGCGGCAATGAAGGTCGAGAATGAAAAACTACTGCAGGAAAGTGCAGCTAAAGATCCCATGTTCAAGAAAATTTATGACGCTCAAACTGCTTACATGAAGAAAGCACGCCGCTGGACAGAAATATCCGATTATGCCTATTTGAAAGATAATCTCGAGTAAAGTTATTTAATGATACAGCTATGGCTCCCAGCAAACTCTGCTGGGAGCTTTTTTCTTATTTCTCTTATCCACCGGCAGGATGATTATGCTGTTAAAAACTGAACGAATTCTGGATCGATTTTCCGATGTTATCGGCTGGATTTCAGCTGCTCTGATGTTGGTGATGTTGGTCAACGTATTTTATGATGCAATCATGCGCTATTTTTTTCGCACTGGTTCTATTGCAATGCAGGAACTGGAGTGGCACATTTTTTCCGTCGTGTTTCTCTTCGGTATTTCCTATGCTCTGAAAGAAGAAGGACATGTGCGGGTCGATGTCTTGTATGACCGCTTCAGTCCTAAGTTAAAAGCCATCATTAATATCTCTGGAACTTTTCTTTTTCTGATTCCACTGGCTTATTTGATTATAAGTGGGTCGATCTGGTTTGTTCATGAATCTTATACGATGGGCGAAATCAGTGGGGACCCGGGAGGGTTGACCCACACTTATCTGATCAAGGCTGTGATCCCGCTCTCTTTTGTTTTTTTGATTATATCTGCGCTGGGATTTGTGGTTCGGAATATCCGCATGTATCGTGGTCTGGAATTTCCTCCGCAACATAAGATCGAAGATAATATTCTTTGATGTTAAATCCGTAAGAATATATAGCGATAACGCTATGTATGAATAGAAGGAAGTTGTTGTCATGATTGGTTTAACAATGTTTGCTGTCTGCCTGGGATTGCTGTTGCTTGGCTTCCCGGTCGCATTTACTTTCGGAGGGGCTGCCGTTGTTTTCGGCCTGATTGCTGAGGGGCAGGGCATGTTTGCCATGATGCCGCATCGCATCTGGTCGGTTATGAACAACACGATTCTGATGGCGATCCCGCTGTTTATCTTTATGGGAATTATTCTGCAGAAATCCAAGTTGGCCGAGCGGCTGCTTGAATCAATGGGGTTTCTGTTTGGTGAAATGCGCGGTGGCGTTGCTATTTCGACAGTTCTGGTTGGGGCGTTATTGGCAGCCTCTACGGGAGTGGTCGGAGCCAGTGTTGTTGCTATGGGGGTTATCTCCCTGCCGGTTATGCTGAAGTATAACTACGATAAAAAATTGGCAACGGGGGCAATCTGTGCTGCGGGAACTCTCGGGCAGATTATACCACCATCCATTATTCTGATTATTCTTGGGGATGTTTTTCAAGTGCCGGTCGGTGACCTGTTTATGGCGGCTTTTTGGCCCGGGCTATCTCTGGTGCTGTTTTATGTTATTTATATTGCGATCCTGACCTATTTTAAAAAAGATCTGGCTCCACCAATTCATTTGGAAGGGGAGGAGTACGGGACTAAAAAACAACAGGTTGGCAGAGCTCTTAAGGCCATTGTTCCCCCGTTGACCTTGATTATCCTGGTGCTTGGTTCCATTCTGTTCGGCATTGCGACCCCCACCGAATCTTCTGCTGTTGGTGGTGTTGGTGCCGTCATCTTAGCGGGGTTGTACCGGCAGTTATCGGTAAAAATGGTTTGGGATAGCGCACTGGAAACAGTTAAAATTACTTCGATGGTTTTTGCGATTTTGGTGGGTGCCACCGCTTTTTCTATGGTTTTTACTTACACAGGTGGTGATTACCTGGTCGAAGACTTCATGATGGGGCTACCCGCAGGAAAGTGGGGCTTCCTGATCCTGTCGATGCTGGTTATCATGGTGCTCGGGTTCTTCATCGATTTTGTTGAAATATCTTATATCATCGTGCCGATACTGGCACCAATAGCGGCTAATCTGGGGATCAACCCAATCTGGTATGCCATTCTGGTTGCGATGAACCTGCAGACCTCTTTTCTGACTCCTCCCTTCGGCTTCAGCCTTTTTTATCTGAAAGGAGTCTCGCCGCCCGAAATTAAAACAACCGACATATATTCGGGGGTGCTGCCTTTTATTGCGATACAAGTTTTTGTATTGGCAATTCTGGTGATATTTCCGGGTGTCTTTGGTATAAGCAGCACTTATTGATTTAGTTATTATTTCCATGCATACAAAGAGGGTCGTACTGAAACAGTACGACCCTCTTTGTTGTTTTGCTTCGTTATGACGTATGATGTCTATTCTTGGACAGGCTGCATAGTGTTCCTGCTGTAATCATGCCTCGCCGGCGATGGGAACAAAAACACGCTTTGCCAGGTCCTGGTCAACCATCATTAATCCGCGGCCATCTTCTTTGACCCTTTTCAGTTTGGCGATAATGTGGCTGGCATTTGCTTCTTCTTCAACCTGTTCGGTGACAAACCACTGGAAAAAAATTTGTGCGGCGTGATTCTTTTCCTGCTGAGCAAGCTCCATCAGGTCATTGATTTTTGATGTGACAATCTGTTCATGTCTCAGAGCTTCTTCAAATGCTTCCAGTGGGGAACTGTAATCATTATGCGGGGTCTCCATTGCCTGCATCAGAACGCGGCCGCCCGTGTCGCAGACAAAGTGGAACATTTTTTCAGCATGAGACACTTCTTCCTGAAATTGAATATCCATCCAGTTGGCCATACCAGGGAGATCTTCATCTTCAAAGTACGCCTGCATCGCTTTGTAAATAAAAGCAGAATAGTATTCATATTGGATTTGATCATTGATTGCATCGATAAGTTTTTGACTCAGCATTTTATGCCTCCTTCAGGGTTTAATGCAGTGATATAAATATGATGATTATAGTAATAATTGATCGATTCTGTAAAGATAAATAATCTAACCGAACCATAGATAGAATAGCACAAAATCACAATTGTTTCATGAGGCGGGCAAAGATCGCTTGACAGTTGCCAAACCTGTTTTGCATAGGCTATTCTCTGGGAACTAAAACAAGTGGACGCATTTATTGGATTAATTATGAAAATAACTTTAGCGGAATTTATTAAAAGTGCAACCAAGCCGGTGAATTATCCACCGGAGCAGTTCCCGGAAATTGCTTTTGCCGGCCGCAGTAATGTTGGCAAAAGTTCTTTGATCAATGTTTTGGTCAACAGAAAAAGCCTGGTCAGAACTTCTTCAACCCCGGGGCGCACGCAACTGATCAATTTTTTTAATGTTAACGGTCAGTTCTCTCTGGTTGATTTGCCTGGTTACGGATATGCGAAAGTTCCTCTGGCGGTGAAAAAAGCCTGGGGGCCGATGATTCGGACATATCTTGAAATGCGTGAACCTCTCTGTGGGGTGGTTTTTATCTTTGATATCCGCAGAATTCCACGTGAAGATGACATAAAATTCCTCGACTGGCTGGAGGAGTTTGGTGTGCCAACGATTGCGGTTATCACCAAGATAGATAAAGTTAACCGCTCGCAGCGGGAGAAGCAGATCAAGCTGATTGTTGAGGAAACCGGACTCCCGAGAGATGCGTTCAGTTTGTTTTCCGCAACTAGCCGGGAGGGTTGCGACGAGATCTGGGAGCGGATTGAGGCAGCTCTTGAACCGGAAAATTTATAAATAATGGGTGAGGGGAAATGAAAGCGACACGATTACATCTACTGCGCCATGGGCAGGTGGATGGATTTGAACACAAACGCTACAATGGCCAAGGTGATGTTCGCTTGACCGACCTCGGGCGACAACAATCGGCAGCTTTTGCTGGGCGGTTACAGCATCTAAAGCTCAGTGGTATCTATTCGAGTGATCTGTACCGTTGCCGGGTTGCCGCTGATCAGATTGCGCTGTTACAGGAAGTGCAGCCAGAGTATCTGGAAGAGCTACGAGAATTGCATATTGGTGACTGGCAGGGACAAACCTGGCAACAATTACAGCGCGATTATCCCGCATTATGGCAGGCACGACTTGACGATATCGTCAACATATCACCACCGGCAGGTGAGAGCTTGCTGCAGATGGCCGCGAGGGTGCGGCCAGTGATAAAGAAGATTGTTTCTGCCCATGCCGGCGAAGAAGTTGTTATTGTCGCCCATGGTGGGGTCAACCGGGTTATTCTGCTTGACGCCATTGGAGCTCCTCTGGAGCGATTGTTCCATATTGAGCAGGATTTCGGCTGCTACAATATTATCGATTACTATGCCGATGGAATTGCCGTAGTGAAACAATTGAATGGCTGATGCTAAAAAATTGCTTAGCCACCAGGCACTAAGAGAAACAACGCCAATTTTTTTATGCTTTAAACTCAAAGAAAAGCCTCCCTTGGTGCCTTGGTGGCAATCTTTGGTTATAACGGTTTTCCCCGCGACTTCCCGTTAAGTAAGTCCTGGAACCTCGAATTTAGAAATAATCTCCAAAGGGAGGCAATAATGAAGTCAATTCATGTTATCGGCGCAGGAATTGCTGGTCACGAAGGGTTTACCCCACAGGCTCTTGAACTGATTAATCAGAGTGAAATTTTGTTTGGGGCGCAGCGCTTGCTTGGATTGTTTCCCGATTTTCCCGGAGAGAGATTCGCGGTTGACGATCGCAATCTGGCCAAAATGGTTGCTCGCTTGCAGGACTGTGACAGTCGAGTGGTCGTTCTTGCTTCGGGAGATCCCCTGTTTTTTGGTCTTGGACGCTATTTATTACGCAATCTAGCGGATGAGCTGATTGAATTTTTACCTAATGTCACCTCAGTGCAATACGCTTTTGCAAAAATCCGTGAACCTTGGGATGATTCGGTTTTTATCTCAGTTCATGACAGAGCCTTGAAAGATGTTGTTGATCGCATTGTGGCGAATGATAAGGCGGCTATTTTAACCGATGGAATCAATACTCCAGGGATGATCGGCAGAGAGTTACTTAGTCGTCGTCGGAGTGGTTATAAAGCCTATTTGTGTGAAAATTTAGGCACCGCTGCAGAAAAAATCCGTGTCACGAACGTTAAAGGTTTACTCGAACTGGAAGTTGCTCCTCTCAATGTTTTAATTTTAATCAAGGAATATGAGGATGATACTCAAGCTTATATACCAACTTTTGGGATTCCTGATGACGAGTTTGTCAGTCTCAAACAGCTGATTACCAAAGAAGAAGTGCGGGTTATTACCTTAGCCAAATTGAAACTGCGACACGATATGTGCTTATGGGATATTGGTGCTGGTTCCGGGTCCATCTGTGTCGAGGCAGATTACCTTTTGCCGGATGGGCGGATTTTTGCTATCGAGCGCAACAACGAGTATCGACAGTTTATTAAAGAGAATTTACAAAAATTCAATACGCGAAATGTTGCTTTGATTGAAGGGGATGCTCCCGATTGTTTGGAAGAATTGCCCGATCCAGACCGTGTATTTATTGGCGGCAGCGGTGGCAGGCTTTGGGATATTCTGGATACGGTCGATCAGCGGCTTGCCGTTGGCGGCAGGATTGTTTTGAATGCCAGTACGCTGGATACTCTGACGGCAGCAAATGAATATTTTGGCAACGCTGGTTATCATGTTGAAGTTGTCACGGTTAATATTGCCAGAACTCGTCCCCACTCGAACTATAAACTCTTTGAAGCCTACGATCCGGTTTATATCCTGACTGCTGTGAAGTAAAATTAAGTAGTTATAAAAAAGCCAGCCCTTTAAAAGGCTGGCTTTTTTGCTGTTTGAGAGGACTAAGTTGGTAAGAAAGGAGCTAGTTATTCGTCATTTCTGTTTTGATAATAACGTCAATCCGGCGGTTGATGGCACGCCCTACGACGGTATCGTTTGCTGCCAAGGGTCTTTCCGAACCGTAACCAATAGCGGTTAGTTTCTGTCCATCCAGGGTTCCGTTGGCAATGAAATACTGTCGAACTGCTTCAGCCCGATTTTGCGAGAGTTGCGCATTGATTGCAGTTGATCCGGTATTGTCAGTGTGTCCTTCTATAACAACATCTGGTTCGCCAAAGGTGCGGATGGCATTGCGGACCAGACTCAGAAGGGCATAATTGTCGGGCATGATCAGGTCTTTCCCGACCGGGAACTGAATAGTCTTTAAGCGAATGACAAGATTTTTTGCCTGCTTATAAACCTCGGCTTGATCTTGGGCAAACATCCCTTGCACTTCAATGAAAAGTTGCTGAAAGCGGCGTTCAGCTTCCAGGTTGGCCGTAGTTTCTTTCTCACGCAAAGCGATGAGTTCACGTTCTCTCTGGGCCTCTTTGCTTTGTCCTTCAAGTGCAGCAATTTGCTGTCTTTGGGTGTCAATTTCAGTTCGTCTCTCAGTCAGTTTTGCCTCGAAGTCAATTTTTTCCTGCTGACGATTATCTTTGAGAAATTGGTTATCGTCCTGCAAGGAGGCGACCGATTCAAGAATATTCTGTAGCTGGAGATCGACAGATTCATTCCTTAAATCACGTCCACCGACTTTGCTGGTAATTTGCTGTAACTGATTTTCATGACGCAGAGAAATATCTTCCGGCAACATGGTCTTAAGCGAATTGCTCATCGTCATGACTTGACCGAGCCTTTGTGCTTGAAACAGAGCTGCATTTGCCTTGTTCTGCATCTCTGCCCGCTCATAACGTTGTTGGGTAATGAACTGATCGGCATCGGTTAGAGCATCCTGAGTTTCTTGCAGGGTTTTTGGAGCCAGCTTTTTTGCGCCATTCTCAATGTTTGTGGCTAATAAAGTTCTTACTTCTCCCAGAGTATTTTCTTTGATAGCGCGGAGTTCGAGATCGGCAAATCCTTTGGCGACTTTGGCTTCATTTTTTTCTGCACGTGCGAGGTTGTTGTTTTCGATATCGGCTGTTAATGCGGTAAACTGATATTCTAGTTTCTGATAATCATCGCCGAGGGATGCTGCTCCAGCTGCATTCGCTAATTCACGTGCTTTGATGGCTTGAGAAATGGCTGATTGAGCAATCAGGGCGTATTCCTTTGCTTTGTCAAAATTTGCATGACCATAGGCAACGTTTTGTAAGACCCCTGTTACGGAATCATTGTTAGCCAGGCCGTACCTGGCTTTGTCCAGGTAGCCGTCAGCTTTTGCATACCAGGTTGGAGAGAGGACGTGAATTTGTTGTGTACGCCCTTCGGCAAGAGTTTCCTCCAGCTGGAAAATTTTGCTACTTGGGTTGTCTGAAATCGCTACCGGGGCAACTTTTAGATCTGGCGCTACACAGCCCGCCAGTATGGTGGTAAAAAATAGTGTGAAAATCAGTTTTGTTGGTATTCTCATTTTTTCTCCCCTTTGTTTTAATCGAGACAATGAAGAATGATTGAATCAAAAAATCTGACTTAACAGCAACTGTGTAGTCGAAAAAGGTTCAAATCAAGCGGAAAGAAATTATTTTCATTTAACGCACATAAAGCACTGAAGTTACATTGTAATATATTGCATTGAGAGGGCTAAAAGAGTCTCTTCAGCCGGGTATTTTGTTATGTTATGACAGCAGTTTTTTTTGGCATAAAAAAGCCCCCGGATTATGTCCAAGGGCTATTATGCGATGCCATCATCTTATTTAGTTTTTGATCAAACCACACCCATGGCCAGCATGGCGCGAGCTACTTTGATGAATCCGGCGATGTTGGCACCGATGACATAGTTACCTGGTGCTCCATATTTTTCGGCCATTTCAAAGCAATCCCTATGAACGTTCTTCATGATTTTATGCAGACGTGCTTCGGTCTCCTCGAAGTCCCAGGAATCTCGGACGGCATTCTGCTGCATTTCCAGCGCACTGGTAGCAACTCCACCGGCATTGGCTGCTTTGCCTGGACCGTAGGCGATTTTAGCGTCCAGGAAAATCTTAACTCCTTCTGGAGTGGTCGGCATATTTGCCCCTTCTCCAACGGCAATGCAGCCGTTTTTGACCAGCAGGGCGGCATCTTTACCATTGATCTCGTTCTGGGTAGCCGAAGGCATAGCGACTTGGCATGGAACTTCCCAGATATTTCCTTTTGTTATATATTTGGCATGTTTACGATAGTCTACATAAGCTTCAATCCGGCGCCGTTCAATTTCTTTGAGTTGCTGAACCAGTTCAAGGTCAATCCCCTTTTCGTCATAAATATAGCCACTGGAGTCGGAACAGGCTACGACTTTGCCACCAAGTTGATGGATCTTTTCAATCGTGTAGATCGCGACGTTGCCGGAACCCGAAACAACGCAGGTTTTTCCATCGAATGATTCTCCGCGTACCTTGAGCATTTCGTCGACAAAATAGGCGGCGCCGTATCCGGTCGCTTCGGTGCGAACCAATGACCCCCCCCAGTTAAGTCCCTTGCCCGTCAATACTCCTGCTTCCCAGCGATTGGTGATACGCTTGTACTGGCCGAACATGAATCCTATTTCGCGTCCACCAACACCAATATCACCTGCAGGAACATCGGTGTGCTCGCCAATATGCCGGTAGAGTTCGGTCATGAAGCTCTGGCAAAAGCGCATGACTTCACCGTCGGTCTTTCCTTTGGGATCAAAGTCAGAACCACCCTTGCCACCGCCGATTGGCAGGCCGGTGAGGGAATTTTTGAAAATTTGTTCAAAGCCCAGGAATTTAATGATGCCTAGATAGACTGAGGGGTGGAAGCGCAAGCCGCCTTTGTAGGGGCCGAGGGCACTGTTGAACTCGACGCGGAAGCCGCGGTTGATTTGAACTTTTCCTTGGTGATCGACCCAGGGAACCCGGAATATGATCTGGCGTTCAGGTTCACAGATACGCTCGATAATCTTATAGTGTGCAAATTCTGGGTGTTTAGTAAGGACTGGGCCAAGAGATTCTAAAACTTCTCGAACAGCTTGATGAAACTCCACTTCACCGGGGTTACGCGCTAGAACTTCCTGATAGATAGGGATAATTTTTTCATCCATCTGTGCCGTCATGATTTTCCTCCTGAGGATAGTGTGAAAAATTGCCAATAAAAAGGCATAAATAAGCATTGTAAGATTTATGAAAAGGCGGGTGCCCGCATAAATAGAGGCACTGGGTCTGAAAAAGAACCGTTTTATAACACATCTAGTGTTTAAATACATCAACAACGTTATAGATAGCGAATATGCGTGTATGAGCCCTCTGTTTGCACAGGATTCTCCCCCTGTTGAATCAGGGAAGTGAGATGTGCTAGTGTCCCGCTACTTATACTTTCCCTCTGTTTAGTGGATCGCTATGATATTGCAAGGAACTCTGGTTAATGTTGTTGCTGTGATCATCGGCAGCCTGATCGGTCGCTGGGCCGGCCGTTTTATGTCGGCGAAACTGCGTCAAACATTGATGGCCGGGCTTGGTTTGGCGGTGCTGTTGATCGGTTTGCAACTGGCATTGGAGAGTCAGCAGCTGATGGTTGTCATCGGCAGTTTGATTCTGGGTGGTCTGATTGGTGAGATAATCGGGATTGAGAAACGACTCGAGGCGTTTGGTTTGGGATTGCAAAAACGCTTCACCGGGTTTGGATCTATTGCCGAAGGGTTTATCACGTCCAGCCTGCTGTTCTGTGTTGGTGCCATGGCAATTATGGGTGCGTTACAGGATGGCCTGGGTGGAAAACCGACAATCCTCTATGCTAAATCGGCCCTTGATGGGGTTGCCGCTATCGCTTTGACATCAACTCTCGGGATTGGAGTTATTTTTTCTATCATTCCCCTGCTACTTTACCAGGGGAGTATTACGCTGGTTGCGGAACTGGCTAAGACAATTTTGACGGAACCGGTAATTACGGAAATGAATGCTGTTGGTGGGCTGCTGATAGTTGCTATCGCGCTCGACTTGATGGGGATAAAGCGTTTGCCCGTCGGCAATTTGCTGCCGTCTATTTTTGTCGCAATTGCGCTTCTCTGGGGCTTCGGGCTGGCATGACGCTGTCGACGGATCTCCTTGGTCAGTGGTTCAATAATTCTTGAATCTTTTTTTGCAGTTCTGAAAAGTGATAAGGTTTTTTCAGGAATCCTGCCCAGCCTTTGCCGACAAATTTTTGCGAAACTTCCTGTTCATTGTAGCCACTACAGATAATGACTTTGACGGCGGGATCAATTCTTTTGAACTCTCGAAAAGCCTCATCCCCGTTCATCCGCGGCATGGTCAGATCCATCAGGACAAAACGGATCTGGTGATGCTGTTGTTTGAAAATATCTAAGGCCTCTTTGCCATCACAAGCGGTGACCGTTTCAAAACCAAATTCATTCAACATTTCTTTGCCGATGTCTCTTATTGTTTTTTCGTCATCAACTAACAAAACCAGTCCGGTTTCTTGTAACGGAGTTGCTGGTATTTCTAGATCCATCTTAAGTGCAGGCAGGGTTGATGCGGGCAACAGAATTTTAAAGGTGCTCCCTTTGCCGACTTCGGTGTAGATTTTTATGGCGCCGCTATGACCGCGAACAATGCCTAAAACAGCCGCCATTCCAAGCCCACGGCCGGTAAATTTTGTACTGAAAAATGGTTCAAAAATCCGTGGAACTGTGCTTGGTTCTATGCCACAGCCAGTATCTGCAACTTCGATGAAAACGTAGCGGCCTTCCGCCAGATTCTCATCCAGCCAGGTTTCCTGCAGGTATGTGCGGTCACAATCCATGCTTCCCGTTGAAATTGCAATAACGCCGCTGTTGTCACCAATAGCGTCAGAGGCGTTAATGACAAGATTCATAATAATCTGTTGCAGCTGGGTTGCGTCGGCATTAACACTAGGTAGATTCAGAGCCAGGTCGTAACGTATGGTGGCTTTCTTGCTGCTGGAAACGGCCAGCATATGTTCCATCTCTTCAACGATCTGGGAAAGATTTAATGGTTCGACAACAAACTTCCCTTTTCCAGAGTAAGCAAGCATCTGGTTGGATAAATCTGCCGCCTTGCTGGTCGCTAGTTTCATTTGGTGCAGGTGCTCCATCGCGGGGGATTCAGAGGTCAAGCGCCGCTGAGCCAACTCACAGTGGCCAATCACTGCCATCAGGATATTATTGAAGTCGTGTGCAATCCCTCCGGCGAGGACACCCAGGCTTTCCAGCTTTTGCACCTGCTGCATCTGCTTTTCAAGTTTCCGTTGCTTCTTCTGTAGTTTGACCCGTTCGGTAATATCTCGGGTGACCGATAAAATACAGGTTTCATGATTAATTTCAATAATCCTTGCAGACATTAAACCAATTATGCTCCTGCCATCCTTGTGTCGAAATTCTGCCTCCAGTCCCGTCACTTTGCCCTTGTCCTTGAGGCCTTGTATCATCCGGTCCCGGTCTTTTTTATGACACCAGATATCCAGACCTCCTGGCAGGGAGCTGGTACCAATAATTTGATCGTAAGTCCAACCGGAAATGTCAGTAAACCCAATATTAACATCGATGTAGCGACCATCATTCATGCACGTCAGGGCTATTGCCTCCGGGCTGAGTTTGAAAATTTGAGAAAACTTTTCTTCCGAAAGGCGCAAAGACTCTTCCATCTGCCTGCGCTCACTCATGTCTCGCATAAAAGAATGATATGAACCATCAGGCATCATTCGACTGTGCATTTCAACGGGGACGGTGGTTCCATCTTTGCGGCTGAGAAGGCGTTCGGTTTTGACGGGTTTCCCTTGTTTGAGAAGGTCATATCTCAGGGGCACACGTTGCTGCTCAGCAGTAGAAAATAACTGACCGAGAGTCATTTCAACCAGCTCTGCATAGCTATAGCCACTTAACGTCGTGGCACTTTGGTTGGCATCGATGATATTTCCAGCAGGATCACCCATGAAGATGGCGTCAACTGCAAATTCGATTAAATCTTCGTAACGATCTGAATTGTCTTGCACTGCTTGCAGGGATTGTTGCAGGCGTTGATTTTCTTCTTGCAGCGTTGAAATTTGTTGGGTCAGCGTTTCGAATGATTGTGATTTGTCCACCATGTGCGACTCCCCCCCATACACAGTCTCAAACATCCGGAAAGGATATTTGAGACGAAGTTTAACTGTATCTACTAAAAAATACAATTTTATGCTGAGATCATTTATCTGATCCTTTGGCAGAATAATCCGGCAACAATCAGCACTAGACCGATAAATGTGGCTGCCAGGATCTCTTCACCAAGCAAAAAATGGATAAATACCAACGAGAGGAACGGGGAGAGGAAGATCAGATTACTGATTCTTGCGGTACTGTCGGTTAACTTCATCGCCATTAACCAGAGCACGAAGCAGATCCCCATTTCGAAAGTTCCCACATAGGCTGCACCTAACAGACCGCTGAGAGGCGGCATTCTTAATTCTGTCGTCAGCAGGTAATAGCCGAAGACAAACGGAAAACTGCAGAGAAAGTTGACGAACAACCCGACGACTGGATCGCGGCGGTCACGGGTGCTGAAAATCCAATAAAGCGCCCAGATGACAGTGCTGATCAGTGCCAAGGCAACGCCGAGCGGATCGGTAAACTGCAGGCTAAACGGCCGCCCTTCGGTTGCAATCACCACCACGCCGCAATAGCTCACCAGCAGAGCCAGCCACTGTTGCCAACCGATTTTCTGCTTCAACAGCGGAACCGCCAACAGCGAAAGAGTAATTGCCCAGGTGTAGTTAAGTGGTTGTGCCTGCTGCGCCGGAAGTAGCTCATAAGCTTTGAACAGAATCAGGTAATAGAGAAATGGGCTGAGCAGCCCCAACAGGATTGATAGCAGATATTCAGGCCGACTGCACTGGAATACCAAGTGGAATTTCCCCTGAAAGAGCAGGATTGCCCCCAATAGAAGAGTTGAAAAGGAGCCGGAATAGAGGAGCAGTTCAATCGGGCTGAAATGGCGGAGTGATAATTTAAACGCCGTAGCGACCGTTGACCAGAGCAGGACGGCACCAAGGCCGTAAAGAATTGCCTGTCGCTGACTGGTCATGTGGTGATCTTGTAGGGTCTGCTGCGGACTTTCAGCATCAGCACCGCTAATCCGGCAAATATCAGACTGATACCGAAGAATGCCTGAGGGTTTAATTGTTCGCCAAGTACAAGAATTCCCAGTGTTGCTGCAGTCATTGGTTCGGCCAGGGAAAGGGTGGTGGCGGTAGCCACTTGTACCGATTGCAGGCCTCGGGCAAACAGCCAGTATGAAAGAGCCACAGTGGCCAGGCCGAGATGTAGAACTACGCCGATGGAGCGTGGTTGCAGCAGCCAGTCAAGATCAATATTGAACAATGCTGGCGACAGTAACAAGGCTCCCAGACCGAATACAACCGCCATGACGGCATTTGGGGTATGTTTTACCAGTGACCCCTTGATTATCAGGGTATAGGCTGCGTAGGAGAGCCCGGCACCCAGGGCGAGCAGAATCCCAAGCGGATCGATGGCAACATCACCACCGCTTAAGCTGAGTAATGAACAGCCGATAATCGCCAGGACTGTTGCCAGTAACCAACGTTTTCCGGGACGTTCACCGCGAAAGATCAAGCCGAGCAAGCCACCGGAAATGGGAGCACTGCCGATGCCAACAATGGTCCCTACTGCCACACCAGTTTTTGCGACTGCGGCAAAAAAACAGAGTTGATAACTGGCGGTAAAAGCTGCCGCAAGAAGTACTGGTAGCAGCGTCCAGTCGCTGAAATGTCCTAACTCTTTCCGTTTTATGGCCAGAAACAGGAGTGCTATGCTACCAACCAGCAGGCGCAGAGCACCGATCACTTTTGGGTCAAAGCCGACCGGGGCAAACGCCTGAGCTGTGCCGGTCGTGCCCCAGAGAAGTGCAGCACCAATGACGAACCAATGCCCACTGATGGCGGTACTTTTTTCTTCTTGTTGCATAGTCATCGATTCAGGATTCTTTCTTACCGGATAGTTGTTTCAATTGGGATGTTAATGGGCGCTGCAGTGCCGCTATTGCCAGCAAGCGTCCAATCACGTAAGCAATTGATGCTGCAACGAC
>JAQIBX010000122.1 GCA_027858895.1 Desulfuromusa sp. | reverse complement strand
GAGTGAACCGCATCAGGTGGAGCATGCATGTGTTGCAAAGGACGATGCGGTTCGGTGCCCTCACCGCATCCTACTAAAAGCGGCAAAGGGTTACTGGAGCGTAGTGCATAACCAGTTACCCTTATTTCTTAACCCGTCCCAAAGAACAGCCAATCCCGACCACGCAGAGCCCGCAAAAAACAAACAGTGCGACCCGCATACTGGAAAGGAACGCTGGCTGGGTTGCCAGTGTGACTGCCTGGCCATGCATCAGGTACGAAAATGTCAGCGTTATAATCATCATGCTGGACAACATCCCCAAAGTCCGCATGCTGGCGCTAAGTCCTGAGGCGACCCCAAGATAGCGTGGTTCAACACTCCCCATAATCATGCTGATATTGGGGGAAGAAAAGAGCGCAAACCCCATCCCCAGAAAAATTAATAATAACAGGATCATTGACAGGGGAGAGTCTGCTGACAGGCGGGTTGCTACCGCCAATCCAAGGGCACAAAATGCCATTCCGCTGGTTGCTACCCAAGAAGCAGGAATCCGGTCGGATAATCTGCCGCAAAGCGGAGAGAGAAGGGTTTGGGTGATCGGCTGGGTAATCAGAATGATACCTGCCTGCTGTGGTCCCATCCCTTTGACATATTGCAAATAGAGGCTGAGGAAGAAAGTGACCCCAAAGGTGGCAGAATAATTAAACAGAGACGCCAGGTTGCTTAGCGCAAAAATTCGATTTTCACGCAGTAATGTAATATTTAACAAGGGAAAAGGACTTTTTGCTTCAAACCGCAGGAAAAGCAGCAGCCCGAGATTGGCTAAAATCACTAGACCCCAAGCCCACCATCCCCGACTCAGAGTAGAAACACCACTGACCAGCAATAGAATTGAGGTGGCATAGAGAACTGCCCCCTTCCAGTCAAAAGGCTCCCCTTTGGATTCTGCCCACTCAGTTTTCATTTTCAGCCGTGTCACAACATAAGTGAGCAACCCGAGGGGGAAAACCAAATAAAACAGGGAGCGCCAGCCCAAGGTTTCTACCAGAAAGCCGCCGATAAAAGGGCCACAGGAAATACCGGCATAAACACTGGCTACAGAAATCCCTAACGCTTTACCACGCTCATTCTGCGGAAAAGCTGATACGACAATGGCCATAGTTGTTGCCATCACCATGGCGCCACCCACCCCCTGAAAAAAACGCAGGACAATAACCGCTTCAATCGACCAGGCTTGAGAAATCAAACCGCCCGCAACAGCAAAAACCAAAAGTCCGCTCTGAAATACCTTACGCCGCCCGTGGATATCTCCGAAACGTCCCATCGAGAGTAGAAAGATTGATGCAGAGAGGGCATAGGTGGTTTCCACCAAGCCCAGCTGCAAGGCGGTCGCTGAAAATTCTCGCCCTATGACGGGTAGCGCAACACCCACTGCCGACATCATGAATGGCATCATAAAATGAGCCATACAGACCGAAAACAGAATTGCAGAACGAGAGGTGGTTTCTTTCATTTACGCTTCTTGCGGTCTTTTTTATCCTGACTCGCTTTGAGCAAATCTCCCAGAGTTCCAAGACCTGCAGTGACCGCCGGTTGGTCGTTGTAGCTGGTTTCGGTGACTTCATCCGTATGTCCAGCCAAGGCCAATGAAATCCGTCTTTCTGCCTGGTCAATGTTCTCAACCATGACCTGTAATTGCTGGCCGACACTGACAACATCCTGAGGGTGGCGAATCCGCTGCCCTTCACCTAGTTTGGAGATATGCAGCAAGCCATCAATACCGTCCTCCAGTGTAACAAAGGCACCAAACTGGGCCAACCGGCTGACCTTGCCGGGATATTGGGTACCGACCTGATAAATGGATCCAACCTTGTTCCAGGGATCCGCCTGGGTGTCACGCAGACTGAAAGAAAATTTATTATTGTCCCAGTCGATCCGTTTAACCGCAACCTCTAGTTCTTGATCGAGGTTGAGAATTTCATTGATGTCTTCAACGCGCCCATAACTGATTTCAGAAATTGGCAACAGCCCCTCTATTCCACCAATATCGATAAACGCGCCAAAATCACGAATATTGGTCACTGTCCCTTTGACCACCATCCCCTCTTTCAGCGTCTCGCGCAAACCGACCCGGAGCTGTTCACGCTCTTCATCCAGAATCGCCCGGTGCGACACCACGATGTTGCGGCCACGTTCACTGAACTGGGAGATTTTAAATGGCAGGCTCTGGCCGATCAAGTCAGCAGGTTCAGCTGGTCGTAGCCCCGTCTGGGAAAAAGGGCAAAAAGCTCTGACATTTCCCGCCAACTTGACCTCAAAGCCCCCTTTAATTTCTTTTTCAAAGGTTCCATCAACCGGGATACCACTCTGATAAGCATTTTCTAATTGCTCTGCGCCAGAACCTCCACCGCCAATTTTGGTGGTAAAGCGTAACTCACCGCCGGTTCGGGATAAGAAATATGCTGATATTTTGTCTCCCACAACATATTGATGTTCGCCATCAGCATTCAGAAGCTCAGCAGAAGCAAGAACCCCCTCTCCCTTTTGACCGACATCGAGAAAGCTCCAGTCAGAACCGATCTGCAGAATGGTGGCTTCTATCTTTTTGCCCGGCTCCAGCTGTTGCCCAACCCCGGCCAGACTGGCTTCGAACATTTCAGCAAAGCCCCCTTCATCGTCATTCATCTCATCGTCATTCATCTCATCGTCAGCAAAATTTTCATCATTCATATTGAGTCTCCTGATATTGTTTACGGTAGATGCAAAGATTAGCCGGTTTTTCAGCGGGAGTAAATGAAGGAATCGAGTTTGTTATTTTTATGCCAGATGTTATCTTCAGTGTAACGCACTAAATTTTATATGGGATTAGCTATGAAACCGACAAGCTGGCTTGAAAGCCTTAACTGTGCGATCGAAGGAATTCTCTGGGCGGCTAAAAGCGAGCGGCATGTACGTTATCATTTTGTTGCTGCACTGACTGTTGTATTTTTGGCACTGTTTTTTAAAATTTCCGCGCTAGAGTTTTTCCTGTTAGTGCTCGCGGCTGTTCTGGTGATTTTTGCTGAATTGATGAATACAGCTATTGAAACGGTTGTTGATCTGGTCACCGACGACTATCATGAACTGGCCAAACGAGCCAAAGATGTCGCCGCCGGGGCGGTACTGGTTACCAGTGTTGGTGCAGTCATCCTCGGTTATCTGGTTCTTTCCGGGCATGTTTTCCCCCTGTTTCACAGCGGACCGACCTTTGGCAAAGAACCACAAGGGACTATCCCGGTCGGAGCCCTTCTGATTGTGGTTATTCTGGTGGTTTTGCTGAAAGCCCACTACAATAGCGGCACCCCTCTGCACGGAGGGTTGCCGAGCGGACATGCCGCCGCCGCATTTTCAATCGTAGTTTCAACGTTTCTGTCCGGGGGGAATTTCCTGATCGGAATGATGGTGCTGCTGCTTGCCGTGCTGGTCAGTCAGAGCCGCCTGCTGATGAAAATTCATACCCCAAAAGAAGTGTTCCTCGGCGCACTTCTCGGCACTGTAGTTACCTTGTTGGCCTATCTGTTCTTTGCCTAACAGGCTGTTGAAAAACTATCTGCGTTGCAACTGCGGCGTTAAAATAACCTCAAAATGCTCATTTACGGTGTGTAATCTGTGCTTTTTCGGCCATTTTCGCCTTGCATTTGCTGCCTCGAAAACGTTTTTCAATACCCTTCTAAATTGATTATAACATCGGATAATCGTCGTAGTGTTGATCTTCGGTTCTGGTCAGGATCGTCGAATCCCCAGCTTTTGGACTGGCATCAACCAGATTCAGCTCCCCGAATGGAATCACCTGCTGCAACCCAGCCAGACTAAAACGGCTAGCAGCATTCCACAACATCCAGCCATGACTGCCGCTGGCATCGCTCGCATTGATCTGAGCATGAATCTCATCCGCGGTAAAACTTCTCCGGTCAAAGGCATAATCCCTGAAAGCCTGTAACCAGGGCCGAAAACGTACAGCAGGGAGGCCGGTCAGCTCACTGGCTTTTTGTAAAGAACGGGCAATCACTTCGTATGAGTGTTCCACCGGGTTTTTATAGCCGGGAACGCCATGCGAAAAACTGGAGGGATAGAGCATTGGCGAGATATAATCGACACGTTCGGCCAGATCAATCAGGCGTTGGCCAATCTTCTGGTCCTTATGCTTCCAACAGATATAGCCGAAAATGTTTGCCGATGTCATAACCGGGTAATCGGCCAGTTGCTGTTTGGCACGTTGCAGAAAACCATTGATTGCTGCAACGCGGTTATCGCCGTTATTTTCTTGGGAAAACATTAAGTCTGATTTTGCAGGAAAGCGGATATAATCGAATTGAATTTCGTCAAAACCCAGGCTGGCTGCTTCTTTCGCAATACCGATATTATAATCCCAAACTTCCGGGTTGAACGGATCTGTCCAACTGATTTTTTCCCGATCCTCCCAGAGGTATCCGTCCAGAGTGTGAACTGCCAGATCCCTGCGGTTCGTGGCCAACGCCGCATCTTTAAAAACGACAATCCGACCGATGGTATAAATCCCCTGTCGCTTCAGTTCAGCTAAAAACTCCGGCAGATCTTTCAGGGTTCTTACCTTCTGTGCTCCGACAGCCTGCGCTAAGGGTAACTGGCTGCGAAAGGAAATATCACCACGGGAGGATTTAAGATCAATCACCAGCGCATTCATTCCGGTCTCGGTGATCAACTGTTGCAGTTGATCCCGCCGGTCACGACTATCGGCTGCCCAGTAGGAAAGATAGAGAGCTTTCGGGGTGAACGGTTGCATGCGCAGATGGAGTGGAAAATCAGCGGGAATTTTTTTTGCCAGATATCCAGGCAGGCGAACTACGATTTCTGCAGCATTTGATTCCAATTGGAAACATCCATTTGCATCGCTAAAAACAGTATCATCTGCGGTGCGCAGTTCGACACCATTGAGTAAAGCTCCACTTTGGGCGTCTCTGACCGTGCCGAAAATAGTTTCCAGCTCGGCAACAGCATATCCGGGCAGACAAAAAAGCAGAATAACTATTAATATCCAGTCGCGTAACTTCACTTTCAGGCTCCCATCCGTCTAAAATAAAGATGGCCACAGCCTACATGATAAAATTTAAATAATAAAGAGTTATTTAAGTTTTATTAATGTCAAGAGAAGAGGCGAGCTATATTCAGCTATCAAGGAGTTTTCTAGCTTCGGTGATCAGTTGATCGGAAAATTCCAGCAACGGACGGGCTGCCAGGTTCCAGCAATGCCAATAAAGATCGACCTTAAGCGTTGCTCCTGGTATCAGTTCCCGTAACTGATCTGTTTTCAGCAGCTCAGCTCCCTGCCAGTCGGGAACCATCCCATAACTGTAACCAGCGGCAATAACCTGCAAGAATTGCTCAGGTGCAGGGATAAAATGAGCAGTTAACGTTTCTGGAGCCATGCCGAGGTATTGTTCAAAAAAACAATAATGGAGACGATCTTTGCGGTTATAAATAACTGCTGGAGCCTGCCTGGTGGCTTCTGGTGCAAGTCCATCTGGGAACCAGCGCTCAATAAAGTCAACGGTTGCCAGCAGGCGATAAATCATAGTGCCGAGCTTTTCAACTCGGCATCCTTGCATCGCGCCCGCCTCAGTGCTGACACAACCGATAACACCGCCTTCACGTAAATAATTATGCGTCTGCTCCTGGTCATCCACGCGTAAATCAATCAACAGATCCATCCTCTGCAATATTGGGCTGATCGCAGGAATAAACCAGTGCGCCAAACTGTCGGCATTGACTCCAATCGCCAGGGTCGTCATTTTTGCTGCAGCGGGAGATATTAACTCTGAGGATAATCCTTCTTCCAGTAACTTGACTTGTTGATAATGCTTAAGTAGCGCCTTGCCAGCAGCAGTTGGTTGCGGAGGAGTGGTGCGCGAGAGCAAGATTTGCCCACATGACTCTTCCAGCTGCCTGACCCGCTGTGACACGGCCGACTGAGTCAGATAGAGGGCTTGGGCGGCGCGGTCAAAACCCCCTTCATGAATCACTTTAGCCAACGCTTCAATCTGTTTATAATCCAGCATATATTTATATTAGCATTGCTAATGACATAGAAAAACAATTAATTTTACTTTTGATAGTTGCAAGGTTAGCCTTCTTCCACATCAACAGTTGTTTTACGGAGGATCACTATGTTGCCATTTTTACAAGGCATTGTAATTGGAGGCGGACTGATTATTGCCATCGGGGCGCAGAATGCTTTTGTTTTGTCGCAAGGGGTTCGACGCAACTTTCCGCTTCAAACTGCCTTTGTTTGTAGCCTCAGCGATGGACTGTTGATTCTGCTGGGGGTCAGTGGCGTCGGAGCGCTGGTAGCGACCAATCCTCTTTTAGCTCAACTGGCTACCTGGTTCGGTGCTCTGTTTCTGCTCTGGTATGGCGGACGTTCTTTTCGTTCAGCCCTGCAGGGGGGAAGCTTGGAAGCCTCTACCGAAGCAATTCCATCCAGACGTAAATTACTTCTGGCAACTCTGGCACTGACCTTTCTCAATCCCCACGTCTACCTTGATACTTTCGTGTTGATTGGGGGACTCAGTGGGCAATTAGCTCAAACCGAACGCTATTTGTTCGGCGCCGGGGCCATGACGGCATCATTCCTCTGGTTTTTTGCGCTGAGCCTTGGTGCCGGTCTGCTGGCACCACTGTTTCGCAGACCCCTCGCCTGGCGTTTTCTGGATGGCTTTGTCTGTCTGACCATGTGGGGGATCGCTGTCTCTCTGCTCTGGCCGAAACTGCAACCCTATATCAGCTGATCAGCTGATCAGCTTTACTTGCGCCACACACACAGGTAGAATTCCTCATTTATCTCTTAGCGAGGAAACTATGGCTGTTGAAAGCACAAATCATCCTTTTGGTCGACTCACCCCCGACTTCATTATGGATGCCGTTGAATCGCAGGGCTATCGCTGCGATTGCCGGATCCTGACTCTGAACAGCTATGAAAATCGTGTTTACCAGATCGGCATTGAAGATAGCGAACCGTTGATCGCCAAGTTTTATCGTCCAGAACGTTGGACGGAGGCCCAGATTCTGGAAGAGCATGACTTTACCTTCGATCTGGCCGCACACGAACTTTCCGTTGTTGCACCGCTGCGCAACAAAAATAAAGAAAGCCTGCACAATTACCAGGGCTTTCATTTCAGCCTGTCGCCTCGCAAGGGTGGACACTCCCCAGAACTGGACAATCTTGAACACCTGCTGATCATCGGCCGAGTGCTCAGCAGAATCCATCTGCTCGGTGCCAGTCGCCCATTCAACCAACGGCCAACTCTTGACTGCCAAAGCTTCGGTTACGAGTGCGTTACTTTTATTACAGAAAATTTTATTCCGCCAGAATATCGAGAATCGTATCAAACGCTGACCTGTGACCTCCTGCAACAAATCGATGAGCGCTTTTCACAACTTGGATCGGTGCAAAATATTCGCGTTCATGGTGATTGTCACAACGGCAATATGCTCTGGCGGGACGGGGCTCCCCATTTTGTCGATTTTGATGATGCTCGCATGGCACCGGCGATTCAGGATTTGTGGATGTTACTCTCCGGGCCCGAAGATCAACAACGCCGGCAAATGGATAAAATTCTGACTGGATACCATCAATTTTATGATTTTAACCCTGCCGAATTACAGCTAATCGAACCGTTACGCACATTACGGATGATCCATTACAGTGCCTGGCTGGCCAGACGCTGGGATGATCCAGCTTTTTCGCGAACCTTCCCATGGTTCAACAGCATGCAGTACTGGGGTGAACATATTCTGGAACTGCGCGAACAACTGGCAGCGTTGCAGGAACCGGCGTTGCAATTATAAATAAAAATTAGCAACGGAGACATTGCATGCAGGACAAAACCCTTCAAACGATTATCGATACCTTCTTTACCTGCAACCCTGAAGAGCTGACAGAGATTTTCAACGAACTGCTCAGCGCTCTGCAAACAGATGGGGTCCATCATCCGGGCGGGTTGATGTCGCGTAACTATGAAACAGCTCAAGCCAATCCCGAAATCCATACTTTTACGGGAAACCTGCGGGACGCCCGCGACGCCATCTTTCCCTTCTACTGGGGAACAGATGAGTGGTACTCCAAACTGCACCTGGAAAATGTCAAAGGACCGGCTAACTATGCCTCATTGATCGGCTCACTGGCCTGTTTGCTGAAAAACCCTAACCTCTGCATCGATACCTACAGCCAACGCTCCAATGAGCTTGAAGTCAAAGCGATTACTGCTCTGGCTAATCTGGTTTTCTACAATACCGAGACCCCTTGGGGAATTTTCAATATGGGTGGAACCATTTCCAACCTGTATGGCGGTAAAATCGGCATTGAGAAGGTCTTGCCCGATGCCATGAGCAAAGGTCTTCAGGGAGCCAAATTAGCCGGACTGGTTTCTGAAGCTGCCCATTATTCCAACAAAACCCTGGCCGGATGGCTGGGAATCGGGACCAAAAATCTCCACTCCATTGCAACCGATAGCAACTTTGCGATGCGCCTTGACCTGTTGGACGAAAAGCTGGATGAACTTTATCAACAAGGAGTCCGGATCGCTTTTGTCATTGCGACTTTCGGCGGAACTGATGGTTTTGGTATTGATGATGTTGCTGCAATTCGTAAGCTGATTGATGAGAAGGCGGCTGAATATCAGGTTCCTGCGCCACAGTTGCATGTCGATGCTGCCGTTGGTTGGATTCTCTGTGTCTTAAATGAATATGATCTGGAGACAAATTGTTTTGGTGTTGATGCCGAGGTCCTGCCGATTATCGGAAAAATCCAGCAACATGCAAAAGCCCTTAAATATGCCGATTCAATTACTGTAGATTTCCACAAGATGGGCTGGGGCCATTATCCCGCCAGCGCCTTTATTGTCAACCGTCGAGAAGACTTGCGCCATCTTCTGAGAACTCTCGACCAAGTTCCCTATTTCAGTGAGGCGAAATACCGTCACGACCCGGCCCTTTTTACTCTGGAATGTTCTCGTCCGGCGATCGGTCCCTACTCGGTCATGGCCAGTCTGAACGGAATCGGCCTGCGTGGTTACCAAGTGTTGCTGGCCAACTCTTTGGAGATGACGGCTTTTACCAAAAATGAAATCGCCAAACTCGATTATTGCAAGGTTTTAAACGCTGACACCACTGGCACAACGGTACTCTGGTGGGTTTTGCCGAAAGGAAGAAATGCAGAGGAAATCTACGCCAAACTTGAGCGCGGTGAGTTGACCCCGGAAGAGCAGGGGCGTTACTTCCACGAAATCAAGCACCTGTTTGACAAGCGCAGCGCTGATCTCGATCCAAAAATCGATGCTCGCCTCAGCTTCACCACCTCCATTGGCTACTCCCCCCATGGGATCAATATCCCCGCCTGGAAAGCCGTCTTTTTCAATCCCAAAACTGATCGATCAGTTGTGGAGCAGGTGATTCGGAGTATTGAGGATTTGTAAAGTGTTACCTGATTTTAACTATTCAGCACATCTGTTAGTAAAAGGGATTGTCCCCAGGGTCATCGGGGGCTGTCCCAGTTTTACGGATTTGACACTGTGTTGGGTCACGCCGCAAAAGCCTGGGACAGCCCCTGTTCGGGGACATCCCAACGTTGCTGAATAGTTACACCGAGTTTTAAATATATAACTCGACATATTTGACGAAATAAACGCTAAAAAGCTTTTAATTCGTCAGTTATTACGATATAGTTCCTCTTAAAATAGGGGAAGTTGATAATGAAAATAGAAAGGCTATTGACTGACGAAGTGGTTCTGGCGGAGCTGGGCAAGCGTATTGCGCAGCGTCGACTGGAGCTTCAATTGACCCAGGCCGCATTGGCGGAGCAAGCGGGGGTATCAAAACGCACCGTGGAACGAATTGAGGCGGGGACCACGGTGCAAATATCCACGATGATCCGTATTTTTCGAGCATTGGAGCTTTTGGACAAGCTGGATATCTTGGTCCCCGAGGCTGGTCCGCGACCAATAGATCTGCTGAAATTGAAGGGCAAAGAGCGACAACGCGCCACCCGGAAGAAAAAGCAGCCAGCCGACGAGCCATGGCAATGGGGCGATGAAGCATGAGTACTGTGGCGGAAGTTCGACTGTGGGGGCGAACGATCGGTGCAGTGGCGCTGGAAGATGCTGCTACGGCAGCGATATTTGAATATGACCCGGTATTTACCGAAAGCGGGATCGAGCTGGCACCGCTGACGATGCCGCTATCTGAGCGGCTTTATACATTTTCCACCCTTCCTCATGAAACGTTTCATGGCCTCCCTGGGATGCTGGCCGATTCGCTGCCGGATCGGTTTGGTAATGCACTGATTAATGCCTGGCTGGCGACGCAGGGACGCATTCCTGAATCATTCAATGCGGTGGAACGACTCTGCTATACCGGTGCCCGCGGTATGGGTGCGTTGGAATTTGCTCCTACAATCGGTCCGGTCGCCCGACAGTCATCCCATATCGAAGTTAAGAAACTGGTCGAACTGGCTTCCGAGGTGCTGATGCAACGTAACAATTTGCATGCGTCGTTTCACCGCGAAAGCAAGGAAGAAGCCCTGCACGAAATTCTGCGGGTTGGTACGTCGGCAGGCGGGGCACGAGCTAAGGCAGTCATTGCCTGGAATCCGCAAACCAACGAGGTGCGTTCCGGGCAGGTCAAGACCGGGAATGGATTTGAGTACTGGCTGATGAAGTTTGACGGGGTCAGCGGTAACAAGGACAAGGAACTGGAAGATCCGCAGGGATACGGCGCGATCGAGTATGCCTATTTCAGGATGGCGAAAGATACAGGAATTGAGATGAGCAAGTGTCGTCTGTTTGAGGAAAACGGCCGGCGCCATTTTATGGCCAAGCGTTTTGACCGTCTTGATGGCGGTGAAAAGTTACACATGCAGTCGCTTTGTGGTTTGGCGCATTATGACTTCAATCAGGCCGGAGCTTATGGCTATGAGCAGGCCTTACAGGTGATCCGACGGCTGGGGCTGCCGATGCATACCGTGGAAGAACAGTTCCGGAGGATGGTCTTCAATATCGTTGCCCGCAATCAGGATGACCACGTGAAAAATATTGCTTTTCTGATGGATAAATCGGGAAAATGGTCGCTCTCTCCGGCTTTTGACATGACCTACAGCTTCCAGCCGACCGGCAAATGGACTTCCGTACATCAGATGACTTTGAACGGCAAACAGGATGGTTTTACCCTGGAGGATTTCAAGGCGTGCGCAAAGTCTGCTTCGATGAAACGCGGCCGGGCCGAAACGATCATCAATGAAGTGCGGGAGGTCGTAACGCGCTGGCGAGATTATGCGGACGAGGCCCGTGTCTTGCCATTGCAGCGCGACCGGTTACAGGCAACGCTGAGGGTGGAAGAAGGATTTTGAATTAGGAAGCAGAACTTATTATTAAGACGACCATGCAGAGGAAATCTACGCCAACCTTGAACGTGGTGAGTGGACCCCTAAAAAACAAGCACGGTATTCCCACTGAATCAATATCCCCGCCTGGAAAGCCGTCTTTTTCAATCCCAAAACTGATCGATCGGTTGTGGAGCAGGTGATTCGGAGTATTGAAGATTTATAAAAAAAGGTCGGAGAGATATCACTCTCCGACCTTTTTTTGATTATACGCTAGTTTCTACTTAGCAGCTTGGCGTGCGACCTCAAGCCAACCGTCCCACGTCGCCTGATTCTTTTTGATCCACTCCTGAACGTGGCGATCGATATCTCTTGAGGATTTTTCACCATCCTCCATCCTGGTGTTCTGCTCGTTGACATCACCGAGGGGTAAGGTGAAAACTTCAAAGAATTTTTTAGCTGCCGGGTTCGCGTTGAGAAATTCTTTGTTGGCAACAATTTGGATGTCACTGACAACGAATCCTGCTTTGAGGGGATCGGTGACAGCACCTTCGATACCGCTGACGGTCATCCGGTCTTCACCGGCCTTCTGGGATTCTTTGGGCATGATTTTCGGTACGTTGATCCACATGACATCTTTGCCCGGTTTCAGCTTAAAGATGGTCCAGTTCGGGGCCCAGGTGTAAAAGAAAGCCGGTTCGCCGGAGTTGTAGCGGGCCAGAGTATCGGCCATACTGGCCGAGTAACCGGCCTTGATCGGATTGATATGGTCATCAAGGTCATAAACATCGAAATGATGGGTAATGACACCTTCGCAGCCCCAACCGGGAGGGCAAGCAGTCTGATCAGCTTTGCCGTCGCCGTTGGAATCAAAGGCTTTCTTGACCTCGGGACGCTTGAAGTCATCGAGCGACTTGATGTTGTACTTGTCCACCTCTTTTTTTGAAACCATGTACCCTTGCAGCCCACCTGCCTTGATGACGTAACCGACTTTTTCAATTTTATCGTATGCACCTTTAGGCAACTGGCCGTCGTGGTTTGGAAACCAACCGTTGGTCCAATAGTCAACATCACCCAGAGTGACAGACTGATAGAAAAGCGGGTTCTGTAATTCCTTCGGATCTTTAACCTTGTAGCCGAGTTCTTTCAGGCCAGTACTGACCAGAGCTTCCTGGAAATAGCCGGTATTCCAAGTGGCACGAGCGGGTTTCACTTTAACCCCTTTGCCGGGCTTGTCATAATCGGCAAGCGCGGGAAGTGCAAACGACAACATCAGTAAAACAAACAAAATACGTTTCATTCTTTTTCTCCTTTTCATATTAAGTAGGGATGATAGGCGAACCAAAATCTATTTTTTGGCTAACCCCTGGGTGATCCGATCCAGAACCATCGCCAGCAGGACAATCGACAGGCCACCGATAGTCGCCAGTCCGATTTCGAGAGTATTCAATCCTTGCACGACGGGATTCCCCAGCCCGCCAGCACCGATCAGTGCGGCAATAACCACCATGGATAAGGCCATCATGATCGTTTGATTAAGCCCTGCCATGACGGATGGCAGAGCCAGTGGAAATTGAACTTTGCGTAAGACCTGCCCGGGGGTGGCACCAAAGGCGATTGCTGCTTCAATCAGTTCTGGATGAACCTGCCGGATGCCGAGACTGGTCAGGCGAATAATCGGTGGCAGGGCAAAAACGATGGTCGCCAGAATCCCGGAGACCGTGCCAATGCTGAATAACATAACCACCGGAATCAGATAGACGAATGCCGGGGTGGTCTGCATCGCGTCAAGAAACGGGCGCAGGATCATTTCGAATCGGTCGCTGCGACCTGACATGATCCCGAGCGGTATGCCGGCTACTGCGCAGAACAGAACCGAGGTAATGACCATCGCCAGCGTGGTCATGGTGTGTTCCCATAGGCCGAGATAACCGATCAGTAAAAAAGTCAACACCGTGAAAACTGTGACCTGTTTGCCAGCGTATCGCCAAGCCGCAAAAGCAATAACAGCGATGATCAGCCAAGGCGGCAAGGTAAAAAAGAGCCATTCCAGCCCGTCGAGGCTGACTTCGACCGGCACCTTGATGATCTGGAAAAATTCACGGTAATTTAGTACCAGCCAATCAACAAAAGTCTGGATCCATTCATCCAGCGGTATTAACTGTTCTTCAAAATTGAATAGTCGCATGTTTTATACCACTCCATCTTTTAATGGTTCAGTTTCAGGTTGCTCATCCAGCAGTTCCGCCGGCAGTTCATCCGCATGCCCACGATACAAGGTGCGCAAAAACAGGTTTTTGGAGATAGCCCCAAGGTATTCGCCTTTATCGTTCAGGATCGGAAGAGGCCAGGGATGGCTGGCAACTTCCGGCAGAATGTCCTGTAGTGAATCATTGGTATTTGCCGTCTTGACCCCTTGTAAATAGGCATTGGGTATCACGTGCGGTTGATCGTCACGATCCAACATCTTGAGCAGGGAGTCGGTCGAAACAATACCCTTAAACACGCGGTTCGTGTCGACCACGTAAGCGTAGTCGCGATCATTTTTGATCAGTCTCTGCAATCCAGCTCGGGGATTTTTCCCGTCGGTAATGGGGATAGTGACCTGGCTATTGACAGCAATATCACCAGCAGAGAGGATGTTGGTTGGATCGACGCCGCGGAAAAAGGCCTGGACATAATCGTCAGCCGGATTTTGCAGAATCTCTTCTGGCGTGCCGACCTGCACCACACTCCCCCCTTCCATGATGGCAATCCGGTCACCGATGCGCATTGCCTCATCAAGATCATGGGAGATGAAAACAATGGTTCGTTTCGACTTCTCTTGCAGCTTCAGCAGCTCATCCTGCATTTCGGTACGGATCAGCGGATCAAGGGCAGAGAAGGCTTCGTCCATCAACAAAATATCTGGATCAACCGCCAGTCCCCGAGCCAATCCGACTCGTTGTTGCATTCCACCGGATAATTCGTTCGGCATGCTCTTCGCCATAGCGTCCAGACCAACCTGTTCCAGAGCTTGCAGTGCACGTGCTTCGCGGGTCTGTTTGTCGATACCGTCCATCTCCAGACCAAAAGCCGCGTTCTGCAATACATTCATGTGTGGCATCAAGGCAAAGGACTGAAAGACCATGCTCATCTTTTTGCGTCTCATTTTGACCAAATGATCATTACTCATACTGATGATATCTTCATCGTCGATAAACACTTGTCCGGCGGTTGGTTCAATGAGACGGTTCAGCATCCGCACTATGGTTGATTTTCCGGAACCTGAGAGTCCCATGATGACAAAGATTTCACCGGTATAGATGTCGAAGCTGGCATCTCGAACTCCGACAGTGGTCTCGGTTTTTTTAAAAATTTCATCTTTATCCAGCCCCTGTTCAAGTAATTGCATTGCTTGTTTGGGATGTGGGCCGAAAATTTTATACAGGTTTTTAACTTTTATCTTTATCTCTTTTGCCATTACTTCTCCTTGTAGATTATCTGTTTAGCGGAAATTTATTTGCGAGTTCATCGGTTAAATAAGAAGTATGAAATTGCAAAAAAAACAACGACAGGAGCCAGAGTATCTGAATGTCTGTAGAGAAAAAAGGAGATCGTCCGCAAACAGCAGCGTCCTGAGAAAACAGCATGATTTGGTTATTAAGATAGCCAGAGCGACCCGCGACCCGGTTTGCAGGCATGAACAAAACCAAGCGCAACTCTGAAAGAAAGGGAGATCTGCGAGGCATCACACGGGGTGATGCTCTTAACGATCCCCTTGCGGGACAAGGACGGAACACCCTGGCGGGGCATCGCCTTGAAAGAAACATCATCACACAGATGAGAGCGAAGGTCAAATTTGTGAAAAATTTACTGGTCAGAGTGCGTTTAAAAGTGGTCAGACCTCAAGAAAGGTCAGGTGCAGATCGCTAAGCCCAATGATCAGAAATCGGTTGAGCAGTTGCGGTTGAGTAAAAATCGTATTGAACAGTTCGTTGACCATGAAACCAGCAATAATTGTCACCCCTGCACCAGTGACGGGGATATCTCTTGGTGGTTGCCGGGTTCCAGCAAAAATTTCAGACAACGACTGGGATTGACCCTTTTGCAGAGTTAGAACTTGCCCCTGATCCCCTTCGATGCCACCATGGATTAGAAATGCTCCCGCAGCTAAACCAGCTTCCAGATCGAAACGGCTGAGGTAATTATCCAGACAGTCAGCAATGATTGAAACGTCGGTGGGAAGTCGAAAGGAGTGATCGATGCGACCTTGCAGCAGCTCAATTTTGACGCTGCTGTTGATCTGTTGCAGCCGTTGTTTGGCAATTTTCAGCTTGGGCTGACCAATGTCGGCTTCATTGTAGAGGAGCTGACGATTGAGATCGGGCCAGTCGATCAATCCGTCGTCAACCAGGTAGAGTTTGCCAATTCCAGCTCGGGTCAGTAACTGACTGACCGTTGCCCCCAAGCCGCCAACTCCGGCAACCAGAACTGTTGCTGCTTCAAGTTGCTGTTGCCGTTCCTGCCCCCAGTGAAGAATCTGCCGCTGATAGCGCTCTGCCGCTGGCAAGAGATCAGCCTCCGGCACCGGGAGGGAAAAAAGCCACGACATCTCCATCCAGAACCGGTGTCTCCAGTTTTTCCAGGTGGTGGATGTTGCGCCGATTGACCAGAATGATGGTCCCAAGGAGCAGATCCGCTTGTTCGTCCAATAATTTGTGCAGAAAAGGGGTTGAAATCTGTTGCTGAAGACGTTGCAAGAGTTGCCCGACGTTTTCATTGTCACAGACGGACAACTCAAATTTTTCCCGTTTTAACAGCATGCGCAGCAGACTATAAAATTCAATCTTGATCATAACTATGGGCCCCATATATATTGAAAGTGACTCAGATTTAAGACTCTTAAGGTAATGTAACCCTGACAGCCCACCAATCGCAAGAAACAATTCCAAAACAAACGCCCGTTGATAGAAAAGATCTTCGCTGAAAACAGCAAACATTCCATTTCCTGTTACAATGTTATCCACGCAACAAGTCTGCAGAGTTGTCCCTCTAAGCAAGCGAGAGGAGTTTTCCCATGACTGAACAACGCAACTACCGGCGGCTCAATTTCCGTACGGAAGCAGATATCAGCATCGAAAACAGTGTTTATCGCTGCGATCTGGTCGATCTGGCTCTCCAGGGCGCATTATTCAGATCTGAGCGAGAACTTCCCCTGACACTTGGCACTCTTACACCTTTGAGTATTTATCTTCCCGATTCTTCTATCCGAATGGAGTTTGTTGGTGAGCTGATTCATCAACGGGGGCGTTTTTACGGCTTTATTTTCACCTCGGAAGAAGCGGAAAGCATGGGGCATCTACGCCGATTGCTTGAATTGAACTTTGGCGATGAAAACCAAGCAGATGAGGAATTCAGCCACTGGTTAAAGCGTGGCTCTGCTGATTAGAAATCACTCCCGGCTAGGCTTTCGCTTGGCATTCCCCATTTTGTCGACTATGATAGCGAACCTGTAAAGAAAACTGTGAATCCGAGTTTAAAATACTGGAGTGAAGTGATGGCCATTAAGCGATGTCAAAAGTGCGAGGAACCGCTCAAAGGAGAATACTGGTGTAGTCACTGCAAAACCGTCTTTAAGTGCCCAATCCCGGGCTGTGGAGCGACGATTAAACCAGGAGCACCTGAATGCCAACGTTGCGGTCTGTTTTTTGAGGACTATTTGAACGGCCGAAAAATGTATCGCCGCTGCCCAAAGTGTAAAAAAAAGCAGGGACTTTCCGAGCAGCAATGCCGTTTTTGCCGCCATTGGTTCAACTGCCCAACCTGTGGGGAGAAAGTTTCGACCAATACCGTTCTTACTTGCCCCCGTTGTGGAACAGCACTACGCTAGGAGTTCAGATTTAGATGGATCAATATCCTCCGGGAGACATCATGCTGACCCTGTTGCTCGCCGCTCTCTACATATTCTCTCTTCTGACTGCCGGGCATGCGTTGTTGAACAAACGTGACCCACGGGCTTCTGCCGGCTGGATTATTACCTGTCTGGCAATCCCAGGGATCGGAGCAATCCTTTACTGGTTATTAGGCATCAATCGAATCCGTAGCAAATCCCGGAAGCGCCAGGAACAAGGCCAGGGGATGCACTGGCTACATGTCAATCAACCCCCACGCTCACAAGACATTGCAAACTTTCCGACCAGTAATACCAGTCAATCTCTGATTAAGTTTTCTGATGCCGTCACTCGCCGCCCCCTGTCTTTTGGAAATAAGATTACGGTTCTCTACAATGGCGAACAAACCTACCCAGCCATGCTGGAAGCCATAGACACGGCACAGGAATCAATTTTTTTATCCAGCTATATATTAATGCCAGACCAGATCGGCCTACAGTTTACCCGCAAATTAATTGCTGCAGCCGACAGAGGCGTTGATGTCAGGGTGTTGATAGATGGCTTCGGTGAGCTTTATTCTTTAAGAAAAGTACGCCGTATATTTCGTGGAACCAAAGTCAAAGCCACAAATTTCCTCCCCTTTACCCTGTTAGGCAGTTTGTACTTTAATTTGCGCAACCATCGCAAGTTATTGATTATTGATAATAAATATGGCTTTACCGGAGGGATGAATATCCGTGATCGGCATATGGCCATGGACAAAAGCAACCCACGTCGGGTGGTTGATATTCACTTTCGCTTTGAAGGACCAATTTGTGGGCAGTTACGTGATGCTTTTATGGAAGATTGGCATTATGCGACAAAAGAAACCCGCGCGCCGCGCGACTGGCCTACCCCCCCTATTGCAGGGAAAGCCTGTTGTCGTGGGATCAGTGCTGGCCCCAATGAACGGCACGAGACGCTCAACTGGATTCTGGTCGGCGCCCTGTCCTGCGCAAAGTCTCATATCCGGATTATGACCCCCTATTTCATCCCGACTCGTGCACAACTGACCGCCATTAATACTGCGTCACTGCGTGGCGTGCGGGTTGATATTCTCCTGCCGCAACAAAACAATCTCCCTTATGTTGCCTGGGCTTCGAATGCGTTGCTATTTGAATTGCTTGAGTATAATACCCATATCTATTTTCAACCACCCCCCTTTATTCATAGCAAACTCCTGTTGATCGATGACGAATATGCTCTGGTTGGATCTGCCAATATGGATCCGCGCAGTTTGCGATTAAATTTTGAGTTTAACGTAGAGGTTTTTGATACTGAAACAGTTGATGAACTCATCCATCATTTCGATCACTCACGCGAACAGGCTCGTGAAATCTCCATGGAAGAGATGGACAAACGCTCACTACCTCTGCGCTTGCGAGATTCTTTTTGTCGATTGTTCTCACCCTATCTATAGATTTTGTTCAATCGAGTAGAGTGAGGCGAGCAAATCGGGCTCGTCTCATACCTCTCACATAACCGTACATACGGGCCCCGCATACGGCTCCTGCCGATTCGCACCGCATCGATCAAGCATTGATTTAGCACGCTTACCCTCCCGTAGTGCCGAATCAGTTTCTCTTTCGCTATGTGCCGTTCACTTCTCCTCGCTTCCTTCAGGCCATGCCGTTGCCAGCAACGCCCTCGCCTAAAGCGCCTACTTTTGGTGTAATTCGGATTGTCTTCCCCTTGATCTGGATGACGCTTGCTTCTTGCGACAGGCCTGGTTGCAAGCTACGTTGGGCATACTAAAAAAAGGAGCCAACCCTTAAATGGGCGGCTCCTTTTGAACAGCGCTTCGATATAGAACAGAAGCGCTGGAAATTTATTACCAGCCAAATCGGAAGACAACATGCGGCAACCCGATCAAAACAGCAGGATTTACATAATGGGGACGCCGATAATTGTGCTTGATTTGTCGTTTGACCTGGTGCAATTCCTGACGGGTTTCACGCAGTTCCCGCCTGAGGTGATTCTTCACGGGATGATGACGTCTTTGATCATAGCGGTAGCTACGTCGGTCATCATAACGATTGTAATGAGGTCTGTGATCGGCCCGATCATTGTTTACCCAGCCTTTATATTGATTTTGTCTATTGTCATGGCGATTCCCATTCGCCGATGCGAGCATTGGTGTTGCGAGAAAAATCAGTCCTGCAATTAAAAGAGCTAATGTTGTTTTCATGTCGTCCTCCTTCTGTTGAGAGAATCAGAAAATCTTTTGCCTCCAGCTTTTGACTTAACTCTAACCGAATAAAACGACTGTTTCATTCGACATCGACTCGTATTCATCCTGATGTCTAGTTGTAAGGCAGTATTTTCAGTAAGTTAATGACATAGCAATGCATTAACATGAATTTAACATTAGACCTTCGCCGCGGGTTTTGATAAGTTTGTGACATCTGGACATTCTGGATAGGTAAGTTATCAACTTGATAAACACCAATTGGTTGATGCGAGGGCTCCTTTGAATACAGCAAAACCTTTTTTGCGCAAGATTGGCCACGGCCTGGCTAAATATCTCAGCCAGCCACGCACCGGCACCGCACAAATCGCAACCAGTCGCCCGGAACAATTGGCTGCAGCACTGCAACCGGGAGATGTCTTGCTGGTTGACGGCAGCAGTAGGGTCAGCGGGGTGATTAAATATCTGACCCAGTCCAGTTGGTCGCACGCGACTTTGTATGTTGGCTCTGGATATGCTCCCAAAGAGGAAGGCGAAGAAGAGAAGGTCCTTTTAGAAGTTGATATTCTGGAAGGGGTTCGGTTGGTTCCGCTCAGTGATTATAATGCGGGTCACACTAGAGTCTGTCGCCCGGTCGGATTGCCCGCAGAAGAAGTTGATCAGCTGATTGCTTATGGAATGGAGCGCTTGGGACAGCAGTATGATTTAAAAAATATTTTTGACTTGGTTCGCTATCTTATCTTACCGACACCGATTCCAACCCGCTGGCGGCGCAGCCTGTTAACTCTGGGAAGCGGGGATCCAACCCGGGCTATCTGCTCTTCACTGATCGCCCAGGCATTTCAATCGATTCGTTATCCGATTCTTCCGGTTATCGATTACCAACAAGTCAGAGATCGAAACGGTCGGATATATTGTAAACAGACGCTGAAGATCCGCCATCACAGTTTGTTTGTACCGCGTGATTTTGATGTCTCCCCCTATTTTAAAATCATCAAACCAGTCGTTGAGAGTGGTTTAGACATTAAGAGTCTCAACTGGGAGGCCTAGCCTGATTTTCTATCCTTCCAAATTCAAGATATAATCCCACTCATCAACACTAACCGGCATGATCGATAGCCGGTTCCCCTTGCGCACCAATTGCATATTTTCCAAGTGTTCACATTCTTTCAATTCTGCCAACGCAATGACCCGCCTGGTGTGGCGGATATATTTGATATCAATCATGATCCAACGTGGATGCTGTGGGTCACTTTTGGGATCGAAATATTTACTCTGAGGGTCAAAAGCGGTGTGGTCCGGGTAACCTTCACGAACCACTTCCATAATCCCGACAATCCCTGGCACCTCGCAGTTAGAATGGTAAAAGAATACCTGATCGCCAATTTTCATCTGGTCGCGCATCATGTTGCGAGCCTGATAATTACGCACCCCATCCCAATGCTCGGTCTGAGCGGGCATGTTTATCAGATCATCAATACTGAAGGCGTTCGGCTCAGATTTCATCAACCAGTAATGCATAACATCTCCTTTAACGATTGGTCGGTCTGTTCACGGTTCCGAATCAGAAACCCGTGCTAAATATATATGATAGGTTCAGATTGTAGGATAAAAACAGCAAGTTGCGAAAGCCCTTGTTGCTATATATGCTATACAGAAATAAAGATAAATTTGTCGTTTAAAAATGACCTCTCCGAGAAAATATAAACAGGGAATCCATGCGACCGTTAAAAGAAATGAGCTTGGAAATATTGACAAAGGTCAAATTTGTTTTGGTCGATATTGATGATACGTTGACGCTAAATGGCCGTGTCCCGGCGGTCGCATATTCTGCTTTGGAAAGGCTTCGTGCTGGTGGAATAACAGTGATACCGATCACCGGCCGGCCAGCGGGTTGGTGTGATCATATTGCACGGATGTGGCCGGTTGATGGAATTGTTGGCGAGAACGGCGCCTTTTATTTTCATTATCAAACTGAGCAACACAAGATGATTCGCCGTTACTGGAAATCGGCAATAGCTCGCCAACAAGACCGCGCTCGACTATCAACCTTAAGTGATGAAATTATCGCGGCGGTCCCGGGAGCGAAAGTCTCGGCAGATCAGGCCTATCGCGAAACCGATCTGGCAATCGATTTTTGTGAAGATGTTCCTCCATTACCTATGGATGAGGTCAAAAAAATTGCGGAACTTTTTGAGCAGGCCGGCGCCAATGCAAAGATCAGTTCGATTCACGTGAATGGCTGGTTTGGTGAATACGATAAACTGAGGATGACCCGAACCCTGTTTCAGGAAATGTTCAATCGGGATCTGGAAACGGTGAAAAAATATGTCATTTTTGTTGGTGATTCTCCGAATGACATGCCAATGTTTGATTATTTTCAAAATTCTGTAGGTGTTGCTAATGTTGTGCAGTTTGCCGATCAACTTTCAGCAAAACCTGCCTGGATTACGGTACAAGCTGGCGGGTTTGGATTTGTAGAGCTGGCCGATACAATTTTGATGGCGTCGTAAGAAGTCCGATTTCAGATATAGTCGTCGTTTTCATTGCTTATTTCGTTGCACCCGCCCCAAAGAACAGCCAATTCGTACGACGCAGAGCCCGCAGAAAATGAGTATAGTTATCCTCATGCTGGTGAAAAATGCCGGTTGTGTTGCCAGTGTTACTGGTTGACCATTCAGTGTAAGAAAAAGAACAAACTCTTTTTTCTACAGGTACTAGGAGTCTGTCGGACTATGCGGGGCGAAGCGAAAATTCGGAGGTTTGAGAACAGATTTTGACTCGTTTGCAGGCTCATAGCCGTAGCTATGGGGCAAAAAGGAGTCGAAATATGG
>JAQIBX010000174.1 GCA_027858895.1 Desulfuromusa sp. | reverse complement strand
GCGCTGATGAATGAGGGTCGACTCAAGATCGATATCTACCCGCAAGGGATTCTGGCGGAAAAAATCCGCGCCGGAGGAGCCGGGCTGGGGGGTATCCTGACCGATATCGGCTTGCATCTCGACCAGAGCCTGGCAGCCCAGCTGGTTGAAATCGGGGGAATTAGCTACAAGATCGAACCCGCTCTGCGCGGCAACGTGGCCCTGATTCATGCCGAGCGCGCCGATGAAATGGGTAATCTGGTGTTTGCCAAGACGGCCTACAACTTTAATCCGGTGATGGCCATGGCCGCCGAGCTGGTAATCGTCGAAACTGCTGAGATTGTTCCTCTGGGCACCATCGATCCGGACCAGGTTCATCTGCCGGGCGCTTTTGTTGATCGGCTGGTTCTGATTGAGGAGTTCGGGCCAGAATATGGAGTACTGAAGCATCATGCCTTACAAACATAGAATTGCACAGCGCGCCGCACGGGAGATCGAACCTGGGCAGAATATCAATCTCGGGATCGGCATCCCGACCCTGATCATGGATTATCTGCCGCCCGGGCAACAGGTGTTTGTCCACGCGGAAAACGGCATCTGGGGGATGGGGCCGCGCGCCGCTGCCGGTCACGAAGATCCAGATCTGATCGACGCCGGTGCAGCTTACACAACCATTGTTCCGGGGGCGGCATTTTTTGACAGTCTGATGTCGTTCGCCATTATTCGCAGCGGGCGGATCGATCTCGCTTTTCTCGGCGCCCTGCAGATTGCGCAGAATGGCGATCTGGCCAACTGGATCATCCCGGGCAAGATGACGCCGGGCATCGGCGGCGGGATGGAGCTGGCGCAGAAGGCACGTAAGGTGGTGGTGCTGACGACCCATGTCGCCAAATCTGGGCAACCTAAAATATTAAAAAGCTGCAGTCTGCCGCTCACCGCACCCGGTTGCGTCGCCCTGATCATTACCGATTTGGCGGTGATCGAGGTGACTGCTGCGGGTCTATGGTTGAGAGAGTTGGCCGAAGGTGTAACGGTCGATGAGGTGGTGGCCAAAACCGAGGCGCTGTTACAGATCCCGAGCGAGGAGTTGCCAAGATTTTAACATCGTGAAATCAAGTGCAGGGAGTACAATGATCATGACCGGACAGCAAAACCGCATCCTTGAAGCCGTCGAAAAATTGCATGAAGATATCCTCGACCTGACTATGGCGCTGGTTGAACAGCCCAGCACCATAGAGCATCAGGCCGGTACCGTTGCTGTGATGGAGACCAGACTCAAGGAGCTAGGCTATCCTCCAACCCGGGTCCCTGTCGATATGGACCGGCTCTCTGCTCATCCGGGATGTGCCCCGGTCCCCTGGAGTTATGAGGGGATTGATAATCTTGTTTCAGTGCGTCCCGCAGACGGGGAAGGGGGGCGCAGCGTTCTGTTCAATGGCCACCTGGATGTGGTCAGTGCCGAGCCGGCAAATGCCTGGAGTCGTGATCCCTACCAGCCGATCATCAAAGACGGCTGGCTGTACGGACGGGGGAGCGGTGACATGAAATCGGGGGTTGCGGCCATGACCTATGCGGTTAAAGCGATTGACGCCGCAGGTTTCGGTCTTAATGCTCCGGTGACCATTGAAACCGTGGTCGATGAAGAGTGCTGCGGCAACGGTGCTCTCAGTTGCCTTCTGGCGGGCTATGATGCCGATGCGGTTCTGATCCCGGAGCCTTTCGGTCCGACCCTCTATACCGCGCAGGTGGGTGTGCTCTGGTTTAAATTGCGTGTCCGGGGGAAGCCGGTCCATGTGCTTTCGGCTGAGGCCGGAGCCAACGCCATCGAAAAAATCTTTCCGCTGATTCAAGCGTTGCGGGCCTTGGAAATAGAGCTGAATAATGAGCATGTCCCCGCGGTCTACGCCGCAATTTCCCACCCCCTGAACCTCAATATCGGCATCTTTTCCGCAGGAGACTGGCCTTCTACCGTGCCTGCGCAGGCAGAAATTCATGGGCGGATGGCCTACTTCCCGGGGACCGACTTCGCCGAGATCGCCGCGCGCATCGAAGCGACGATCGCGCGCGCCGCCGAGGAAGATGATTGGCTGCGTGAGACGCCGCCGGAGGTCAGCTTTTACGGCTTCCGCTCGGACGGTCATATCACCTCGGTCGCTCAGCCCGCCTTGCAGACGCTCGCGGCCTGCCACAAAAAACTGACCGGCGACCTGCCGCAAGAGTACATCTCCACCTGCACCACCGACTTGCGGGCTTTCCACCATTTCGGCCGCAGTCAGGGGACCTGCTATGGCCCGGTGGCGGAGTCAATACACGGCGTTGATGAACGCGTCAATATCGACAGTGTCATCCATACCGCCAAAGCTTATGCCTTATTCCTGGCCGACTGGTGTGGACTCAAAGAATAGGAGACGTCTATGCGTCACGTGGTGATCGGAAGTTATGGTCGTACCCCTTTCAGCCGGGCCCGGCCCAAGGAACCACATAAAGATCCCCTGGGAGACCTGACCGGGGAAGAGCTGCTGGCAGGAATTGTCCCACAATTGCTGGCCCAAGCTCAGGTTGAGAATCATGAGATTGATGATTTCATCATCGGTTGCGCCCTGGGAGTCGGCGAACAATGGACCTTTGGCGGTCGGACGACCTCGCTGCTCTGCGGGCTGCCACCCGAGGTTCCGGCCAAGTTTATCGACATGCAGTGCGGTTCGGGAATGGCCGCAATACAGCACGGGTTTATGGAGATTGCCACTGGTCAGACGGACATTGTCGTTGTCTGCGGAATGGAACATATGACCCGTGTCCCGGTCGGGCCGAAGCTCTTTGAACAAGGGCATATGTCCGTCAATCCCAAAGTCTATCGTCGAACCGATGATTGGGACATGGTGACCGGATTGAATATGGGCTTGACTGCTGAGCTGCTGGCTGAAAAGCAGGGTTATACAAGAGCACAGCTGGATAGTTTTTCCGTCCGTTCCCACCAGCGGGCTGCCGCGGCGTTCGACCGGGGTTTTCTGCAGGATGAGATTATTCCGCTGCCCAGTGACGGCAAAAGTGACACGACCGGTTTCTCGGTCGATCAGAGCATTCGTCGTGAAACCAACCTGGAGGGTTTAGCCGATCTCAACACCGTGTTTAAGGCCGACGGCGTGATCACTGCCGGCAACAGTTCCCCATTGACTGTCGGTGCAGCGGCCATGGTTCTGATGTCAGAGGATCTTGCAAAAAGCCGGGGGCTGAGGCCGACGGCACGAATTCTTACGACGGCAACCGCCGGTGTGCGGCCCGAACTGATGGGAACAGGGCCGGTTCCCGCGTCGCAAAAAGCTCTACGTCATGCGGGGCTTAAAATCCAGGACATCAACTATTGGGAAATCAACGAAGCGTTTAGCGTTGTCGTTCTACATGCTGCCGAGCAGCTCGGGCTGAACCTGGACCACATCAATGTTCACGGCGGCGCGCTGGCGATCGGTCATCCTCTGGGGGCAACCGGAATTCGTCTGGTCGGGACCCTGGCGCGCACACTTCAACTCAAAGAAAAGCATCGAGGTTGCGCGACAGCCTGTGTCGGTGGTGGTCAGGGGATTGCGACAGTTGTCGAGGCTTGCTGACGTTGATCAAGTGATTTTACCGTGTAAATATCCCCCGGCAAAGCCGGGGGATATTTACTTTTGAGTAGAAAGACAGATCTGGTCGTGTTCAGTCGTTGCTGCGGGGGCACTCATTTTCTAAATAACTTATCCAGGGCATTATCAAGCATTTGCCTGATCGGTTCTGCATCTCCACCGGCATCAGGAGCTATTTTTTCCAAAAGTTTCTGGTCTGCTTTTTCAATGGCTTTTTCTAATACTTGTTTTTGCAGTGCCGTTGAATCATATCCGACTTCTGGGCGGGATAACGTTCCCTTAATTTTCAATGGCAATACGCCCCAACCATTCTGATCCAACGCAACCTGCTTAAGACTTTTGCTGACTCCCAGCTTGGCCATTATTTCGGGGGCCAAACGGGCGTCAAGATTTAGATTAAGGCGACCAGCAACGTCAATCGTCCCTTTCGGCGCTAGTTTAGTTTTAGAGCTGTCCAAGTTACCGCTGAGATGTGCCAAACCATCACGCAAATCATATTGACCAGTCATTGACTGAAAACTGAGAACCTTAAGATCTGAGTTTCCAAGAAAACCGGCCAGACCTTCTATAAGGGGCGAACCCTTGACTTCCCCATCTTGAAGAGTGAATTCACCTTTGAGCTGAAGAGCCTGCAAAAAATTATCAGGCAGAGTTCCCTTACCCGCAAAACTGTTCTGCCATTGCAACACCCCGGAAACACTTTGTTTCGCATCGGCCATCAATCCTGCGACGAGAGTCATGACGTTCGGTTGGCTTAATGCCACCTGCCCTTGATAAGCAAGGCCTTTCACTCCAAGATTGATAAGTGATGATGCCCTTAACTCACCGTCACCAACTTGGCTGGTCAAATTATGAATCGACAACCGATTGTTTTTAAAGCTCAAGGCTGCAGTCACTTTGTCAAAATTCAGTTCTTTATAGATCAAACGCTTGATCGCCATGGTGCCGACCATATCGATGGGAATATCGAAAGGACCAATGTCATCCGCCAGGGTTTTCTGTCTCTTAACTTGAGTTATGGAATTTCCATTTTCAGGAGATTCTTTAACCACCTCAGCAGACTCAGAAAAATTATTAAGGTTTAAGGTTTCTGCACTGAGCAGAAACTCACCATGGAACAGGTTGTCTGGAAATCTCTCTGCTTTAACCTGCAATTGCGCCTGCTGATCCCCATATTGCAGAAACAGGTTCTCTGTCTGTAAAACCTTATCAATATAGGTAATATCTCCACTGACCCCGGCACGTAGATTTTCCGTACTGGCCCGGACATCAGTTAAACCCAATTTTATAGATTTAACTAAATTGACACCACTATTCAATTTCCCCGAAAGGTCGACCTGACCATCAATCAACCCGGCAAAACTATATTTCTGATAAGCCCTGGTTAAACTTGCAGGCATGTTTTGTATTACTTCACGCAGATCTAACTGTTTCAATAAGAGAGTAAACACCATATAGGGTTCAGAAGAAGTCAGATCAAACTCCCCTTCTGCTCCAAGGTTGATTTTGTTGAAGCTAAGCAGCAAGGTGGAGAGTTCCAATAACTCTTTATCTCTTTTGTAGCTCAGGGAATAATCTGCGCCTAATGTCGCTTTTTCCCAGCCAGCATCCGGAAATTTATCCAGTGCCAGATCAACACCGTCAAGTTCAATTTTCCCTTTTGAAGAAATCAATTCTGGCTGTATGTCAACTTCCAAGGTTAGAGACAACTGTGCCGCGCCAATCTTTCCAGGAAAAGTGCTGCGATAATACGGTGCAAATTGAACCAGGTCCAATGGTGCCAGGTGAACCGTTAAATCACCTATTTCGCGAGAGAGATTATAGCGTCCGGAAATATCGATATTGGAACCATTCACAACAGCTGAAAGGTCGATGGGAAAGGATTTATCAAAAGTTATCTGTCTGGCCTTGATATTAAGGTTATTCAGGGTATAACGAAATGGCGAGCGGGCATTTTTAAATTTATCCACATACTCTAACTCACCTGCCTTAACATTAACTTCTCTCACCAAAAGATTAAAAGTTTCGGCTAACGCCCTAGAATTCTTGTGTTGACTTGGTGCATCGGTACCTTTTTTAGCTACCTTTGGCTCAGGCAATAAATCACTAAAATTGAATTGCCCATCCGGCATGCGCGTAAAGTAAATCTTGGGATGATCCAGAAGGACCTGATCAACAACAACTTTACCACTCAGAAGAGGCCAAAATCGATAGTGTAGCGCCACCGATTTAACTGAAAAGAACTCACCTTCACCACCCTTTTGCATAACTTTCAGGTCGGCAACAGAAATACCAGAAAATACACCGATGGTTATTTCCCCGAAATCAACATTGCGTTCCAGTGATTTTTCAATCAGCGGAATGAGAGTTTGCTTAACTCTTTCGGGAGTAAGTTGTGTCTTCACAAGAAACGTCAGAGCAGCAGCAAGAATCACCAGCACGCTGACAATAAACACACCGACTTTTACTGGAGTTGACATGAAGTTCCTCGAACATGATTAAATACACGGCGTACTGTTCCTTTCCACTGCGGAAAGAAACAACACTTCCATCCAGGACTTTCTGCTGGACAAATCTTCCAGCAGCGCCAGTATAGCAAATAAATCTATAATAATAGAAACTTATACGACCAAATTATAAGATTATGCAGTTATATGGTCTACTGCGTACTTGTTGTTTCAAAATGTATCACAGCGGCTGCACGTAAGATCAAGAAGATCTCCATTCGAAGAAAAAACTCATAACAATTTGTAATTGCTTATATTTTTTCATATATTTTTCTTCACAATTTTAATATTAGAATAATTTACTTTTATTCAAACAGTCGGTATCATCCCAATCATTAACAACAATACATTTTCATTGGGAGTTACGGCATATGAAGAAAAACAAGAACTCGCTTTTACTGGATATCGGCTGGTGTGAGTGGGTCTCCTTTCCAGCATTAAAAATTCATGCAATTGAAGCCCAGGTCGTGATGGATTCAAGGCAATCGATTCTAAATATTTTCAATTTTTCTACCTTCAAGGAGGGTGATGATCTGTTGATCAGCTTCGGCGTACACCCGATACAAGACAACAATGATGTCGAAGTCTATTCGGTTGTGCCGGTTAAAACCAGGCGGTTGGTCTCTTTTACCGATGGTGACAGGGAGTGGTGCTACGTTATTGAAACAGAAATGCGAATAGGTTCAATGAAAAAAAATATAGATTTGACCTTGGTTAACCGAGAAGAATCGACATTTCGCCTCCATCTGGCACCACAAACTATTAAAAACCTGGTTAAGGTCAATCCACAGAAAAGTTATCTTACCGGGGAAATTATAAACAACTACGCAATTTCACCAACTTTAAGAAAAGCATAAAGCCCTAACAGCTGATAATGCGACTAATACTCGTACCAGCCATCCATAACAGGGAAATAGAGCGCAGCTTTAACTGGAAATTTATCCAACTGTAAAGTCAACAGTTGAACATAAGTATCTAGTTGTTCTCGATAGTGAACTGCCTCTCTATTTAAGAATTCGACATCAGTATCACCATCTTTTGGGGTGCTGGTTTTATAATCGATCACCCAGCGACATCCATCGACAACAAACGTACGGTCAATGACAGCATGAATCAATTTCCCGTGAACTATCCCAGTTAACGGAAGTTCGCAGCTCTGTTCAGAATGTTCATGCAGAATCCATTGGCCACGCTGACTGTTCAGAGTTTTGTTAATGGCATCAATAACCTTTTGCACGCTTTCTTCTAGATCAGCATCCGCCACCCCGTAGCTATTTAAAGAGCGCTTCATCTTATATTGCAACACATCCTTATCAGCCATTTTCCAGAAGTCCACTCCAAATGTGGCAATCTGCTCAAGTTGTAAATGAACCAGAGTCCCGACATGACGATGAGCAGGATTTTCCCAACCGCTGAAAATTGTTTCTGAGTCTGCATTAGAGGATGCCGTATCGGTTACTTGAAAATTTGATAAACTTACCGATTTTGGTACCGGCAGTCTCCAATTTTTCGGCAGGCGCTGAAGCATTGGAGGACTAATTTCATCATCAATCAAATGACTATGTCGTTCAGCCGTCAAAAAGTCACCATGAAACAGCGGCCAGAGTTTTTTCAGCAAGGATCCTTTGCGTGGATTCAAGTCACCTTGACTATTTTCCTCTGCATGTCCAAGCAGATACAAGTGCCGAATTGCCCTGGTGGTGGCAACATATAACAGCCGTCCCGCTTCCAAATCCTGCTTCTCTGTTTCAAGGTGCGCAATTAACTGATAAATCGGATCTTTTTCCTGCCCTCCCCGGGCTGAAACCGGAGCAAGTAACAACCCGTACCTGGGGTGTTCCTGCCAGCGTAGTAATGGGCTATCAGCCCGACCGGTAGTTTTTCCCAATCCAGGAATTATGACCGTGTCAAATTCCAACCCTTTGGCCTTATGGATAGTCATGATTTGCAGTTTTCCATCCGCCAAGCTGTCCGGATTAGCAAACATTTTTTTCAATCCACGATCAAGCTTTTCAAAACTCTCCAAGTCGCCGCCTTGATCCTGCTTATCTAACAGCTCGAAAACCATCTGAGCATCAGAACAACCTTCATCACCATAGCAGGCGCCTCCGCCTAAAGCTAACCAGCAGCCCTCAACCAACTGTCGTAAAGGCAATCTGCCGTGCCGTTTTAATCCAGCTTGAAGAATTGGCCAGATTCGTGACACCCGCTGTTGCCCGTCGGCAGACAACTGCTGCTTAAGCTGCTCATCAGCCAACACGGTAGGGATATTTTTTTGCGGTGAGTCACCTGTTAACACATGTAAATCATCAAGCATCAAACCACACCAGGGGGCACGCAAAACCGCCAGCCATGACAACCGATCAGCTCGATGCAATAAGGCATGCGTCAGATGGACAACATCAAGGGCTGCTGGTCTGGCACCAAGACGATCAATATCCTGAGCTTGATAGCCGATCCCAGACTGACGTAAAAGTGGAAGTATCTCGCGCAGATGGTTACGTCCCCGAACCAGGATTGCAATGGTCTGTTGCGGGTCTTCATTTTGTGCCTGTTGTACTATTTCAAGAACCTGTAATGCTTCGGCACGGTCATTTCTGCCGACAAGGGGATAAATCCGGCAGGCATCACCAGGCAGTGATGGCTTTATCGAGACCGCTTCCGTCAGTGGAACCGCCCCGGTCGCCTCATCCATTGAAGGAGGGAAGATTGCAGCAAAAGCTTCATTGACCCAGGTCACAATCCCTTGCTGCGAACGAAAATTACAGCAGAGTTGCAAGGGTTGCAATTCAACATGAGAATCCCCAAACTGCCCCCTGAAACTGTTCAGAAACAGCCCGACTTCAGCCTCACGGAAGCGATAAATCGACTGCATCGGATCCCCAACCAGGAAGAGGGTGCGGCCATCCCCTGCCGTCCATCCGGCGGTTAGAGTATTAAGCAATCGATATTGCAGCCGCGAGGTATCCTGGAATTCATCAACCAGAATATGTTGCAAGTTATGATCTATTTTCAGCAACAGATCGCTCGGATCGTCTGCCTCACCCAGTGATTGATTTGCCTTCAGGGCAATTTCTGCAAAGTCAGCCTGCCCGGAAGCCCGGAACACCAACCAGAGCTCCGCAACCAGAACAGGTAACAGTTCGATCAACGCTTGCAACAGCTGCCACTGGCCATCAGAATAACCAGCGTGGGGTAATTTTCTGATTTTTGCCAGACGTCGGATAAAAGCAGAATCGGCATCAAGTTGTCCCAGCAGAGCAAGCATCCGCTCCTTTGCCGGTTTATTCTCAAGACCCGCTGGAAAACCGTTATTTTTCGTCACCGTTTTCCTTAACTCCCCGGCAGCAGTCAGAAGTAAGTCGGTAATTTTAAACCAACCGGGAAGACCGCTGAACTCTGTCTCCGGCAACTCTTGCAGATCACGACACGCGGCAAGCGAGGCGTCATCCAGATTGGTGGCTGAAAAATTGAAGCAAAACAGCAGTTCAGAAATCAATTCAGCCGGGAAAAGTTTTTTTACCGCTTTAAGCTGATCACTGCAAAGCAGCTCCAGCCCCTGCTGCAAGCTCTGGCGTGAGTTTTCATCTTCAGCCAGCATATGGCGTAACCATTGATCCCGGCGCCGCAGCATATCAATCAACATCTGTTGCACTACCGCCACGTTATTATCCAGATGGCGAAGTAGCACCCGTAATTGCTGCTGTCCGGTGTTACCATGATCGAGCCGGGACAACAACTTTTCAGCCGCTAATTGATAAAGGGCATCGGCGTCTTCGCTGATTTCAGGTAGGCTGCCAAACCGCGAAGTCCAGGGCATTTTACGCACCAATGCTGCATTAAAGCTGTCGATAGTCTGAATCGATAATTGCGCCGGGTTGCGCAGCAGGTTCTCACCATGGCGTTGCAGGGCTTTAGCTGCCAGATGCCAGGTTTTCGCCGCATGGGGTTCAGCAGGGCACGAAAGATCCCGCGCTATTTCCAGGGATTGAAGCAGCCGCTGGCGCATTTCTGCCGCTGCTTTATTGGTAAAAGTGATGGCAAGAATCTGTTGTGGTTGTTCAACTTCAGCCAGCAAAGCCAACATTCGCTGAATCAACAGTTCGGTTTTACCTGAGCCCGCCGGAGCCTGGACAATACAGGATTGAGTGACATCGATAGCAGCAGCGCGCTGGGTGACATCAGCAATCATCAGAAACTCCAAATTCGGTACTACGCTCCTGAACACGACAGATACCGGGCAAATCGCAATACTGACAGCTTTTAATCAGATCATAAGGTTTAACTACGGCTTCACCAGCGACAAAATCTTCCGCCAACTGATTCAGCTGCTCCCGCCAGAAAACCAGCAATTCTGACCAAGTTGAAATCCCTAACGCCTCTGCCTGCACATAGGAAGAGAGCTCACGCACTCGACCAAGCAATCCCTTTTCCTTGACCACCCCAAGCAAACGGCAATCTCCTCGCCGCAACTGCGCAAATGCAACTCCATCGGGTTCGAGATCCGGATTAGCAACTGCATAAATGGGTAATTGAGGTTCAATCAGCGGTTGACTGAGAAACTCTTCAGCATGCAGATCAGCACCAGTTTTATAATCAATCACTATCCGATGACCATTCTCCAACTGATCGATCCGATCAACCTGTAACCGAATTTGTAGCGCCCCGATTTTTTCCACATGTTGCTGTTCCGTTTCCAACACCTGAAAAAAATCACGCTTCATTTCAACATTTTCCAACCACTCTTGAACCAGAATAGCGACTCGCTCAGCCTCCAACTGCAATAATTGCTCTGCGGGTGCAGACCTGTCTGCAAAATAGCTGTTGAGCACGGCAGTCACCTGCGATTGTACCAGCTCGCTACGCTCTTGTTCTTCCAAGGCCAGCAAATTCGTGTGGTCCTGTAACTGTTTCCAAATCTCCTCCAGAACCAGATGAACCAGATCTCCGCGAGCCATGGGGGATATTCCAGGAACAGGTTCGGCAAATCTTTGCGCATGTAACCGATGATGAAAAAAAGCCCGGAAAGGACAATGAGCCTGGTCTTTAAGCAAGCTGGTGCCACCCTCAACCAGCCCTTTGGTTAACCGGGGACCGCGCCAATCTGCCAGGCTTTCCAACGTGTCGTTTCTTGATTGCAGCAAAAATGTAAGGTCCTGAAACTCAGCCAGCGGCGGAAAAATTTCTGGATTACAAGGAGGAATAAGCGTGCTCGGACGCAAGTCGCAAGCACCATCACGCCGCGGAAAGCTGAAAACAATATCATCACTGGCAGATTTAAGCCGCGCAATCACCTGCTCGGCAAATTGCAGTTCACGGGTGGCACTGGCATGCGGCATATCGTGAAGCTGCTGCATTTTTAAGGGAATAAAAGGATTAGGTTGTGGGCGTGCGGGCAGAACGGTTTCTCCCATCCCCATCACCCACAGGTGCTGAAAATCAAGGCCGGAGGATTCCAACATACCGAGAACCTGTACCGACCCAGTTGGGCCTTCAAGTTGAAACTCGATATCTTTACTGATGCGGCATAATAAATTAAACGCCCGCTGTCGGTTGATCGGCGGCAACAGTGGGTCGAGTGCAACCAGAGCAGATAATGCTTTCTCCTGCCAAACCTTGATCGCCTGATATTCACTGCTCGCCAGCGATCTATCCCCAGGCCACCCAAGACAGTGTAATTCATCGGCAAATCGAGCCGCCCAAACGCCAGGAAGAACTTTATTATTGACCTGCTGGTTCGCTTGAACTTTTTTTAGAATCTGTAAAAAACCGACTAACTCGGGTTTGCCTTCCAGTAACGATTGGAGTCCCGTAAGCTTAAATTTCTGCTGGCGAAAAGAACGGAGCTTTTGATCGAACCGGGCACGGCTGTCTGTTTCCTTATTCGCGGCGGCAAGATAAGGAGTCCGCAACAAAAAAGAGATCAGATCAAGGGTCAGCTGCCGGCCAATTCCCAGACATTCAAGGGCAGCATAAACAACTCCCTGTTCAGCCAGTGGACCACCCAGTGACAAACTAAAAATAGCCTCATCATCGTGTAACGAAGCAGTTGCCACCGGGTCTATCTGTTCTCGAAAAATTCGTTCAATCTGTCGGCGGCGAACTTGCAAATCCGGGACAACAACACCAATTGATTCTGCCCCCTGATCCAACAAATATCGAACCCAGCGAGCTGCTGATTCTATTTCATGATGACTGTCGCGTGCGGCATAACTGACAATTCGACCGGCTGGTTCGGACTGCAGTGACAGCTCGTCACAGCACCCCCCAGCGGCCCGGATCGTTTTCATCAACCGCAACAGATCAGGTGATAACTGATCAAACCCTACCAGTACAACCTGTTGCGGCACATCGATCTGCCCGTTTTCCAAGGCAGAACAAATCCGCTTAGGCAGACTACCCTGATCAAGCCATTCGTGTTGTCGACACTGTTCCTGATAACTCCGTTGCCAAGAGTGGAAAATCCTCTGGTCCTCGGTCAGCTGCTGGTCATCCAGTGACAGATCATATTCGTTAAGCAAACGGTGGGCCTGAAGAGCTTTTTCAGCAGTTTTAGATAATTGCAACAGTTCCAAAGTTGTCCCGCGAGAAGAATTTTCTATCTGCTCCTCCCAGAGACATTGTTGTTGCTGTTGATTCAATAACCGCCAGCCTTCACCCAGCTCGGACAAACATTGAGTTAACCAACCCTCAAAACTGACAATTTGTGGCGTCGACCAGACACTTTTACCCTGTCCTAGCATCTGCTGATCAAAACAATCACGCAAATGTCGAAACAAACGTTTATTGACCGTTAGTATCAGCGCACCTTCAACCGCCGCTGTAATAACTTTTTGTTTAAATTCTGTCACACCAAAAACCTTAAAGGATTACAAAATATGCTACTTTCCAAGACGGTTCTATCTTAACAGATGGACCATAAATGAAAATAAATATATGTGGATAGGTCTACCCGGGAGGGGACGTTAATTGAAAGTGTGAAAACTTTAAAAAATGGGGCAGCAAGGTTGCTGCCCCGCAGGTAATTATGATTTCTTTTTCTGCAAACGATTAATTGCCATTCGGATGCTGGTTCCTAATCGTTCAATAGCCTGACTAAGTTGTCCGATTTCATCATTCCGGTCAAGTCCAGTGATTTTAAGATCTAGTTGACCCTGACTATATTTATCGGCAACAGCGGTCAAATCACGGATTGGTGCCGTCAACGAGCGAGACACGAATACGGCAATGAAACAAACGATAACTAAAGTTGCAATTAACAAGTAAAGTGCCTTCTGATTTTCTACTTTAATCAGCTGATAAGCCTCGGCATAATCCTGTTGACTGACCATCGTCCAACCTTGGGCAGTTTTGTGTGCAACAGCAACAATTTTATTACCATTAAAATCTTCAAAAACGGTCGTCGCTTGACCCTGACCCAAGTTTAAAACAGCTTGATGTTTACTTAAATCGACCCGTGAACGCGTTTTCTCAGCGTCGGGATGAGCGATAACTTCGCCTTTTTCATCAACCAGAAAAGTAAAACCCGTTTCACCAATGCTATTGCTGACAATTTTCCCTGAAAGCTCCGACAAAGTCATCGCCTGAGCTAAAACCCCCTTGAGTTCTCCGGCCGTATCAAAGATACCCGTCGAAAGAACCATCGCCGGCTTTCCGGAGGTTTTTCCAATCAGGATCTGTTTGCCAAACTGTGCACCTTCAATAATCTGTTTAAAATAATCACGATCACCGTAATACTTTGTCTTTTTACCATCACTGCGGCCGATATTATTGCCCTTCGGATCGACGGTAAATGCCAAATATGCCCAATCATAGTATTTGGTAATAGTTTCCAGGGTTTTGTTCTGAGACTGTGACTGCATCGACTGCATCTCATTTAAAGAAGCATTTTGCAACAACATCCGTTGGTTCATATCGACCCAGTCATCAACGTATGTGATCAGATTATTGTTAATAGCAGTCAGTTCCTGAGTAACTTTTTCCTCCGTCAGGCCCGTAATACTTTGATAGCTGACAAACCAGATGCTGATCAAGGGGACCAAAGCAACCACCAACAACGTAATAAATAATTTTTGCGATATCCCAAACTTCACTTTTGCTGCCATTCTTGCCTCCAACCAATTAGTGTACAGTTATAGTTTGACTTGGCTAAACAGAGTAGAAAAGCATTCTATAGTATATTTTATTTAAAATAAACCAATTTTTAAAAAAAATCATTTGCAGACAAATAAATCACACCCTGAAAGAGGCAGAGCTGCCAGCCAACCCTTCTTTAACCTGCAGTTGAGCAGCGATCTGCTGTTTTAATTCCGGGACGTGAGAGATAATCCCGACCAGGCGTCCTTCTCCCGATAAGCTGTTGAGCACATCTATCACTTGATCCAGAGCATCTGGGCTCAGGCTACCAAAACCCTCATCAATAAAGATGGTATCAAGTTTGATCCCCCCGGCATGAGCTTGCACCACATCAGAAAGACCAAGGGCCAGCGACAGGGCAGCAAGGAACCCCTCCCCTCCGGAGAGAGATTTGACCGATCGCTGAGTCCCGGTGAATGTGTCAGTCAGAATCAGATCCAACCCTGACTGCTTGCGCGCATCACGCAGACCATCATCACGCGATAAGTAGAATTTTTGATTGGTCATCTTTTTCAACCGGTGGGAAGCGACCTCCAGAACCTCATCCAGCAAAGTCTGCAAAATGAACCGGTGGAACGAGGTTCTTTTATTGTTGCTGCCATTCGCAACATCGGCAACTCGGCCAAGAGACTGGTATTTAATATCCAATCTATCGATGGCCTTTTGCTCCTGTTCGGCCCTTTTCAGCTCTTTTTCTTTTCCCTCTAAAGTTGTTTGCAGCGCAATCCTGTCTTCTTTCCGCTGATTAAATTCTGCGTTCGCTGCGTCCAGAGTTATTTGCAACTCATCCAGATTGGTAAAACTGAGCCCCTTTGCGCCACTCACGGCTTTCTTGTGTCTATCATCAGCCATTGCTAAGGCAGTGCTGTATGACTCAATAGCATTTTTAAGTTCTGCAATTTGGTCATCGGCAAGAATTGCTGCAAGAAAAGCTGCTTCATCTGAAAAAGATGAAGTCCCAAGTCTTGAATTGTAATCACTGTTTGACTCATCAAATGCTATCTTGCAGCGCCTTAAATCTTCAGTTGTGCCACTGACCTTCTCGTTTATCGCGGTACAGGTTTCACTCGCCGTCCGATATTTCTCCTCAGCCTGCTTCTGTTCATTTTCAAGATCCTCAATTTGCATCGTCAGTTTTTTGATTTCTTCTGTCAAAATACCTGGTTCACGATATGGCTCTGCCACTTCTCGCTCAAGAGCAGCAACAACCGTAGCCAGTCTTGTGACATCGCTCCCCGCTCTTTGCCAGGCGCCCTGCTCCCGCTCCAGAACCCCCTGATTTTCCCCTTCGAGCTTTTCCTGAGCGGTAATCTTATGTTCCAATGTTTCGATGGCTTGCTTGTTGTGGCTAACAGCCAGATAGGTTTCTTTGAGAGTTTCCCGCCGTTGAGTCAGAATATCAAAGGAAACATTTTTCTCGGCCCCTAAGGTTTGCTCCAGGGTTTCTTTGCGGGTAAAACGCTTAGTTTGCTCATCCTGCAGCTTGGCTAACTCTCCCTTTTTCTTCTCCAGCAGTTCTTCGGCCCGGACAATCTGCTCATCCAGCTCAGTCAATTGTTCATCCGTTACATTCTTACCAGTATGCCGTTGGGAATCAGGATGTTCGATCGAACCGCAGACCGGACAGGGATGGCCAGGCTGCAAGGTCTCAGCGATCCGTACCGCCTGACCGGCTAACCAAACAGCAAACAGGTCTTTTTTCAGCTGTTTGGCGTTCTGCATCTCCCCTTTTTGAATTTCAACAGCTTGCGCCGCGAGGGTAACTTTTGGGGCGTTTCCTTGGATTTCTGCCTGAATATTACGAATTTCATTGTGCGTGTCAATCAGAGCCCTGACAGCCATTCCAGCAGCCTCAATTGCATCCAGATCCCGGTCATTCCTGCGCAGCGCAAGTATTTCCAGACGAGCATTTCGCAACACCTCCCGCAGAGTTTCCAATGCCTTTTTTGTTTTAAGGTAATTTTCCTGAGAAGTCACACTATGGATTTCTGCAGCTTTCAGATCGTTGCTTGATTGCAAATATTCCTCAAGTTTTGCCACCTTCCCTTCGAGGGCTTGGCGTTGCCTTTTTTTCTCCTCAATTTCAGGTCGCTTGGC
>JAQIBX010000148.1 GCA_027858895.1 Desulfuromusa sp. | reverse complement strand
GAATCTATCGGATTGGTTTTGCTCTGTGCCGGGTTGGCGGTCTGGCTGGATGTCTCCTATCTATTGGCATCTATGATCCTCGGCTCTGTCGTCGCTAACTTTGCCAAACATTGTGATCTACCATTCCATGCAATTGAAGGAGTCGAATGGCCGTTTCTTATCATCTTTTTCCTTTTGGCAGGATCAGCTCTGCGTCTAGAAAACTTAGGGCAAGTGGGCCTCTTGGGGCTGGGGTATATCATTCTCAGGATTGTGGGGCGGATACTGGGCGGTTGGGTTGGAGGCAAGCTAGGAAATGCAGATCCAAAGATGACCCGGTGGATGGGGCTGGCATTGCTTCCACAGGCTGGAGTTGCCATCGGGATGGCTTTGCTTGCCAGTCAACGGTTTCCGGAGGTAAAGGACATCATTTTACCCGTTATTCTTGGATCGACTGTTTTTTTTGAATTAGTCGGTCCTGTGTTGACGCGCACGGTCTTGTTTCGTGTTGCTAATATTCCACCACATAACGATATAAGAGACTCTTAGTGGTTACAATTTTCCCGAAAAACCTTGAATCGATAACATGTCTATGCTATAAGCTCTTGTTTAGCCTGAATCCGTGGAGAATCAGGTATATCCTTGTTCCGGGTAATGCTCGGGGCTGTTAATCCTAGAGGAGTTCCATTGATGAGAAAGTACGAATCACTCTACATTATCCATCCAGATGTTGTCGGCGACGAGTTGACTGCGATGGTGGAAAAATTCCAGACGGTTCTCACCGACCAAGCGGCAGAGATTCACAAGCTGGACAACTGGGGCACCCGTAAGTTGGCGTACCCGATCCAGAAGGTCGAGCGGGGCTGCTATGTGCAGACTCTTTTCTATGCTGAACCAGGGGTCATTGCCGAATTCGAACGTCGTCTTCGCTTGGATGAAAAGATCCTGCGTTTTTTGACCGTACGATTTGACGAAGACTTTCCTGCTATTGTCGAAGTCGCGCCCGCTGTCGAGGAGGCACCCGCTGTCGAGGAAGCAGAAAAATCTGCTACCGAAGAAAAATCTGATAGCAAAGAAAAATCTGATAGCAAAGATGACGTGCCAGCAGAAGTAAAATAATTATATAACAATTTAGTGTTCGTCTACAGTTTTCCGGATGGACACAATTTAGGAGAATATTTATGGCTTATGAAAGACCATCCAGTCCATCTTCTGCAGCACCACGGCGTCGTTTTAGTCGGCGCAAGGTTTGCCGTTACTGCGCAGATAAAAAACAGAAGATCAACTACAAGGATATGAATAATCTTAGATATTATTTGTCTGAGCGCGGTAAAATTGTTCCACGGCGGATTTCTGGAACCTGTGCAGCGCATCAGCGACAAATTGCTGAAGCAATTAAAAACGCCCGGCAGATTGCACTTCTGCCCTACGCAGCGTCTCACTCTCTTTAAGTTAGGTAAATTAATAAAGGGATGAGAGGGCTGACGGCACTATTAACTGCAGCTGGAATCGGTGTGACGCTACTCTGTTTACTCGGGATCAGTTGGATTGGGCCATCAGGTGCCTTTCTTAACCTTTTGACCCCTTTGGCTGCTGCTTATTTGAGTATGCGGTTTGGGCTACGATCAGGCGTTGTTGTCGTTGTTGTCACCAGTGCTTTATTACTGCAGTTGGCAACAACATACACATTGGTTGCTTATTTAGGTATTTTTGGTATTGGTTCCTTGTTGTTGCCACTTTTTTTACGACAGAAGTTGGCTTGGGATCGGGCGGTTTTATACGCAACCATAGGTTCAGCAGTCGCAACCGCTGTCATGATCATGTTCACTGTTATTGCTAGTGGAATCAGTATCCAAGCTTTGATTGATCAAATGATTCAAGCTGAAGTTAACCAGGCAATGCAGATTTATCGTGATACTGGTTTCAGTGAATCACAGATGCAGAGTATGCAAGAAGTTGTCGATGGCCTGGGTAAGTTTATCGGTCAAAGTTTCTACGGACTTTACCTGGCCTCTTTATTAGCGATTCAAGCGTTTTGTCTGCTGTTATTGCAGCGGCTTAAGGGTAGTTGGTACCATATTACAGGAATTCCTTTTGCTCGTTGGCGCTTACCTTCTGCGCTGATCTGGATATTGATTGCGGCAGGTTTTTGTTTACTACTGCCGGTTGACGCTGTTTCATTAGTTGGTCGAAATTTGTTGGTGGTTTTGTTGCCCCTCTATTTTTTTCAGGGGATGGCTATTGTCAACAGTTTTCTGCAAAAAAAGTCCTATCCGCCGCTGGTAAAAGGTTTGATTTATCTACTCTTGTTGATACTCAACCCTTTACCAATAATTATTACCTGTGCCGGTGTTTTTGATCTATGGATTGATTTTCGCCGACCCAGGCAAAAGAAAATATAACCTCGATACAATACGGAGGAGAGACATGAATACCAGTATTATTTTAAGAGAAAACGTCGATGGTTTAGGGACCATTGGTGATGTGGTGTCGGTTAAAGCTGGTTATGCCAGAAATTACCTGGTTCCTCAGGGGCTGGCAAGTGCAGCTAATGATCACAATGTTAAGGAGCTTGACCACCAGAAACGTCAGTTGGCGCGTAAGTTGGAAAAAGTGACAAAGGATGCTGAAGGAATCAAGGCACGGATTGAAAAAGTCACATGTACATTTACCCAGCGTGCCAGTGAAGAAGGCAAACTTTTCGGTTCCGTAACATCTATGGATCTTGAAACTAAGCTTCAAGAAGCGGGAATAGACATTGACCGCAAAAAGATCCAACTGAGTGAGTCGATTAAATCACTTGGGGAACACATTGTTCCAGTTAAGTTGGATGCTGGGGTAGTTGCTGAGCTAAAAGTGATTGTTAAAGCTGAAGAAGTATAGTCAAGACTATTCAACTATTGTGTTAAATAAAAGGGCGGCAGATATTGAATCTGCCGCCCTTTTTGGTTCTTCTGATTTGCTGGGATGGACGACTTTGCTAGGCGTAAAAGTCGTTAGCAGCTTGAACCGCAACACCGCTGTTGATATTTGCTCCCATTCCGGTGAGGATTGAATCCAGGGCTCCGAGGAAGAGCAGCACGTTGGTTTTATTGCTGGCGTGTCCCATTAAGCCGATGCGCCAGACTTTTCTGGCAAGTGTTCCAAGTCCAGCTCCTATCTCCAGGTTATAGTCCTGGAGTAACCTGGCGCGCACCGCAGCATCATCGACCCCTTCAGGAATAGTGACGGTATTTAATTGCGGTAAGCGATCTGCTTCCTGAACGACAAACCCTAGGCCCATTGCTTCAATCCCGGCTCGCAGTGCAAGGTGGTTGCGCTGATGTCGTTCCCAGGCAGGATTCAGCCCTTCTTCTTGTAAAATTACTAATGCTTCATGGAGCCCATAGAGGGCATTGATTGGTGCTGTATGGTGATAGGCTCGTTTGGCGCCTTCGCCCCAGTAGCCCATGACTAGATTTAGGTCCAGGAACCAACTCTGTACTGGGGTCTTTCGTTTAGAAATTTTTTCCTGAGCAGCAGCATTAAAACTGACCGGCGATAACCCTGGTGTACAGGAAAGACATTTCTGTGATCCGGAGTAGATCGCATCGATACCCCATTCATCCACTAGAACCGGAACGCCGCCCAACGAAGTCACGGTGTCGACAATTGTCAGACAACCATATTTGTGTGCCAGTTCAACCAGTGTTTTTGCATCTGATAAGGCTCCGGTTGACGTTTCAGCGTGCACAAATGCTACCAACTTTGCGTCTGGATTTGTTTTCAAAGCATCTTCCAGTTTTGCGGGATCGACTGCTTGTCCCCATTCATCATCGACTGGAATGACAATCCCTCCGCTGCGAACAACGTTTTCTTTCATCCTTCCGCCGAAAACCCCATTTTGGCAGACAATAACTTTGTCGCCTGGTTCCACCAGATTAACAAAGCAGCATTCCATTCCTGCTGAACCTGGTGCTGAAACCGACATTGTTAATGCGTTTTTAGTTTGGAACGCATACTGTAACAATGCCTTCATTTCATCCATCATACGGATAAATTCTGGATCCAGATGGCCAATGGTTGGACGTGACATAGCTTCCAGGATTCGCGGATTAACATCTGACGGCCCAGGACCCATCAGGGTGCGCTGGGGGGGATGAAAAGATGAAACAGACATAGAGACTCCTTGTAAAAGTTAAGGTCGATTGAAAATAAAATTCAAATATCAATATAGCAGGAACAGTAGATTAATTGAATAATGGAATACAGAGATATTATTAATATCACTAATTATTTGTTATTCATTTAGTGGTTGAGTTTGTATTGTTTTAGCTGTAGTATTTATTGACAATCTCTAACCTTGATGGGGACGGTGCCGAAACCATTACTAACTTTGGGAAAAAGAAGTTTGTATAGATGAATTGAGAGGCTCACTATGTTGATCATGAAATGCCCAAAATGCAATAACTATATCAGTTCTGCACTTTTAGCGGAGATAGCGACCATTGACTGTGAACATTGCGGTGTCGCAGTCGCAGTCAAAAATGTGCTGGTTTCCTCTAATGGTTTTACTTTTGACCGGCAAGACCTGCTCAAACGGTTTTTCCGCTATAGAAAATTATTGGATGAGGTGATTGATGAGCATAGTTCAATGGATGAAAATAATGTTAATTCAGCTGTCAGCAAGGGTAGTATTCATCAATTTTTAAATATCTTGCAAGGGATGATGACCGGCGCTCGGGATCACTTTCGTTTTCAGTTTTCCTACCCTCTGCAAGTAAAGGTCAGTTATAGTCGACATGAATGTCGCGGGACTTTCTACAATTTAAGCATGGACGGTGCGCGTATAGAAATTTCTGGTTCCAATCCATTGCCAAGGGTCAAGGGGCAAGTTTCTATCCAGTTTTCATTGCCGGAGCAGCAGGACATATTTTCAATTACTGGAGAAGTTTGCTGGACAGAAAAAGCGAACGGAAGTGAGAGGAATAAGCACAGTGTTGGGATAAAATTTGGTAAGTTGGAAAGCGCAATCCATTCAGAGCTCTGGCAATTTATCTCTAAATCGGCAAAAGATGAACAGCAGTAAATTCGAGAGAAACTGTATTTGTATGCGAGGGTGAGTGTCCTCACCCTGCACTGATTGAACCTCAACAATTATTGCGTGCACAAAAGGGATAAGATGGTGTCGAACAACGCCATCAAAAATTGATTCCAGCCGGTTGGACGCTCCCGGGATCTGTTGCGTGACAGGGTGTCACACCGTAAGTCATCCCGCAGTTGTCACATCTGTCTTCCATCGTTTGCATGGTAAAAGCCGTTTCACAACTCGCACACTTAATCTCTACCGGAACCGGCATGGCGTAGCTGCTGAATCCCATCTGCCTTAACTTGTTGACAATCTGTTCTCCGTTGCCAAAACTCCCATTACAACCATCATGCATTGTTTTAATCTCCTTAGATATTTTCCAGGGTATCCCCGGTACGAATTCTATTTCTCAGGGCGAGAAGCTTGTTGTCCAATTCTTCCAGTGAAGCTAGGTTTTTCCGTTCTGCTTCACTTGATTCGATAATTTTGTCGATGCCACCGTTTTTAATCACCAGGCGTCGATCACCCATTAAAGCAAGAATCGGGTCGTGAGTTGCCATCAGAATAATTTTTTCTTCCTTAATCAGCAGAGCCAAAGCCTTTTTCCTGTCGATTCCGGCATTTTCAATTTCATCAATCAGTGCAATCGGGGATTTACTCAGAATCGCCATGTCGGCAATCATGAGTGCTCGGGATTGTCCCCCACTTAAGGAAGTGACCGGTGTATCGGGGGCAAACGGCTCTCCAGCCAGTTCATTGGCTTGTTTCAGAATTTGTGTCACTTTTTCTTCCGGATCAGTAACCAGCCGGCTTTCTGCATGCATGCGGATGAATTCTTCCGCCGACAGATCCATGACAAAGTTCATGTTCTGAGACAATTGTGCAACCAGTTTATATTCGGTCGAAAAGCGCCACTTGCTGTCAGGCACCTGATTGTTGATAAGAATTTGCCTTCCGGTCGGGGTGTCGCCTTGTGCAACCCACTCAATATCTGCCAGTAGACGACTTTTGCCCGAACCAGTTGGGCCGACGATGCAAATGACCTCTCCTGGCTTCAGAGTCAGTTCAAGGGTCTCTGCTTTTCCCGATTTATCATGGCCGCCAATAATGGTCAGAGACTCAACTTTGTCCATGGGATCGCTCAGAGCCAGCATCCCGTCAAGAAAACCGTTGAGACTTTGGCGCAGTTGTTCTTCATTGATCCCTAGGTCTTCCAGATTGTCGGGATCAAGGGTCGCTAGGTAGTCCTGCAGACTGTCGACGCTTGGTTTAACGACCAGGCCAAATGAGGTCAAGAAGTCCTCAATATAGGGATGATCTACAAGAATTTCGGCCATCGATTTATGTAATAGAGCTGTGTCTTTCATCAATTTCATCTTTCTTAAATATCCATTTTGCGGATGTTGCCGGTCTGATATTCATCCCCTATCCGGGTTTCACCCAGGCAGTAGGAGCAGAGTGCTGCAGGCATAGAGAATCGCAGGACTTTTCCTTTCAAAGTTTCGATATCCGATGCATCCTCAAACAAGCTGGTCAGTTCAAAGGCTCCCTGTCCGGTGATACCGTTGACATTCATGATGATGGCACCTGGATTGACCTGTTTGACTCGCGAGGCAAAAACTTCCCGTTCGGCCTGGGAGACGATGTCGCCTTTAGTAATGACAACGATATCGGCCGATTTTAACATCGGACCGATTTTTTTCGGCGTATTGATCCCGCTGAGGTTGTCGATAACACAAACGGCGGTGATCTCTTTGATGTGTGGAGAACAACGGTTACACAGCCCGGCACTTTCGCTGATCAGGAATTCACAATCATTTTCGTGTCCCCAGGTGACACATGATTCGATATTACTGACAAAATAATGATCGGGGCAAAGTGCGCCCGATAGACCTTTTTTGACCAACACGCCTTTTTTGGCATAAAGTTTATCATCGTCGGTCAGCAGGCAATCAAACTTAACGACGCCGATTTTTTTCTCACGCGCTTGCAGCGCTTCAATCACTCGTAAAATAACCGAGGTTTTCCCCGATGATGGTGGGCCGGATATGGTTAAAAAACGCATAATAACTCCTTTATACAGAATTCATTGAATCTTCAAAAATTTGCGTGGTGTGTTTAATCAAGGCGCCGATGTCGTTCTGGTAGATGTAATCCCAGCCGATCCATTTCCACGGATGATCACCTTCAAGCTGATTATCAACCTCGGGATGGACTGATGGGAACAGACCTCTTTGTGCCAGAATTTCCCCGACTGGTTTGCTGGAAAGGTATTCAGCAATTGGCTTAACTTTTTCCAGACTTGCCCGCTTGGTGAGCATGAAAATCGGGCTGACCACGGCCCCATCTTCGGGCCAGATAATCTCCAGACTTTTAACCATGCGCGCCATTTTGGTGAAGAAGTACGGCATGATTGTTACCAGCGGCTTCTCTTCTGCAACCCGCTGGGCATTTTTAACCATCTGCGATGGGTGCATTGCTTTCAGCATGCAGCGACCCAGTTTTTTGATCCCCTCTTCACCATGTTCTTTGTGCAGAGACAGCAGGATAGCGTTGAATAGATCAAAATCACCGACCGGCAG
>JAQIBX010000018.1 GCA_027858895.1 Desulfuromusa sp. | reverse complement strand
ATTTCTTTCAACTGCTTTGAAAACACCCCGCCACCCTCAGAAATCAGGGCTGGATTGTAATCTTCCCAACTGGAACGCGGGAGGTTGTACAACCGCTCTCGCTCAATAAAAGAGCTTTCAGGATCTGGATTTGGATCGAGGAAAATATGGCGATGATCAAAGGCCGCCAACAACTTGGTTTGTCGCGACAGCAACATGCCATTACCAAAAACGTCACCACTCATATCACCGATACCAACCACGGTGAACGGCTTGGTCTGGATATCGTGCCCTATTTCCCGGAACGAGCGCTTAACACTTTCCCAAGCGCCACGTGCGGTAATGCCGAGTTGTTTATGATCATAACCATGCGAGCCACCACTGGCGAAAGCATCGCCCAGCCAGAAATTATAAGATTCGCTGACGGCATTTGCAGTATCGGGCAAATGAGCAGTGCCTTTATCGGCAGCGACAACCAAGTAAGGATCCAGACCATCATAAGCGATAACTCCTGCCGGCTGGACAATCTCATCACCCACCCTGTTATCGGTCAGATCAAGCAGGCCTCGCATCAGGGTCTGATAGGCTTCCTTAATAAGTACACCCATTTTGTCCCGATCAGGACTGGTCTGCTTAGTAATAAAACCACCTTTAGAGCCCACCGGAACAATCACTGCGTTCTTGGTCATCTGCGCCTTGACCAGACCTAGCACTTCGGTTCTGAAATCATCCGGTCGTTCCGACCAGCGAATGCCACCACGGGCGACCTTACCGCCACGCAAATGCAGACCTTCCATTGTTGCAGAATGGACGAACACTTCATAAAGCGGCCGTGGCGCGGGCATATCAATCACACCGAGGGTACTGACTTTAAAGGAGAAGAAATAATCGTCCTGTTGATAACGGAGGAAAAAATTAGTTCTGATAGTTGAATCGATCAAGTTGAACAAGGTGCGCAGGATTTTGTCTTCATTGGGATCACTGACGACCTCGAGAGCTGTTACCAGTTCCTGTCGAATTGGTGATAGAACTTCGATCTCACGAGTCATCGGATCGGCTAACTTTTCGGATGGTTTGAAACGCCCTTCAAAATAACGATACAGAAGAAGGGCAACCTTGGCATTATTAACCAAAGCATCAGCAACCCGTTTTTTGGTAAAAGGACTACCCAGCTGAAAATAGTAACTGCGATAGCCACGGAATACGTCTATTTCGCGCCAGGAAAGCCCAGTGAGTAGCTGTAAGCGATGCAGATAGTCATTTTCTACCTCATTGTTCCGCAGCGCCAGGAGAGTATCCAGCAACAGAGGTTTAATCTGTTTAAATGGCAAACCGTTAGAAGCGTTGGGTTTAATCGCAAAACTTTTGATAAAAACCTGTTCTGAACCCACCTCAAGATCAGAATCAACCTCATGCAACACATTGAGAGCCAGATTCTGCAAAAAAGGCATCAAATCGTTCAGATAACTACGACTGAAACTATAATATTGCAGTCGATAGTAGTCATCCTCTTCATGAAATGGTCCCCAAAGGTCAAAAGAATCTTGTCGAGTGCTCAATAACTTTTCAATATTTTTAACGTCGCGTACGGCAAAACGTGGATGCGTCCGAGCTCGGTAATCTTTATTGAACGACTTGCTGTATCGCTCCCAAGTCGAAAAAGTGTCATTGACAAAGTTCTTCTCCAGCAAAGCTCTGAATTTCAATTTCCACGGCAGTGCGACCCGGGTCAAGCCCTGCTCCAACTGAATCAGATCGATGTGCACCTCTCTCTTATGCAGTTGCATGTTCACATGTAAACTCAGGTAGTCAGATGCCATGTGGATTAAACGAGACTCAACAGAAACCGCCCTGAAATAACGGCGTAAATAGATCTCCATCCGCTCTATATGTTCGGGCAGATAGTAGTCATTTGGCATAATCAACATCAGGGTCAAAGCCACCTCTGAAGCACTCGGAGCAACGACAACCTTAACACCTGCCTGGCGGTGCATCTGAGTAAAAGAACGCAGCATCCGCCGCAGTTCAATGTCGCCCATCAGAAATAATTCAACTTTAGGAAAACTGTTGATGACCTGTATTGTCTTACGATAGTTGTGACTGTCATGCGGAATCTTCAGTTGCTGCTGTGCCAGTTCAATCCGCTGCCGTAAAGCCGGGATGGTAAAAGCATTTTCATCGAGACTTTTCTGGGTATAAAAGCCCCAGAAACAATGTTCACGATAACGCCCCTCAGGCAATTCTTCACGGAAGCCTATATAAGTCAAACGCTCAAAACGATGTAAAGGACAGCGTAATTCAACCCGTTCAAGATCAACATCTTTTCCATGACCCAACAGGAGAAAAACTATTTGAGGAGTCAAAGAGATTGGTTTTGCACCCTTATAAAATGCCCGATCATAAAACTGAGATAAACCTAAAGATTCGGATGTTTCTTCAAAAAAGCCGGTCACGTCGGCAGCTTTAGCATAGGCGTAGCTGCGAGTCGCAACAGGTATAAAGTTTTCCTGCTGTAACCAATCATACAGATCGCAATATTGACTCAGACCATCTATTTCACCAAGAGCGGCAATCTTCTGTAACATTGCAGGCCGATCCTGGTTGATTGTGACTGCGGAAGAAATAATGGTAGTGATTGCCTGCTCTAGATCTTCAATCTTACCAGCAGGAAAGCGCTCCAACTCCATCCAAATAAATGATTCTTGGGGAAGAGTATTGTCTCCCTCAGAAACTTGCTGAATCACGCCATTATTGCGTACAACAGAAATGATCGGATGACAAAAAACGCGAAAGTGGAAAGAGCGCCGATGCAGATATTCCTGAATTGAGAAAAAAATATGATTTGCATCGGGAGCATTGGTAAAGAGGTAGTAATGACCAGGGGTTTCCTGCGCCTGCAATTCAACCTTAATTTCATCAGGGCTGCGCTGGGCAAGAAATTTAGCCGCCTGAAGAAGATTCGCGACAAGCTCAGACAGGGAAAGAGAAGATAAAAAATTTTCCGGGATTTCCTGCCGCAGAATTTTCGCCAAATTCAGATAAGCAGGAGTGCCATCTGGCTGACCTTGGCGCACTAACTCTTGTTGAATCGCTTCAGGTTGAAAGAGTTGATCTTTCTCTTCTGACGTTCGACCTCCACGGGCCACTGTCACTTTCATGTTAGTCTCCCTGACTACCAAAAATGGGTAATATTTTTACGCTCAACCATAAACAGAATTGTCGAAGGCCGCACACAAAACAATAGACCACGAATTGACACTTATCAAGCATGTTTTATAAATTTTTAATTTATTATTTGATTAAAAAATTGGTGAGTGCAGAAAAATTCTGCAGCGAAAGCGTTTCACCGCGACAACCGGGTGAAATATCCGCCTGCTGGAGGGCAAAATCGATATCTGTTGCAGCAAACCCACTAGCCAGAAGACTATTGCGCAAGGTTTTACGCCGTTGGGTAAAAGCCCCTTTGACGACCTTTTTAAACAGAACTTCATCAATCGGGTCAACCCGTGGGCTTGGCAATGGCTGAAAATTAAGTACGATCGAATCTACCTTTGGTGACGGAGAAAAAGCCTCTGGTTTCACCAAAGTGACGGTTTTAATATCGTACCAGAGCTGACAGAGAACCGACAGAATCCCATAATCCTTACCGCCCGGAGTGGCAATCAATCTTTCACCAACTTCGCGCTGAAACATCAGAACCATCCGCTGAAAAAGATCGCGGTGCTCAATCAGGCGAAACACAACTTGACTGGAAATATTGTACGGAAGGTTTGCAACTAATGTATAGGGTGGCTGATTAAGAAAATCTCGCCAGGGAAGCTTAAGCACATCTCCAGCATGGACCGTTAAACGTAAATCGTTACGCGCCTCCAAGCGCTCTATTAAATCGCGATCTATCTCCATCACCTGCACATGGGCAGACCGGGGCAACAGTTCATCTGTTAACACCCCTAGACCTGGGCCAACTTCAACCACTTGTTTCTGTGGATCAAGCTGTGCAGCCGTTATGATTTTATCAATAACCGTACGATCACGCAGAAAGTGTTGACCGAAACGTTTTTTAGTTTGGTAGCTCATTGTTTATTTTTCCAGAGATTTACGTCTGCGAGGCCAACGTGGAATTTTCCATTGGCGCAAGCTGGGAATCAACCGGACAGTCATGGAATAACCAATGACAGCAACCGGTATGCCAAGGACAACACTACCAATTAACAGCGGCGCTCCGACCTGCGCACCCAATGACCAGCTCAACCCATCACCGAAGGGGTCGGCACTAAGGTGTGGCATACCCAGCAGCAACCGACCTATTTTATATTCCAAACCATAAATTAACGGCGCGGTTAAAGGATTAGTGACCCAGACACCAACAAAAGAAGCAATTTTATTTTGTCGTAATAAAAAAGCAAGCAGAATTACCAGAAATAGTTGTACGCCAAAGGTAGGAGTAAATCCGACAAACAGACCAAGCGCCATGCCGCGACCAATTGCGTCAGGTTCAGACCGCAGGCGTGCCAACTGAATCACATTCAACTTAAACTGTCTGAAAAAGCCCCAGCGACGCCACATAAATATTCTACTTGTTTAGCTGTGAACCTGTTCCAACGGCCAGTTAGAAACAGCATTCAAATCAAGATCAGATGAAAGGCCCTGAGACAAATAATAATCACCGGCAACAGCCAACATAGCAGCATTATCTGCACAGAGGATCGGTGACGGGAAGAAAACTTTGGTGCCCGTGGCAACAGCCAGCTTTGCAAACTTTTTTCGCAAACCAGAATTGCAGGCAACGCCACCAGCGACAACAATGCGATTTAAATCTTCAGCCTCGGCAGCCCGCATGGCTTTCTGTGAAATGACATCAATAACTGCAGTCTGGAAAGCACAGGCAATTTGGCTGGTGAGTATTTCATCTGGAGCTGATTCAAGCCGCTGCAAATAATTTAAAACAGCTGTTTTTACCCCGGAAAAGCTGAAGTCAAAATTATTTTTTTTCAACATCGGTCGGGGAAATACAATCCCGCCATCATCACCTACGGAAGCCAGCTTATCGATAATTGGCCCTCCCGGATAACCAAGCCCCATCATTTTCGCAACTTTATCGAAAGCTTCTCCTGCCGCATCATCAACTGTCCGTCCAAGCAAGTGATAGCGGCCAATTTCATCAACCCGATACAGATGGGTGTGACCTCCGGAGACAGCAACCGCAAGAAAAGGATATTCAACCTTTTCTTCCAGCTGAATTGCCAGGATATGACCTTCAATGTGATGAACACCGATCAGCGGAATATTCAGTGCGTATGCGTATGCCTTGGCAAACGACAGTCCAACCAGTAAAGCGCCAACCAAACCGGGCCCACGCGTGACCACAATCCCGTCCAAATCTTCCTGCGTAACCCCCGCAGTAGATAAAGCTTCTTCGACCAGGGGATTAATAACTTCAAGATGGCGCCGTGATGCTAATTCCGGCACGACCCCGCCATAAACGGCATGCAAATCCACCTGAGAGGCAATCAAATTGGATAACACCTGCCGACCATCACGAACAACCGCCGCAGCAGTTTCGTCACATGAACTTTCAAGAGTAAGTAACAACATAAAAAATCATCGCATGAAGTTAAAGAAGATTTGCTGCAAGTTCAGCAAGTAAGGAACGCTCACCCTTGCTCAGGGTAGTATGACCGGTTATATCCTGACCCTTCAAGCGTTCAACAGAAAATGACAAACCATTACTGGCAGAATCAACATAGGGATTATCAATCTGGTACGGATCACCGGTCAGGACAATTTTGGTTCCCTCTCCAGCCCGGGTGATAATCGTTTTAATTTCGTGCGGGGTCAGGTTTTGTGCTTCGTCGACAATCATATACTGTTTGGGAATAGAACGACCACGTATATAAGTCAGTGGTTCAATTTCCATCAGGCCAAGATCAATAAGTTCCCGGTAACCTCGTTTACGCTTTCCGACCTCATCATAAGAAGACAGCAGTAACTCAACATTATCAAAGATCGGTTGCATCCAGGGAGCCAACTTATCTTCAATATCACCCGGCAAAAAGCCCAGATCGCGCCCCATCGGATAAACCGGGCGAGACACCAGCAACCGATTGTAGGCACTGTCATCGGCGGTTTTCACCAAACCTGCAGCAATAGCCAGCAGAGTTTTTCCCGTGCCCGCTTTGCCAACCAGAGAAACCAGCTGGACATCTTCATTCAGAAGCAGATCAAAGGCAAACTGCTGTTCACGATTTCGTGGATGTATCCCCCATATGCCCTCTTTTTGAACTTTTATTAAACCAACAACTTCCTGCCTGCTCGCATCATAGCGACCAAGTGCCGTATGGGATGGATTGGTTTCATCAATCAAGGTCAATCCTTGATTTGCGTAGAACTCACCTTCGAGTGACAATGAGCCTTGTTCAAAAAAATTATCAATCTGATCTTTGGGCAGAAGCAATTCACTGGTGCCGGTATAGAGATCTTCGATCGGAAACTTATCACTCTGATAATCCTCTGCAGACAGTCCGATCGTATCGGCCTTGATTCGCAGATTAATATCTTTAGAAACCAGGAAAACGGTCCCTTGTGGTAAATTTTCCTGTAGATCCTGGGCAATAGCGAGGATGCGGTTATCGCCACGATCATTACGCAGTTCTGGGGGTAATTTCAGCAAAAATTCCTGTTTATAAATTGCTACCTTGAGTACCCCACCATTTTCCAGAGGGACCCCTTCAACCAGCTTAGCTTGAGAACGAAACTCATCAATCATGCGCGAAATCTGACGCGCATTTCGTCCGGTTTCATTTTGATCCTTCTTAAATCGATCAATCTCTTCAATCACCGTTAAAGGTAATATCACTATATTGTCAGAGAATTTATAAATTGCCTGCGGATCATGCAGCACTACATTTGTGTCGAGTATATAATTTTTCATTAGCTGTTTACCCTTATCTACAATGCTGGGCGAAATGGCCGATCAACTCTTCAGCTTCTTATCGTTTAGTTTCTCAATGGTTTGCAGAAAATGATCTATTTCTGCCTCAGTGGTAAAATATCCGGGGCTGACACGGACTGTTCCAGTGGGATAAGTTCCGATAGTCCGGTGCGCATCAGGAGCACAGTGCAAACCAACCCGGGCTGATATTTGCTCCTGCTGATCCAGGATAAAGCCAACCTCAGCGGGATCATAGTTCGTCAGATTAAACGAGATCGCTCCGGCTCTTAACATAACATCATCCGAACCATAAAGCTTGACGCTTTCGATGTTTTTTAAACCAGTACAAATTTTCTCAATCAACTCAAGTTCCCGTGTCCGGAGCTGTTCGATACCGGTCTGTTGCAAAAACTGCAGCGCGGCAGACAATCCAGCCAACCCGGGGAGATTGAGGGTTCCAGATTCCAGACATTCCGGAAAAATTTGCGGTTGCCGATCTGAGTGGGAATTTGCACCAGTCCCCCCGTATATCAATGGTACAAGTTCAATGCCTTCATTCACGTAGAGAAACCCTGTCCCCTGCGGACCCAGCAAACCCTTATGACCCGGAGCAGCAAAAAGGTCAATATTAAGGGCTTGAAAATCAATCGGAACCGAGCCAGCACTCTGTGCACCATCAAGCATAAACAAAATACCATGATCATGGCACCAGCGACCTAAACCCTCAATGGGCTGGATGGAGCCAAAAACATTGGAACAATGGTTTACCAGCAACAAGCGCGTCGGTTGACAAAGACAAGCCTCCTGCAATGCTGAACTCTTGACAATTCCTGTCACTGGATCAGCAGCGACTTTAACAATTGCTACTCCACGCTCCTGGAGTTCCCGCAAAGGTCTGGTGACCGCATTATGCTCAACCGTGGTCGTGACAACTCGATCGCCTGGACGCAACAAACCAAATAAAGCCTGATTGATTGCGGTGGTTGCATTGTGGGTAAAAATAAAGCGATCAGAAGACGCAGCGTTGAATAACTCTGCCAATGCTTCCCGCGTTTCAAAAACCAAATGCTCTGCAGCCATCGCTGACCGGTGACTGCCCCGACCCGGGCTCCCTCCAGCGCGCAAGGCTTCCATCACCGCCAAGTAAACAGCCTCCGGCTTGGGATGGCTGGTTGCAGCATTATCGAGATATATCGGTTTTGTTAGTGTCATCTAAAAGTCCAAATTCTGTTATGAAGCCGGCAGAATACTCATTATTCAGGATTGCGACAAGCAAACTCTAAGGGGATGATAAAAAGTGCTTGTTTCAGACGCTTGTTTCACACAATAAGTCGGACAATAAATATCCGATTCAGTCTTCATTACACTCATTATCTTGTTTTTCATTAGCCAACTATATTATCTTTTTCAGCTTGACAGGCACCACATGTAGCGGTCTATATTTACGACCTACAAAATATAGTGCAACAGCGACTAAATAGATTATATTTCCCGTGCTTGATTCCCCATTAAATTGACGAACTCCGCTAGACCGAAATGCGTCAGAAAAGGAACCGCAAATGTCCAAAGAAAAAACCACTGCCCCGCTGAAACTCTCCAAAAATGCCCTGACAGTTCTGACTAAACGTTACTTGAAGCGTGATGGCAATGGAAACCCGACCGAAACACCCGAAGAGATGTTTCGCCGGGTCGCTCAGACTATCGATGCCGCAGAACCAGCTATTGGCACGAAAAAGGTGAGTTACGAACAAGGCTATTATCAGACGATGGCCAATCTCGACTTTTTACCCAACTCACCAACGTTGATGAATGCCGGGCGTGAACTGGGTCAGCTGTCAGCTTGTTTTGTGCTCCCGGTTGGCGATTCGATGGAAAGTATTTTTGAGGCAATTAAGAACACGGCATTGATCCACAAAAGTGGTGGTGGAACCGGATTCTCTTTCTCCCGTATCCGCCCGGCCAACGATGAAGTTCGCTCGACCAGTGGCGTTTCTTCAGGTCCAATCTCCTTTATGCGGGTTTTTGATGCTGCAACTGAAACAATAAAGCAAGGCGGCACCCGTCGTGGCGCCAATATGGGGATTTTACGGGTCGATCATCCCGATGTCATGGATTTCATCATGGCCAAACGGGATCTGACGATTCTCACCAACTTTAACATTTCTGTCGGCGTTACTGAAGCCTTTATGGATGCTGTTGAAAAAGGAGAGGATTACGACATTATCAACCCACGCGATGGTCTGGTCGTTAAACAACTGAACGCAACCAAGGTTTTCAACCAGATTATAGATATGGCATGGGCCAACGGTGAACCAGGAATCGTCTTTCTTGATCGTCTTAACCGTGACAATCCAACCCCGCATATCGGTGAATATGAAAGCACCAACCCATGCGGTGAACAACCTCTCCTGCCTTATGAATCGTGTAATCTCGGCTCACTCAATCTGGCAAACATGGTCGTTGGTGGAAAAATCAACTGGGACAAACTTGAGCAAACAGTAAAACTGGCGACTCGCTTCCTCGATAATGTCATCGAGGCTAACAAGTACCCCCTGCCCGAGATTGATGAAATGACCCACGCCAACCGAAAAATTGGTCTGGGTGTCATGGGCTGGGCCGACATGCTGATTCTGCTGGACACCCCATATAACAGTCAGGATGCCATTGACTTAGGGGAAAAAGTAATGCGCTTCATCAACGAAAAAGCGCATGAAGAATCGATTCAATTGGCGAAAGAGCGCGGGGCCTTCCCTAATATCAAAGGGAGTATTTTTGACAAACCGGGCTCCAGCCCAATTCGCAATTCCACCTGCACCACTATTGCACCAACTGGGACAATCTCGATTATTGCGAACTGTTCCAGTGGCGTCGAACCATTATTTGCGGTTTCATACGTCCGCCAGGTTCTTGATAACAACAAGCTCATCGAAGTCCATCCACTGTTTGAGAAGATTGCCAAACAACGCGGATTTTACAGCGAAGAATTGATGCAGGAAATCGCCGAAAAAGGAACGGTCCAAGATATCGAGGCTGTACCGGCAGATATCCGCAGGATTTTTGTCACCTCGCACGACATCACTCCCAAAGATCACGTGCTGATGCAAGCCGCATTTCAGAGGCATACCGATAACGCAGTTTCTAAAACAGTCAATTTTTGCCGTAGTGCAACCCGGGAGGATGTTGCCACTGTTTATCGACTGGCCTATAAAGAAGGCTGTAAAGGGGTCACCATTTACCGTGATGGATCTCGCGATATGCAGGTTCTCTCTGTCGCCGGGAAAAGTGATGAAGAGAAAAAAAACGATGCCTTTGTGCCGATGGAAGGCAAAAAATCCTCCCGCAAGCGGGAACGCCCACGCGCACTGACTGGATCAACCTACCAAATGGAGACGGGTTGCGGGCCACTCTATATCACCATCAATGAAGATGAAAATGGCCTCTTTGAGCTCTTTACCACCATGGGAAAAGCCGGTGGCTGTGCCGCCTCCCAATGTGAAGCCATCGGTCGTCTGGTTTCCTTAGCCTGGCGCAGCGGTGGCCAGGCCAGACAAACAGTCAAGCAACTTATCGGTATCACCTGCCACAAACCTGCGGGTTTTGGTGAAAACAGAATAACCTCCTGTGCTGATGCTGTTGCCAAAGCAGTCGAACTGCATATGCTTAAAGAGGATGAAAGCCGAACCAAGTTCACCAACAATAGTGGCGCATGTCCGGATTGTGGCGGTCCGGTTGAGCATGAAGGTGGTTGCTGCGTTTGTCATTCCTGCGGCTATTCTGAATGTGCCTAGCTCTAGCCAATGACCGAGGAACAGTGGGAAGCAATCTGCGACTGTTGTGGCGCTTGCTGCTTTGAGAAAAATATCGATCAGCAGGGGGTCGTACATACCACCGCGATCCCCTGTCGGTTTCTCGATATACATGAACGATCATGCCGTATTTATCCACACCGCCTGCAGGTCGAGGAAGACTGTATTAAGCTAACTCAGGAAAATCTATCTGACATTAGTTGGCTTCCGACAAACTGTGCTTATCGTAAATTACTG